>NZ_LT629762.1:4232500-4592500 GCF_900105155.1 Pseudomonas prosekii
CATGATCTTCGCGACTTGCGACCACGCCGCCATGCCGAAGCGCGGCCAGTCGACGGCGGGGTTGGCCATGGGTTGTTTCGGGTCGAGCAGGAAGCGGTTTTCGATGAACAACAAGCTGTTGACCACCACCGGCGGAATCGCGTCGAAGCTGGCGTAGAGCTGTTGCGGGTAGTTGAACTGATACAGCGGCGCCGCGCGGCAATCGGTGATGGTCAGGCCGGCCTGGATTTTTTCCGCGTAGGGCACGAAAAAGCCCCGGTCGCTATAACTCATCAGCTCCGGGGAAAAACGCGTTTGCGCGGCAACGATGTAATTTCGCTTGAGCAGGCGCGGCAGGAAATCGTCCATGGCGCTGTAGCCCAAACGCAAATCAAACGGGCCGGCGCCCGGATAGCGAATCGCATCGCTGGGGCCGGGTTGCAGCTCATAACTCAGGGACGCGGCAAATTTGCTGACCTCGGTGGATTGAAATTTCGATGTGCGCATTTCCTTGGCAGCCGCCAACCCCAAGGCAACCGCGATAATCAGCAGCAACAACCAGAACGCCTTCCAGCCGTGCCGGTTACGACGGGATTTTTCAGGTAAAGGCGCTTCATCCACACGTTCAGTCGGAACCACGGTTTTACTCGAATCGGTTTGCCATAAAGCGCCCATAGTCGACTGATCCATTCACGCAGATTGATCGGACTTGTCTGAAGCTTAGTCGGTGGTTGGCGTTGGTGAAAAAATTGTGGGTGGAGAAATTTCCGAGGCCGGGAGTTTGCCAAGCAGGAAGCCTGCTTCCAATCGGCTCATGAATCACACCAAAAAACCTGTGGCGAGCGAGCTTGCTCGCGCTGGGCAGCGCAGCGGCCCCAAGATTCTGTGAGCGCTGCGCACTCAAGCGCGAGCAAGCTCGCTCGCCACAAGTGACGGTTGATGCTGAGAGGCCCGTTCGATCAGCGCCCGAACCTGCTTCCACAAAGCCATGCACCACCACAACCCCCGTGGCGAGCGAGCTTGCTCGCGCTGGGCAGCGCAGCGGCCCCAAGATTCTGTGAGCGCTGCGCACTCAAGCGCGAGCAAGCTCGCTCGCCACAAGTGACGGTTGATGCTCAGAAGCCCGTTCAATCAGCACCCGAGCCTGCTTCCTCAAAGCCATGCACAACCACAACCCCCGTGGCGAGCGAGCTTGCTCGCGCTGGGCAGCGCAGCGGCCCCAAGATTCTGTGAGCGCTGCGCACTCAAGCGCGAGCAAGCTCGCTCGCCACAGGGTTGAGTGTTATTCATAGCCAGCAGGCATCCCACAGTGGGTAGTCGCCGATGTTTTTCACCAGGCCCGCACGCAATGGGTTGGCGACGATGTATCGAGCATAGGGCCGTAGATCCTCGCCATCGCGGAGCGCTCGGTCGTGATAACCCTGCTGCCAGAACGCCCCTTTATTTCCCGTGGCTCTGTTTATTGTCAGGGTGCTACGCGACTTGATGGCCTGCATCAGTTTTGCCAGCGACCGTTGTTCGAGTTGCACCAGCCAGTGCAGGTGGTCCGGCATGATCACCCAGGCAATCGAGTTAACCCATTGCTCGTCATGCGCGCGCCTGAGTTCAGCAACCAGTAGCCGCCCCGAGCGCCAATCACTGAAGATCCGTCGTCGTTCATGCACCACGACCGTAATGAGATAACCTCGTCCCGGCTCTGACCAGCGGCCAAGACGCAACAGGTGTGAATTTGGATGTGGATGCATTCCATGGCGTCCTTTCACGATGACCTGCATTAACCCTAGTGCTCCACCTTCCTACTCCCGCCGGCAAATGCTGTGCGAAAAGTCTGAAGCTCTTGCAGGAGTCGAACATCCAACCTGCCCCAGTGGTGAGCGAGCTTGCTCGCGCTGGGCTGCGCAGCGGCCCCAAGGTTTTGTGAGCGCTGCGCACTCAAACGCGAGCAAGCTCGCTCGCCACAAGTCGGGGTTAGGTCCAGAAGCCTGCACAATTCAGCAAATGAGCCTGCTGCCATCAGGTCATGCACGAGCACCACCCCCTGTGGCGAGCGAGCTTGCTCGCGCTGGGCTGCGCAGCGGCCCCAAGGTTTTGTGAGCGCTGCACACTCAAACGCGAGCAAGCTCGCTCGCCACAGGATGTCTTCACCCACAATCCGCGCGCTAGACACCTCAACCGCCTCCCCAAGCCATCCGCAGACATGACGATGCACCATTGCTGTGCAATAATCGCCAGCGTTTTTGCGACGAATAATCTGACAAAACGCAGGTAATGCCCCTCCGTAAACCGGGCTTTTGGCGAGAGTTGTCGCTGAATGTTGTGGGTTATAGAGTGAAAAACCCTGCGGGAAGGTTTTTATACTGCACGCCCCGCTGATCTTGCAGGTTTTGTCCTACAAGACGCGTTTGCTCAAAAGGCAAGCGCGGTTTCAGGCAAGCAACGGCTTATCGGTCGACGCTTCGATACTCGGTGGTCATATCCAATAACAAGACGAGGTTGTACCCCCATGCCAGCAGGCAATCATCTGCCCCAAGGCGAGACCGCTCAGGGCGGTCCGCTTAAACGCGAACTTGGCGAACGGCATATTCGCTTGATGGCGCTCGGCGCCTGTATCGGTGTCGGCCTGTTCCTCGGTTCGGCCAAGGCGATTGAAATGGCCGGCCCGGCCATCATGCTTTCCTACATCATCGGCGGTCTGGCGATCCTGGTGATCATGCGCGCCCTCGGCGAAATGGCCGTGCACAACCCGGTCGCCGGCTCTTTCAGCCGTTACGCCCAAGACTACCTCGGGCCATTGGCCGGCTTCCTCACCGGTTGGAATTACTGGTTCCTGTGGCTGGTGACCTGCGTTGCCGAAATCACCGCAGTGGCCGTTTACATGGGCGTCTGGTTCCCCGACGTGCCGCGCTGGATCTGGGCGCTGTCGGCGCTGGTCAGCATGGGCACGATCAACCTGATCGCGGTCAAAGCCTTCGGTGAATTCGAATTCTGGTTCGCCCTGATCAAGATCGTCACCATCATCGCCATGGTCATCGGCGGCATCGGCGTGATCGCCTTCGGTTTCGGCAACGATGGTGTGGCGCTCGGCGTCTCCAACCTTTGGGCCCACGGCGGCTTCATGCCGAACGGCGTGCAAGGCGTGTTGATGTCACTGCAAATGGTCATGTTCGCCTACCTCGGCGTCGAGATGATCGGCCTGACTGCCGGCGAAGCGAAAAACCCGCAGAAAACCATTCCCAACGCAATCGGCTCGGTGTTCTGGCGGATCCTGCTGTTCTACGTCGGCGCGCTGTTCGTGATCCTGTCGATCTACCCGTGGAACGAAATCGGCACCCAGGGCAGCCCGTTTGTCATGACCTTCGAGCGTCTGGGGATCAAAACTGCCGCTGGCATCATCAACTTCGTGGTGATCACCGCAGCGCTGTCGTCGTGCAACGGCGGCATTTTCAGCACCGGGCGCATGCTCTATAGCCTGGCGCAGAATGGCCAGGCCCCGGCCGGTTTCGCCACCACGTCGAGCAACGGTGTGCCGCGTCGCGCGCTGCTGCTGTCGATTGCTGCGCTGCTGGTCGGCGTGCTGCTCAACTATCTGGTCCCGGAAAAAGTTTTCGTCTGGGTTACCGCGATTGCCACGTTCGGCGCGATCTGGACCTGGGTGATGATCCTCCTGGCGCAGCTGAAATTCCGCAAAGGCCTGAGCGCCAGCGAACGTGCCGGCCTGAAATACAAGATGTGGCTGTACCCGGTCAGCTCGTACCTGGCGTTGGCGTTCCTGGTGCTGGTGGTTGGTCTGATGGCCTACTTTCCGGACACTCGCGTGGCGCTGTATGTCGGCCCGGCGTTCCTGGTGTTGCTGACGGTGTTGTTCTACGTGTTCAAGCTGCAACCGACTAACGTCACCCAAGGTGCGGTGCGTTCAGCTTCGTAAATCCAATGCCTGAAACACAAAAGCCCCGGTCGTGATGATCGGGGCTTTTGCGTTTACAGCGGCACTGGCTACGAGGGAAGACGCTGCGCAGGCGCCGCCGAATGAGTGGCAACTGGCGCGGTCAGCCGCTTGTTCAGATCCAGCCACGCGCCCAGCAACGCCATCAAACCAACACCCACCAGTGCGGTGAAGATCTGCATCGCGAACGCATCGCCGGTCATCGCATTGATCATGTCCGCCAGCGGCGCCAGCAACACGCCGAGGCAGAAGATTTCCAGCGAATAACGGCCCATCCGGCAACTCTGCTGCGCCAGCCAGTTTTGCGTCCAGGCGCTGCCCGGCAACAGCTTGGCGGTGACGTAGGCCAACGCGAGGAAATGCACCAGGCGCACCGGCGACAGATCGGTCTTACTGATCGGATACAGCAGATTACTCAGCCACGCCGGCACCAGCGCGTCATGGATTTGCGGCCAGCGCCACAACAGCGTAATCACCCCGGCCAGCAGCACATACACCGCTGCCGCCATGAATAACGGCTGGCGCAGCAGCGAGCGGGTGTCGGGCGCCCGTGGCCGTTGGCCGATAATCGCCGTCGCGCCGCCGAGCACAAACAGCAATTGCCAGGTCACCGGATTGAAATACCAGACGCCGTCCTTGATCGCCGCGAGGTTCCAGCCCAGCGGCGGCGCCAGCAAGTACACCGCCGTCGACACCGCCACCACCGCCCACGGCGCGCGCACCAGCAACGGCAACACCAGCGGCAAACCCGCGAGCAGCACGATATACAGCGGCAACGGGTCCATCAGGTTGGGTTTGAAGCGCAGCAGCAGTTCGTCCGTCAACGCCTGCTGCGGGTTGGTGATGAAGTGGTGCAGGCCCATTTCCTCGACCAGATCGCGGGTTTCCACGTGGCTGTTGGCGAAGAACACAATGCCCATCAGCATCGCCAGCAAGAAGATATGCACCACGTACAGCACCCAGGTGCGCCGAAGGATTTTCAGGCAGGCGATCAGATAACCGTCGCGCTTGAGGATCTTGCCGTAAGCCATCACCGCCGCGACGCCGGCGAGAAACACGAAGATTTCTGCGGCATCGCTGAAGCCGAGATTGCGCAGGGTGATTTGCCCCAGCGGGTTGTGCGGCACGTGATCCCAGAAAATGAAGATCAGCGCCAGGCCGCGGAAAAAGTCGATTCGATGATCGCGTTCAGACGTCATGGCTGAGTGCTCTTGAACGTGTATTAAAAGGAGTGTCACGCAATACAAAAGGGTGCGTGCCGCACATCGGCGGCGCGCAGGGTCGCGTGATCGGGCGACAAATGCAAAGTCGGGATATTACGGGATATTGCCCGGCCCCACCGTTGGTCGAAAAATCGCAGAGCAATCGCCAGCGCTGCGTTCAATACCTTATGGGTTAAACGCAGTCACCCCAAGGGGCGCGGACATGAGGATGCGCGACTGGCTCGACAGAGAACTCGGCGCCCGCCGCGTCGGATTATTCTTTGTGCTGGCAACGTTTGCCTACGTGTTGCCGCTGATCCTCGCCGACCACCCATACATCGATGACAACTGGCGTTCGCTCGCCGCCGGCACGGGTTGGGCCGGGGAGGGGCGGTTGTTCACGCAGCTGTTCTACAACGGGCTGACTTTCACCGACGCGGCGCCGAACATCTTTCCGTTACCGCTGTTGCTCGCGACGTTGGCGATGGCCTGGGCGTTGACCCGCCTGACGTTCCACTACTTTGTCGCACCGACGTTGAGCCATTGCCTGGTGGTGCTGGGGTTTTGGTACAACCCGTTTTTCCTGCAGAACCTCTCCTATCAATACGATGGCCCGGCGATGACGTTGAGCCTGGTGGCGGTGATCGGCGCGATGACCTTTCGCGGTGCATCGCGGGTCCAGACCTTGACCATTCCCGCGTTGCTGATTGCCTTGGGGCTTGGTCTCTATCAGGTCAGCATCAATGTGTTCCTCGGTTTGTGTTGCCTGGAATTGCTGCGCTGGGCACATCATCGGCAGCCCGATTGGCATCGATTGATCGCCTGGAAACTCGCGCAATTGGGTTTGGCCCTGCTGATCTATGGCGTCACGGCGTACGCCTACATGAAACCGGGCCGCACCGGTTTGCTTGATGGCTCGGCGGACCCGTTGCTGCAAGTCGGCATCAATATCGGCCGAGTATTGGAAAAAGTCGGGCTGCTGTTTCACGGCGGATTCGCCTGGGTGTTCGCGGCGTTGTTGCTGACCGCGATTACCGGCAGCGTTCTTATCGGGCGGCGGGTGATCGAGCGTCAGACAACGCGTATGCAGCGCGCCGGATTCGCTTTGCTGTGCCTGCTGAGCGTGGCGCTGATTGTTCTGCTCGTCCCCGGCGCCGCGCTGTTGTTCCGTGATTTCAATGAAGGCGCGCGCACCTTGATGGGGTTTTCGGTGCTGCTGTTATTGGTGTTCTACCTCAGCCATCTGGCGTTAACCCGCGTGCACCGGCGATTGCCACTGCTGTTGCTGATTCCCCTGTTGGCGATGCTTTCGCTGTCCTACGCCTACGGCCGCGTGCTGGTGCTGCAGAAAACCTTCGCCACCGCCGCGCTGAATGCCTTGAGCTACGACATCGCCTCACGCCCGGCGCTGCGCGACGCCAAACGCATTTATCTGTCGGTGACTTATTCCGATCACTGGCTGACGGCGGCGGCGGGTTCGTTCCGGCAACTGCCGGTGCTGCATTATCTGCTCAACACCGACTACTACATGCTCGCCGAAAACCTGCCGAAAGTCGGAATCACCAACGTCGTCGCCGAGCGCGAGCGGCGTAATGCGACGCGGGTCGGTTACCAAGGTTTTGCCCCGGTGGTCGACAGCTTGTACTACCGCATTTACCTGATCGGCGATTACGGTTTTATCGTCATGAAGGAACCGGCGCCGGTAGTGGAGTTGCGCTGGTGAGCGCACGTCTGCGGATCGTTTGACTGTAACTTCTGACAGTAGACGGCATTCAGGCATGACCCTAGTTTGAGAGGCTCGCGCAGTCGCGATCAGGGTTAGGTGAGCCGGCATGACTTTCTGGAAAGGCTTCAGCGCATACGCGACCATCGGCGTGGTCAACACACTGATTCATGCGCAGGTATTTTTTGTCCTCTACACCGCTGCGGAACTCACTCAGGCCATCAGTAATTTGACGGCGTTTGGTGTGGCAGCGGTGTTTTCGTTGTATTTGAATACGCTCTACACCGTTGAAAGCGAGATACCGCTGTTGGCGTATCTGCTGTTCATGTTGTTGATGGGTGTCGTCAGTTACGGCGTCGGTGAATTTGCCGATATGCGCCAGCTACCGGGGCTTGTGACCGTGGTCTGCTTTGCGCTGATCAGCCTGGTGTGCGGTTTTCCGTTTTCGAAACTGGTGCTGGCTCGCACACAGGAGTCTTGAAAATACCGACACTCAAGCAGCCGCCACCTCATTGGGCTCAAAACTGTCCGCCCGCGCCATCTGCCACATCCGCGAATAAAACTCGCCGCTGACTTCGCCGGTGAGCAATTCCCCCGGTTTCAGGAACACATGCAACTGCGAGAACAACTTGATTTCGGTCGCTGACATGCGTCGCACCAAGTGTTTGGCCGACAGTTGCGACGGGTGTTCCAGCCCCGCAGCGGCGAGCATTTCCGCCAGTGCCTTGAGCGTATTGCGGTGGAAGTTGAACACGCGCTGGGCTTTGTCCGGCACCACCAAGGCGCGTTGGCGCAGGGTGTCCTGGGTGGCGACGCCGGTTGGGCATTTGTTGGTGTGGCAGCTTTGCGACTGGATGCAGCCGATGGCGAACATAAAGCCGCGCGCCGAGTTGGCCCAGTCGGCGCCGATGGCGAGGACGCTGGCGATGTCGAAAGCGCTGACGATTTTGCCGCTGGCGCCGAGTTTGATTTTGTCCCGCAGGTTCAGGCCGACCAGGGTGTTGTGCACGAACAGCAAAGCTTCGCGCATCGGCACGCCGATGTGGTCGGTGAATTCCACCGGGGCGGCGCCGGTCCCGCCTTCCTTGCCGTCGACGACGATGAAGTCCGGGAGGATGCCGGTTTCCAGCATCGCTTTGGCAATGCCCATGAATTCCCACGGATGACCCAGGCAAAACTTGAAACCGACGGGTTTGCCGCCGGACAGTTCACGCAGTTGCTGGATGAATTGCATCAATTCGACCGGCGTCGAGAACGCGCTGTGGCGTGACGGCGAGATGCAATCTTCGCCCATCATGATGCCGCGCGTTTCGGCGATTTCCTTGGTCACCTTGTGCTTGGGCAGGATCCCGCCGTGGCCGGGTTTGGCGCCTTGGCTCAGCTTGATTTCGATCATCCGCACTTGCGGCGTTTGCGCTTGTGCGGCGAAACGCTCGGGGTCAAAACGGCCTTCGGCGGTGCGGCAACCGAAGTAGCCGCTGCCGAGTTCCCAAGTCAGGTCGCCACCGTTTTCACGGTGATAAGCGCTGATGCTGCCTTCGCCGGTGTCGTGGGCGAAATTGCCGAGCTTGGCGCCCTGGTTCAACGCGCGAATCGCATTGGCGCTGAGCGAACCGAAGCTCATCGCGGAGATGTTGAACACCGACGCCGAGTACGGCTGGGTGCATTGCGGACCGCCGACGGTGACGCGAAAACTGCTCGGGTCGGTCAACGGCGCCGGGCGCATGGAGTGGCCGATGAACTCGAAACCGGCCTGATAGACATCGATCAAGGTGCCGAACGGTTTATCGGCGCTTTCGTTTTTCGCCCGCGAGTACACCAGCGAGCGCTGGGCCCGGGAGAAGGGCAGGGCGTCGCTGTCGGATTCGAGCAGGTATTGGCGGATTTCCGGGCGAATACCTTCGACCAGGTAACGGATATTGCCGAGGATCGGGTAGTTGCGGCGCACGGCGTGCGGGCTCTGCAGCAGATCGAACAGGCCGATCAGGCTGAGGACGCCGGTGACGGCGGTGAATGGCCAAAGCCATTCGTGGTGCAGAAATGGCAGGCTGGCGAGGGTGAAAATGACGCACGCGGCAAAGAACGCGTAGCGGCTCAGGAGTGACAGGCTCATACGGTTTCCCTGGGTTCGGACTCGGTTGTGTGCAACACGCTATCCCCTGTAGGAGCAAAGCTTGCTCGCGATGGCGGTGTGTCGGCCAGCATCCATGTTGAATGTGATGGCCTCTTCGCGAGCAAGCTTCGCTCCTACAGGGACCGTGGCGTTTGCTGTAGGAGCAAAGCTTGCTCGCAATGGCGGTGTATTGGCCAGCATCCATGTTGAATGTGGAGGCCTCTTCGCGAGCAAGCTTTGCTCCTACAGGATCGTGTTGCTTCAGGCATTTTGTGCTTGCAGGAATATTGAAAACAGCTCCTGTTGGGATTTGATCCCGAGCTTGCTGTACATGTGTTTCTTATGGACTTTCACGGTTTCGACGGAGATTTCCAGCTTGCGGGCGATTTCTTTACTGGAGCAACCGCTGAGCATCAGGCGCCCGACGTCGAGCTCGCGGGCGGTCAGTTGCGCGCCTTTGAGTTGTTGCACCGAGGCTTCGAGTTGCACCCGCCAATCGGTTTGCGGCGGCGCCGGGGCGAGCGCCACGACTTCGTTGATTTCATAGGGCAGGCGCTGGCGTAACAGGCCCAGCACCCACGGCTGGATCAGCGACAGCAAGGCAATCTGCTGCGCGCTGAAGCGTTGTTTGCTGCCCAGCGACAGGCACAGCGTGCGGTCGCCTTCTAGTTGGCAATTGAACTGGATTTCGTCGGCGACCACATTCAGACGAAAGTAGCGCTGGTAATACTCGGTCAGCTCGAAGTGCTCGGGCGCGACTTCCGAGAGTCGATAAAGCCCGGTGCGCGATTGTTCGCGGCAGGCAATGTAGAACGGATCGAGCAGGTACAAACCGCGCAGGTAATCCTGAAACAGCTGATCGGGGCTGCCGTCCTCGCCGGGGCATTCGGCGAACACCTGCGGGTGTTGCTCGGCGCTGAATAGCAGCACCACCCAGCTGTCGAAATCCACGTATTGATCGAGCAAACGCAGCAGTTGCGTCCAGAAATTGGGCTTGTCGAGGGCGTCGATCAATTGCCCGACCGAGCGGTGCCAGGCGATGTCATCCAGCGAAAGTGTCATGCGTCTACCCCTATCGGGTTACCCCGGCCGCGTGATTCCCTGGCCGGTTGCTTGCTGCGCATACTGGCGCACAGACACCGACCGGGCAATCTTTCTGCTGCCCCGGCGCCATAACAAGGAATACCCATGAAGGTCGAACTCGCCCAATTGGCTGGCCGTGACAATGACACGGCTTACAACCTCGAACGCGCGCTGGCGGCGATTGCTGCCTGCGCTGCCGACACGCAACTGATCATGTTCCCCGAAGGCCACTTGATGGGCTTCCCCTCCGCACAAACCGTGGCGCAAGTCGCCGAAACGCTGGACGGCCCGACCGTCCGCGCGGTGCTCGCCGCTGCCCGCGAGCGCGATATTGCCGTGGTGGTCGGCATGGCCGAGCGCGACAACGGCCGGTTTTACAACACCACGTTGCTGATTACCCCCGAAGGCATTGCCTTGCGTTATCGCAAGACGCATTTGTGGGCCTCGGATCGCGGCGTTTATGAAGCGGGCGACCGTTACGCCACGTGTCTGTGGAACGGGGTGCGCGTCGGTTTGCTGATTTGCTACGACATCGAATTCCCGGAAAGCGCGCGAGCCCTGGCGCAGTTGGGCGCCGAAGTGTTGCTGGTGACCAACGGCAACATGGACCCGTACGGCCCGACCCATCGCACCGCGATCATGGCCCGCGCCCAGGAAAACCAGGCGTTCGCGCTGATGGTCAATCGGGTGGAGGAGGGTGACGGCGGGTTGCTGTTTGCCGGCGGCAGTGCGCTGGTCGATCCGCTGGGCACGTTGTTGTTCGAGGCCGGGCGCGAGGAAGGGCAGTTTGCCGTTGAACTGGATTTGCCGCAGTTGGCGGCGGCGCGCCAGGACTATCGCTATCTGGATGATCAGCGGCTGAAATTGCCGGGGGAGATTGTCGAGCATGCCGATGGATTGCGCGAGTTGCTGATTCCGCAGCGCTAGGTATCAAGCGGTGTGTCAGTTGGAACCGCCCCTCACCCTAACCCTCTCCCCAAGGGGGAGAGGGGACTGACCGAGGTGACTGGACATTTTGCGGCGACCTGAAATATCGAGCTGAACACAGAGTTGAAAAAAAGTCCCCAGTCGAACCCGGGATTGAAAAGAAATACCCCGTCGAACCCCAAGATTGAAAAGAAATACCCAGTCGAACCCGGGATTGAAAAGGAATACCCAGTCGAATCCAAGATTGAAAAGAAATACCCAATCGAACCCAAGATTGAAAAGGAATACCCAGTCGAATCCAGGATTGAAAGGGAATAACCAATCGAACCCAGGATTGAAAAGGAATACCCAATCGAACCCAGGATTGAAAAGGAATACCCAGTCGAATCCAGGATTGAAAAGGAATACCCAGTCGAACCCAGGATCTGAAACCTATGGAGATCTGCCCCCTTTCCCCCTCTCCCCTCTGGGGAGAGGGCTGGGGTGAGGGGTGGCTTTTGACGTTGACATAATTTTTGCCGAACTCGGCTCTGCCATAAAACCAATAAATTCGGAGTAGTCGCTCATGGCTCGTTTGCAACGCACCCTGTCATTGGGTTCGGTGGTGCTGTTCGGCATCGCCTACATGACGCCGATCATCGTGCTCGGCACGTTCGGCATCCTCGCGCAATCCACCGCCGGCATGGTTCCGGCCGCGTATCTCGCGGCGCTGGTGGCCATGTTCTTCACCGCCATGAGCTACGGACGCATGGCCGCCGCGTTCCCGGTGGCCGGCTCGGCGTACAGCTACGTGCGCAAAGCCATCAGCCCGAAACTCGGTTTCATCGCCGGTTGGGCGGTGCTGCTCGATTACCTGTTCCTGCCGATGGCGATCTGGCTGATCGGCGCCGCGTACCTCAACTCGGCGTTCCCGGCAGTGCCGCAGTGGGTCTGGGTGCTGACGTTCATCGGCGTCACCAGCGCGATCAACATCGTCGGCCTGAAACTCGCCAACGGCATCAACGCCTTGCTGATGCTCGTGCAATTTCTGGTGCTGATTGCGTTCGTCGTGCTGTGCATCCACTACATTGGCGGCGACGCGAGCACGCCGCTGTGGACGCTCAAACCGTTCTTCAACGGCGACATGCACATGCCGCTGATCATGAGCGGCGCGGCCATCGCCTGTTATTCGTTCCTCGGCTTCGACGCAGTCAGCACCCTCACCGAAGAAACCCGCGACCCGCGCCGCACCATTCCGCGGGCGATCATGCTGATCACCTTGATCGGCGGCTTGATCTTCGTCGGCGTCTCGTACTTCGTGCAGATCGCGCACCCGTCGTTCCAGTTCGACAGCGTCGACTCGGCGGCTTACGAGATCGCGCGCAACATCGGCGGCGACCTGTTTGTCTCGATATTCCTCATCGGCCTGATCGTCGGCCAATTCGCTTCGGGTCTGTCGGCGCAGGCCAGCGGCTCGCGATTGCTGTTCGCCATGGGCCGCGACGGCGTGCTGCCAAAGTCGTTTTTCGGCACCCTGCATGAGCGTTTCGGCACGCCGGTCAACAGCATCCTGTTGTGCGCAGTGGTGGCGTTGCTGGCGCTGAAACTCGACGTGACGACCTCGACCTCGTTCATCAACTTCGGCGCGTTCCTCGCGTTCAGCCTGGTGAATTTGTCGGTGATTTTTCATTACTGGATCGGCGCACAGAATCGCGGTGCGCGGGAGTTTGTGCTGTTCCTGGTATTCCCGTTCATTGGCCTGCTCGCCGATTTGTGGCTGATGGTCAGCCTCGACCACCTGGCGATTTACCTCGGCCTGAGCTGGCTGGCGATCGGCGTGGTGTACCTCGCGATCCTCACCAGCGGCTTCCGCCGCCAGCCGCCGGAAATGGACTTCCAGGAAACCACCTGACCCCCAACAGGGATCGGGGGGGACAACGTCCAACGCCAGCCCCCGCTCTTGTAGGAGCAAAGCTTGCTCGCGATAGCGGTGTGTCAGTCAGCGAATGAGTTGATTGACCCGACGCCTTCGCGAGCAAGCTCAGCTCCTACAGGGATCGGGGGGGGACAACGGCCAACGCAAGACCTCGCTTTTTGTGGGAGCCGAGCTTGCTCGCGAAAGCTGTGTGTCAGTCAGCGAATGAGTTGGCTGACCCGACGCCTTCGCGAGCAAGCTCAGCTCCTACAGGAGTGCGGGTTAGCTGGCTAATTTGGTTTGGCGCAGTGGCAATTCGACGCGAAAGGTTGTGCCTTCGCCGACGACGCTGCTCACCGAGATTTCGCCGTGATGCTTTTTGACGATCCCGTACGACAATGACAACCCCAGCCCGGTCCCTTGGCCAATCGGTTTGGTGGTGAAGAACGGGTCGAAGATTTTCTTCAGGCATTGCGCCTCGATGCCCGAGCCGGTGTCGGCGACTTCGAACCACGCCGTTTCCCCCGTCAGCCCGGTGCGCAAAGTGATCACCCCGCGTTCCGTGCCAATCGCCTGCGAGGCGTTGACGATCAGGTTCATGATCACTTGGTTGATCTGCGACGGCAGGCATTCGATTTCCGGCAAAACCTGATAATCCTTCACCACGTCAGCCTTGTACTTCAGCTCATTGGCGACGATGTTCAGCGTCGACTCGATGCCCTGATGCAAATCGGCCCACTGCCATTCCTGATTGGAGTCGACCCGCGAGAAGTCCTTCAGGTCCTTGACGATCTGCCCGACGCGGCTGATGCCGTCCTTGGATTCCTTGATCAGCAACGGAATGTCTTCGCGCAAAAACTCCAGCTCCACCCGTTCGCGCAGCACGCCGAGGCGTTCGATGACTTCGGGCGAGCTGATTGCTTCTTCGGCGCCACGGTAGGCGTCGAGCATTTCCTGCAACTGTTTGAAGTAGCCGTCGAGGCAGCCGAGATTGGAAGAAATGAAGCCGATCGGGTTGTTGATTTCATGCGCGACGCCCGCCGCCAGTTGCCCCAGCGAGGCGAGTTTCTCCGATTGCACCAGTTGTGATTCGAGCAATTTGCGCTCGTCGATTTCCCGTTGCAGTTCGACGCTGGCCTCCTGAAATTGCCTCGTCCGGTGCTCGACCATTTGCCCCAGATGATCGACCTGGACGCTGGCGCGTTCGGTCATGTGCCACTTGGTCAGCAAGGTGTTGGCCATCTGCTGGACTTCGATGTTGTCGAAGGGTTTTTTCAGGATCAGCACGCGGTCATGCGCGTGCAAACGCTCGAGCAGTTCGTCCCACGAATAATCCGAGTAGGCGGTGCACACCACCACTTGCAGGCGCGGGTCTTCGTGCCACAGATGTTCGATGGTCTGCGCTCCGTCCCAGCCTTCGGGCATGCGCATGTCGACGAACGCCATGGCGTAGGGCCGATCTTCCTTCAGGGCGGATTTGAGTTTGCCGAGGCCTTCCTGGCCACCGAACGCCGAATCGAGTTCGAACAACGCGCGCTCGGGTTTGCTATCGCCGCCGAACAGCGTCGCTTCCATCTCATCGAGTTCGTGCAGCGGCGGTTCCGGCATCAGGATTTTGCGAAAATCCACGTGAATCGACGGCGTGTCATCGATCAGCAAAATGCGGCGGTTCAAAACCGTGCTCATGCGTCGTCCTCCACGGTTTTCAAGGGAATTTGCAGGGTGAACCGCGCGCCTTTGCCCGGTCCGTCGCTGTACGCCGTGAGGTGGCCGTTCATCTCGATGGCGGCCAGCGCGCAGCTGTGCAAACCGAAGCCGTGGCCGTCCTTGCGAGTGGTGAAACCGTGGGCAAAGATGCGCGTCATGTTTTCCTCGAGGATGCCTTCGCCGTCATCCTTGACGCTGATTTGCAGAAGATTTGCGTCGACGATTTTCACCCCGAGGGTTATTTGCCGTGGACGGTTACTGAGGTCGGACATCGCGTATTTGGCGTTGCTGATCAGGTTGATCAGAATCAGCAGCAAGCGGTGTTTGTCGCCCATCACCTGCGGCACTTCGGCGTAATCCTTGACCACCGTGACGTGGTGGCGGGTGAGGGCGCCGGAGTTCATGCGCAAGGCGTCTTCCAGCAGTTCGCTGATGTGCAGCGGTTCCAGCAGGCTACTGGCGCCGGCATAGGACTGCTGGGTGGAGACGATGTCCTTGATGTGATCGACGCTCTTGGTCAATTGCGCCAGTTCGTCGGCCATGCCCTGGTGCTCCAGCGCAATCGCTTCCACCAGTTGATTGAGGTAGCCGGGGAGCAACTTGCCTTTCTCGTCGTCATCCAGAAACGTGCCCAGATCATGCGGATGCTGATTGATCAATTGCATGGCTTTGCCCAGCCCCAATGCCTTGCTGTTGCGCAGTTTGCGGGTGACCAGGTCGGCGGAAATATTCACGCTGTTGAGCACGTTGCCGACGTTGTGCAACACGTTGGTGGCGATCTCGGCCATGCCGGCTTGGCGCGCGGTGTCGAGCAATTCACTTTGGGTGTCTTTGAGTTCGCGGGTGCGTTCTTCGACGCGCTGTTCGAGGTCATTGTTGGCCGTTTGCAGGGCGCTGTTGACGCGACTGATCTCGGAAAAACTGCGCATCAGGCGAATCGCCAGATACACCAGCAACAGCACCAGCAACACCGAAAACACCAGCATGAAAAAGTGGTAGCGCTGATTCACTGCGTCGGCCCGCTGCTGGTCCTCGTTGAGCAGGTTGTTGATGTTGTCCAGGCGTTGCGCGACCGCCACCGCTTCGATTTTTTCCAGCAGGCCGTTGACGATCGGTTGCTCGCGCAGAATCAGCGCGACGTGGTTGCTCAAGGTGTCGAGCGGGACGTGGAAGGCTTCGGGCAAGCGCTCTTGGTTCACGCCCAACTTGTTCAGGCCAACCAGAATGTCGGCGGCGCGCTCATCGGAAGTGACCTGTGCAAACTCCAGGCTGCTGAGCAGCAAGTCATAGGTGTCGGTGGCGATGTTCTGCAGTTGCAGCGGGTCGACGCCGACCACTTGAGTCAGCGGTTGCTGGATGTCGTCTTCGGCGGTCGGCAGGAATGCCAGGGAATTGCGCAGCACCGCGTTGTGTGATTTGAACTGCTCGACCAGCCGGGTCTTTTCCTTGATCGCCGCTAGATAAGCGTCGTGGCTTTCCTTCCATTCGGGCGAGGCATTGCGCCCGTGGTTCGACTCCATGCTTTCGAAGTGTTGCCACAGTTCGGTCATTTCGGTCAGCGGCGTGACCAGCGGATCGTAGTTGTGATTGAGGGTGATGCGCGCCTTCAAAATCTCGGTTTCCCACTGCGCATTCAGCTGTTTCATTCGGCCGATGACGTCGCGCGATTCGGTGTAGGTGGTGGTCTGGTCGGAGCTGGATTTGAGGTAAAGAAACAGCAACACCGAGGCGAGGATCAGCGCGACCATGGCGAGCAAGGCGAGGTTGCGATGGCGGGATATTTTCATAAGGGCTTGCCCTCCCATTCACCGGTCAGGGTTTTCAGAAACTGGATGATCAGGGTCTTGTCCTCGTCGGAAGGCACGCGCCCGAGCTGGAACTTGAACATCACGTCCACGGCGTCCTCGAGGGTTTTTGCCGAACCGTCGTGGAAGTACGGCGCGGTCACCGCGACATTGCGCAGGCTCGGAACCTTGAAAACGTTGCGGTCCTCTTCGCCCTTGGTCACCAGATAACGCCCGAGATCGGCCTCGGTGGGATTGCCGCGGGCCTCGAAGTAATCGGCCATGACCCCGAGTTTCTGGAACATGTTGCCGCCGATGTTCACCCCTTGGTGGCACGCGATGCAGCCGTAGCTCTTGAAGCGCTGGTAGCCGTACTTTTCCTCAGTGGTGAGTGCGTCGGTATTGCCTTGCAGGTATTGGTCGAACCGCGAATTGGCGCTGACCAGCGTGCGCTCGTAACTGGTCAGGGCGTTCTGCACATTAATCTGGGTAACGCCGTCCGGGTAAGCCTTGGCGAACGCGTTTTTATAGGTTGGATCGGCGCTGAGCGTTTGCAGGACGTGGTCCCAGGTGCTGCCCATTTGCGCCGAGCTTTGCAGCACTTCGTGGATCTGCGATTCGAGGCTGGTCGAGCGGCCATCCCAGAACTGGCGGAAATTCAGGCTGGCGTTGAACACGCTGGGCGTATTGACGGCCACCGGTTGGCCGTCGAAACCGATGGAAAACGCCGTGGTGTCAGCGCCGCCATGCTCCATTCGGTGGCAACTGGCGCACGACAGATTGCCGTTGAGCGACAGGCGCGGTTCGTTGAACAACTGCCGGCCGAGTTCGACGCGCTCGGGGTTCTGTTGCGGCACGGCGGGTAACGGTTTCAGCGGCTCGTCCAATGGCGCGGCACTGAGATTCAGGCTGATGGCCAGCAAAACAAGCGACAACAACAAACGGCCCCGGTTGAACGACATCAGGTAATTCCTTGGCGGTGGAGCAGCGTGTCGCTCATGACTGGGCTGAGGGCAGCGGTTTCACCAGCATCAGGTAATGCGCAAAAGCATCCGGCGCCACGGCTTTGCAGAAGTAATAACCCTGGCCTTCTTCGCAATCATGGGACTTGAGGAATTCCAGTTGTTCGAGGGTTTCGATGCCCTCGGCAATCACCGTCAACTTGAGGCTTTTACCGAGGCTGATAATCGCGCTGACCAGCGCCGCATCGCTGCTGTCACGGTGCAAGCCGCGAATGAATGACTGGTCGATTTTCAGCACGTCGATGGGAAAGCGGCGCAGGTAACTCAGGCTCGAATAACCGGTGCCGAAATCGTCGATGGCCAGCCGCACGCCGAGCGCTTTGATGCGGTTCAGCGCGGTGACCGTGGCGTCGACGTTCTGCATCAGCACGCCTTCGGTGATTTCCAGTTCGAGCAGGGTAGGCTGCATGCCGGTCTGCTTGAGGATCAATTCGATGCTGTCGACAAAGTCGCGCTGGCGAAAATCAATGGCCGAGACGTTCACCGAGATACAGATTTTCGGCAACCCGGCAGCCTGCCACAGGCATGCCTGACGACAGGCCTGCGCCATCACCCATTTGGTCAGCGGCACAATCAGCCCGCTGTCCTCGGCGACGGCGATAAAGTCCGACGGATAGACCCAGCCTTGCCCCGGTTTCTTCCAGCGGATCAGCGCTTCGGCACCGACCACCTGGCCGCTGCTCAAGTCCATTTTCGGTTGGTAATGCAAGACGAATTCGTTGCGCTCCAGCGCCAGACGAATGCCCGACTCGATGCTTTGCTGTTCGCGCGCCAGTTGATTCATTTCATCGATAAAGAAGCTGAAATCGTTCGGCCCGTTTTCCTTGACGCTGCGCATCGCGGTCTCGGCTTTCTTGATCAGCGCGATGGCGTCGAGGCCGTCATCCGGGTAAATGCTGATGCCCAGACTGGCGGTCACGCTTAAGTCGTGGCCAGCGATGTGCTGCGGCGCGCGGATTGCGCTCAAGAGTTTTTCGGCGATGCCTTTGGTCTGCTGCGGATGGCGGATGTCAGCGAGGATCACCACGAACTCGTCGGAGCCGTAGCGAAACACCGAATCGGATTCGCGCACTGTCGCCACGAGGTTTTGCCCGACCCGCTTGAGCATCTCGTCACCGGCCGGATGGCCCAGCGCATTGTTGATGCGCTTGAAACGGTCGAGCCCGAGAAACATCACCGCCAGTTGTTTGTCATGGCGCCGCGACAGTGCCAGCGACTGGTTCAGGCGATCACCAAGCAACGTGCTGTTGGGCAATTCGGTGAGGACGTCGTACTGCAACAAATGCGAGACCTTGAGCAGTTCGTGCACCCGCGCCTCGATGGTCTGTTCCAGGCTCAGCACTTTCATCGCCGCGTCTTGCGCCATCTGCCATTTCCAGGTCAAGGCGCTGGCCATCTGGCGGATTTCCAGACTGTCGAAAGGTTTTTTCAGCACCAGCAACTGGTCGCCGAATTCCAGGCGTTCGGCCATCGCCTCCCAGCTGTAATCGGAATACGCAGTGCACAGGGCGATTTGCAGGTTGCAATCGACTTTCCACAGTTGCTCGATGGTTTCCAGCCCGTCCCAGCCTGGCGGCATGCGCATGTCGATGAACGCCAACGCATACGGCCGACCCTCGGCGCGCGCGCGTTTGACCAGTTGCAGCGCTTCCTCGCCCTGATACGCGGAGTCGAGTTGAAAGGTCAGCCGCTCCGGTTGCGGGATGCCGAATAGCGCTTCTTCGGCGCCGGCCAGGCTCTGTTCGATTTCCGCGTCGGGGTCGAGGATTTTGCGGAAATCCAGATGAATCGACGGCGTGTCATCGATGATCAGGATGCGCCGGTTGGTCCGCACGAAAGGCGTCTTCATCGGTTGTCCTCTGTGAGAGGCGGCGGAGCGTCCGAACCCTGTGCAGCGGGTAATTCTGATGGTTGCGGATCATTCGCTTTGACCGCTTGTTCGAGCAGCGCGATCTTCAGCGCAGCGTCTGCGCTGATTTGCCATTTGGTCGTAAGCGCATTGGCCATCTGGCGAATCTCGATGGCGTCGAAGGGTTTTTTCAGGATCAGCAAGCGGTCGCCGAACGCCAGACGGGCGTCGATATCTTCCCAGGAATAATCGGAATACGCGGTGCACAGCACCACTTGCAGCTTGGGATCGACTTGCCACAGGCGTTCGATGGTCAGCAGCCCATCCCAGCCCGGCGGCATGCGCATGTCGATGAACGCGAGGGCGTAGGGCAGGTCGTTGGCGAGCGCGGTTTCGACTTTTTGCAGGGCTTCGAGGCCTTGAAACGCCGAATCGAGGAGGAAGCCCTGTGCGGTGGCGGCTGCCGTCGATCCGAAAAGTGCGCGTTCGGTGCTGTCCAGATCGTGGTCGTCAATCGATTGCGGGCTGAGGATTTTCGCGTAATCGGCGTGAATCGAAGCCGCGTCATCGACGATCAGGATGCGCCGGTTGACGGTTGCAGGCAGCGCATTCATTGGGTTGCGCCTGGGCCGACTGCAGTTCGAAACGGTCTGTTCATAGGGGCATCCTTTCCCTGATCACCTGGCCGAGCGGTTACAGAATGTGGTCCGAGTGGGGTGAGCATAGTCGCCTTGGCTGGAGTTCGCTCGGGCGCGGGGCTGAATCAGTTGCCGGCTGCGGGCGAATATCATCTAGCCTGTAGGTCAGGCTCCGGCAAGAGCGGATTTTTGTCGCCGGCCTGGCTCAACGAGCCACCCGTTTCACTCGAGGTAACGCCATGGAAGAGCTACTCCCGACGACTTTGACCGATAGACCCACGGTGTTGCTGGTCGATGACGAGGAATCAATCCTCAACAGTCTGCGTCGTCTGCTGCGCGGCCAGCCCTACGAGGTGCTGTTGGCCAGCGGCGGTGCGCAAGCCCTGGAAATTATGGCGCAGCAGCGCATCGATCTGGTAATGACCGACGCGCGCATGCCGAACATGGACGGCGCGACGTTGCTGGCGCATATCCACGACCTCTACCCGAACACCACGCGCATTCTGCTGACCGGTTACGCTGATTTGCCGACGATCATCAAGGCGATCAATGACGGGCAGATTCATCGCTACATCAGCAAGCCGTGGAACGACGACGAGATGCTCCTGACCTTGCGCCAGGTCTTGCAGCATCAGCATTCCGAGCGCGAACGCCAGCGGCTTGTGCAACTCACGCGGCAGCAGAACGAGCAACTGAAAACCCTCAATTCGACCCTGGAAAAACACGTCGCGGCGCGCACCGCCGAGCTGCAGCAAACCGCCGACATGCTCGATCTGGCCTATGAAGAGCTCAAGCACAGCTATGTCACCGGCACCGAAGTGTTTTCGTTGCTGGCCAATCTGCGCCTGCCGCCGGCCAAGCAGACCAACCGGCAAATCATCGAACTGGTGCGCGTGTACTGCAAACTCCACGGTCTGGACGAGGGCACCAGCCGCGACCTGACCATGGCCGCCGCGCTCTATAACATCGGCAAATTGAGCTGGACCGACAGCATGATGACCACGCCGTCGGACATGCTCCATCACTTGGATCGCGACCGTTATCGCGAGTACCCCAAGCAAAGCGAATCGCTGCTGATGACCCTCGACCCGATGAAGGACGCCGCGCGGCTGATCCTGCACCATCAGGAGCGCTGGGACGGCAACGGTTTCCCGGATCGGCTCAAGGGCGAGGCGATTCCGTTGGGTGCACGGTTGCTGAAATTGGCGGTGGATTTCATCGAATTGCAGCGCGGCTTGATCCTCGAACGGCAGATGAACAGCGACGAAGCGCTGGTGTATATCCGCAACTACGCCGGGCGGCTTTACGACCCGGATCTGGTCGAGGATTTCATTCAGGTCTGCGCCGCGTACCTCAGCGACGTGACGCTGGCCGATCCGTCGGTCAAGGTCCTGACCACCCGCGACCTGGCGCCGGGCATGCTGCTGGCGCGCAATCTGAACGCCGACAACGGCATGTTGCTGCTCAATGCCGGCAAGGTGTTGAACGCGCCGCTGGTGGACAAGCTGATTGCCTTCGAAACCATGGAAGGCGCCAAGTACAGCGTCTTCGTAAAAATCCCTGAAGAAGTCGCAGCGCAATTGGAACGGGCCGACTCCTGAATGCAGGTTGCCGAACACCGCGGCTCTTTGTAGGAGCAAGGCTTGCCCGCGAAGGCGATTTCAAAGACGCCTTCGCCGGCAAGCCTGGCGCCTACAGGGTATTCTGTCGGCCTTTCAATTCAGGCCGACCCCGACCAATGTCCACCATCCCCCGCATCATCCGCATCGCCGCCGCTCTGCTCATCGACCCTAACGGCCGCACATTGCTGGTGCGCAAACGCGGCACCGTCGCGTTCATGCAGCCGGGCGGCAAGATCGAGGCGCACGAACAACCGGTCAACGCCCTGGCCCGCGAGCTCGAAGAAGAACTCGATTTGCACATCGACCCGGCGCACGCCGCCTATCTGGGCCAGTTCTCGGCGCCCGCCGTGAATGAACCGGGTTTTATCGTCGAAGCCGAACTGTTCTTGCTGACCATCGATGCCAACGTCAGCCCCGCAGCCGAAATCGAAGAAGTGCAATGGATCGACCCGATCAGCGACGGCGATCTGCCGCTGGCGCCATTGACACGCGACGTGATCCTGCCGTTTTATCGAGCCTCGTTGCAGACAACCGCCTGATCACTACAAAACCAAAGGCCGCCCAATGATCCCGCTCCAGGACTTGCTGATTTTCGCCGCCGCCGCGTTGCTCATGGTGCTGACGCCGGGGCCGAACATGATCTATCTGATCTCGCGTTCGATCTGTCAGGGACGCAAGGCTGGCATAACGTCATTGCTCGGTGTGGTCGCGGGATTTTTCGTCCATCTGTTTGCCGCTGCAGCGGGTTTGACTGCGGTG
The DNA here is from genome assembly GCF_900105155.1 of Pseudomonas prosekii. NCBI lineage: Bacteria > Pseudomonadati > Pseudomonadota > Gammaproteobacteria > Pseudomonadales > Pseudomonadaceae > Pseudomonas > Pseudomonas prosekii. The sequence continues at coordinate 4,254,746 of NZ_LT629762.1, forward strand.
TTTCTCGCGGTGCCGATGGCCTATGAAGTGCTGAAATGGGCCGGCGCCGTGTACCTGTTGTGGCTGGCCTGGCAAGCCGTCAGACCGGGCGCGCGCTCACCGTTCGAGGCCCAGCAGTTGCCGGCGGATTCGTCGCGCAAACTGATCACCATGGGGTTTCTCACCAGCGCGCTGAACCCGAAAATCGCGGTGTTTTATCTGTCGGTGTTTCCGCAGTTCATCTCGCCGGAACACGGCTCGCTGTTCACCCAAAGCCTGATCCTCGGCCTGACGCAGATCAGCGTCAGTTTCTGCGTCAATCTGTTGATCGCGATCTTCGCTGCGGGGATTGCCTCGTGGTTCGTCAACAACCCGACATGGCTGGCGGCGCAGCGTTATTTCATGGGTTTTGTCTTGGCGGCGCTGGCGGTGCGGCTGATGCTTGAACAACGCAAGGCGGCCTGAGCATGTGGATCGAACGCCTGAATGCCAGCCATGCTTTGGATTATCGGGCACTGATGCTCGAAGCCTATGACCTGCATCCGCAGGCGTTCACTTCCAGCGTGCGCGAACGCGCGGTGATGCCGCTGAGTTGGTGGGAAGCACGCTTGACCAGCAAATACGACGTGCTGTTTGGCGCGTTTGCGGACGGGCAGTTGGCGGGGATCGTCGGGTTGGCGTTCGAACCTCGGGAAAAGGCTCGGCACAAGGCAACCTTGTTTGGCATGTACGTGTCGGGCCGGGTGCGCCAGCGCGGCGTGGGGTTCGAGCTGGTGCAAGCGGCGCTGGCGGAGGCGCAAAACCACGCGGGTTTGCGCGTGGTGCAGTTGACGGTGACGGCCGGCAATGATGCCGCGTTCAAGCTCTATCAACGCTGCGGCTTCATCCAGTACGGCCTCGAACCCCTGGCGGTGCGCGTCGGCGAAGACTACTTCGACAAAATCCACATGTGGCGCGAAATCCAGACCGCCTCAACCCTCCAGACCGCCCCAACCCTGTAGAAGCGAGGCTTGCCCGCGAAGCCTTTGCCCGCCTTGAGGACGCCTTCGCGGGCAAGCCTCGCTCCCACAAGTTCAGTCGCCGCGGATCGTTCCAATCAGCGCACGGCGCTGACGCCATCCAGCGTCGAGAACGAGGTGTCTTTGGCCGTCAGCAGGAAGTCGCGCATGTACGGCGCGTCGAGCATGTCGGCGCGAATCCCCGCGTACAGCGTCGCAAACAAACCTTTCTCGCCCAGTCGTTTGCCCTTCACATAACCGCGTGAGCTGTATTCATGCAGCGCCCAATGCGGCATGCCACACACGCCGCGACCGCTGGCGACAAGTTGCATCATCATCACTGTCAATTCCGAGGTGCGCACCAGCGCCGGTTCAACGTCGGCCGGTTCGAGGAACCGCGTGAAGATGTCCAGGCGATCGCGCTCGACCGGGTAGGTAATCAGGGTTTCGCTGCGCAAATCTTCCGGAACGATGTACGCCTTGTTCGCCAAACGGTGCTGGTTGGCCACCGCGACCATCGCTTCATACGTGAACAACGGCACATAGGTGATGCCCGCCAGTTCCAGCGGATCGGACGTCACCACCAGGTCCAGATCTCCGCGGGCCAGCGCCGGCAGCGGCGCGAAGGAAAACCCCGAAGCGAGGTCGAGTTCGACTTCCGGCCAGGCATCGCGGAACTGGTCGATGGTCGGCATCAGCCACTGAAAACAACTGTGACACTCGATGGCCATGTGCAGACGCCCAGCTGTGCCGCCGGCCAGTCGGGCGATATCGCGCTCGGCGCCACGCAGCAGCGGCAGGGTCGCGTCGGCCAGTTGCAGCAAACGCAAACCGGCGCTGGTGAACCGCACCGGTTTGGTCTTGCGCACGAACAATGGCATGCCCATGCGTTCTTCCAGCTCCTTGAACTGGTGGGACAACGCGGACTGCGTCAGGTGCAGGCGGTCGGCGGCATCGACGAGGCTGTCGGCCTCGCGCAAGGCATGCAGGGTCTTCAGGTGACGGATTTCAAGCACCGGGGGCTCCATGAGGAAAACTTGTGATCAACACGAAAAGGTTGAGTTTGTCTCATGTTGGCTTGCCTGTCGACAATAGGGCCATGTTTTACAACATCATTTGAAGGGAGAAACTCACCATGGCTCTGGCTCACACACTTGGTTTTCCACGCATCGGCGCTGATCGCGAACTGAAAAAAGCCCTCGAATCCTACTGGAAGGGCGACATCGATCAGGACGCGCTGAAGAGCGTTGGCCGCCAATTGCGCGCCACCCATTGGCAATTGCAGAAAGACGCCTGGATTGATTTGCTGCCGGTCGGCGATTTCGCCTGGTACGACCAGGTGCTCAGCCATTCGCTGGCGTTCGGCGTGGTGCCGCAGCGTTTCGACAGCACCCTCGATGACAACCGCCAGCCGACCCTCGACACGTTGTTTGCGATGGCGCGCGGCGCGACCACTTCGTGCTGCGGCGGTGAACACAACCAAGCGCAATACGCTCAGGAATTGACCAAGTGGTTCGACACCAACTACCACTATCTGGTCCCGGAATTCAGCGTTGATCAGCAATTCAAACTGAGCTGGCAACAGCTGTTTGATGAAGTCGAAGAAGCCAAGGCGCTGGGCCACAACGTCAAACCGGTGATCATCGGCCCGCTGACTTACCTGTGGCTGGGCAAGGTCAAATCCAGCGGCGATGGCAACGACTTCGACAAACTCGAACTGCTCGAACGCCTGCTGCCGGTCTACAACGAAATCCTCGGTCGTCTCGCCGAACAAGGCGTGGAATGGGTGCAGATCGACGAGCCGATCCTGACCCTCGACCTGCCGCAAGCGTGGAAAAGTGCCTTCGAACGCGCGTATCACATCCTCCAGTATTCGCCGCTGAAAAAACTCGTTGCGACCTACTTCAGCGGCCTCGAGGACAACCTCGGCCTCGCCGTCAGCCTGCCAGTGCAAGGTCTGCACATCGACGCGGTGCGCGCGCCGGACCAACTCGGGCAAGTGCTGGATCGCCTGCCGACCTACAAGATTCTCTCGGTGGGCCTGGTCAACGGTCGCAACGTCTGGCGTTGCGAATTGGAGCAAGTGCTGGCGCAACTGCAACCGGCGCAAGAGCGTTTTGGCGATAACTTGTGGGTCAGCAGTTCCTGCTCGTTGCTGCACAGCCCGGTGGACCTGGAGCGTGAAGACAAACTCGACCCGGAGCTGAAATCGTGGCTGGCGTTCGCCGTGCAGAAGTGCGGAGAAATCGCCGTGCTGCGCGATGCCCTCAATGATCCGCAAGCGCCGAAAGTGCAAGCTGCGTTGGCCGAAAGCCGCGCGATCGAGGCCAGCCGCGCGCAATCGCCGCGCATTCATAAAGCTGAAGTGCAGGCGCGACTTACTGCGATTGGCGCCAAGGACAGTCAGCGTGTTTCACCGTTTGCCCAACGCATCGAGCAACAACGTGCACGCCTGAAACTGCCGGCGTTTGCGACCACCACGATTGGCTCGTTCCCGCAGACCGGTTCGATCCGTTTGGCGCGTCAAGCGTTCAAGCAAGGCAAGCTGTCGGCCAACGATTACACCGACGCCATGCACAGCGAAATCCGCCACGCCGTGCAAATCCAGGAGCGCCTGGGGCTGGACGTGCTGGTGCACGGTGAGGCCGAGCGCAACGACATGGTCGAGTACTTCGCCGAGCAACTCGACGGCTACCTGTTCACGCGTTTCGGTTGGGTGCAGAGCTACGGTTCGCGTTGTGTGAAACCGGCAGTCATCTACGGCGACCTGAGCCGCCCGAAGGCGATGACGGTCGACTGGATCAGCTATGCGCAGAGCCTGACCGACAAAGTCATGAAGGGCATGCTGACTGGGCCGGTGACCATGCTGATGTGGTCGTTCCCGCGCGAAGACGTTTCGCGCAAAGTCCAGGCGCAGCAGTTGGCGTTGGCGCTGCGTGATGAAGTGGTCGACCTCGAAACCGCCGGGATCAAAATCGTGCAGATCGACGAAGCGGCGTTTCGCGAAGGCTTGCCGCTGCGCCGGGCGCAATGGCAGGGATACCTTGATTGGGCGGTGCAAGCCTTCCGTCTCACGGCATCCGGTGTGCGCGACGAAACGCAGATCCACACGCACATGTGCTACAGCGAATTCAACGACGTGATCGAAGCCATCGCGGCCATGGACGCCGACGTGATCACCATCGAAACCTCGCGATCGGACATGGAATTGCTCGAGGCTTTCAACGCGTTCGACTACCCCAACGACATCGGCCCGGGCGTCTACGACATTCACTCGCCACGGGTGCCGGACACGGCTGAGATGGTCAAGTTGATGAGCAAAGCGGTGCAGCGCATTCCTGCCGAGCGTTTGTGGGTCAACCCCGATTGCGGTTTGAAGACGCGGGCGTGGCCAGAAACTGAAGCGGCGTTGGTGAACATGGTGGCGGCAGCGCGGCAGTTGCGCAGTCAGTTGGCGTAGGTCCTCGTCCTGCAGCCAGTTATTGGCGGCCAGACAAAACCCGCCGACCGGTTAAAGGGTCGGCGGGGTTTTTACTGCTTAACTCACTTTGGTGATATCGACCCAGGCCATGTCGTAATCATTGCCTTGGCCACTGGGCTGGGCATTGTCGAGGTATAGCGTGACTTCAGGAACGTTCGGCACGAAATATAAATCCAGAATAATAAAGTTGAAGGCGCTGATCGTCTGATAAGCCGTCGCGGCGCCGGTACTGGTGCGCACACGAAGTACCGGATAGTCGAAGCGACCGTCTTGTCGGGCGACGGCAAACTGGTAGCGGTAAGTGGCCCCCGGTTGCAGGTTGCTGAAGGATTTATAGAGCACCACCCCGTGTGAATTCATCGTATAGGTGTAGTTGTTCAGTGCGTAATAGTTCCTCCCGGCACCGACGTAAAATGAAAAGTCGTTAGCGCCTCCCGCGCCGCCCCAGACCCAGCCTTGCAGGTGCCGGTTATTAAAGTTTGCGGTGTCTTTCAGCAGGCCTTGCTGGACAGCGAAAGCGCGTGGCAGCGATTGCTTGGAACCATCGATCGTTCGGGCAGTGATGGAATGCCAGGCCACTGCGAATCCCCGCGCCGGGACTGTCCACACACCGGCGTCTGTCACCGGGAAGCGCCCGAGACTGACGCCGCCATCATAAACATCGACCTGCTGTCGCGGGGTGGCCGTGCCTTGGATGAAGATGTTGTTCTGGTAGTAAGTGCCACCGTTATGGGGCACCAGGCGGCCACCGGCATTGACGACGGTGACGGACGGGGTGTCCAGTTGCTGCACGGTAAAGGCCCAGAGGGCGGAGGGTCGGTTGGTGCCGGGTGTCTGCACGGTGTAACTGTATGAGCCTGGCGCCAGGGACGTGAGCGTGTGTGACCAGGTTTTTCCGGCGGTGGAGGTCAGCGTGGTGACGACCACCCCGTGGTTGCGCAGTTCCACCGGCACGCTCGCCCCGCCAGTGCCTGCCAGCGTTACCCGAGAGGAATACGTCTGGCTGTTGCGGGGGATGGCGATGCCATTGCTGTCTGTGACGGTGATGATGTCCGGGTTCGGAATCGGCGAGCCGATGATCAATCGCAGTCGTTCCGAGACTCGTTGGGTTTTGGTAAAGGGATTGGTAACGGTATAGACAAACTCGACGGTGTTGCCGCGATTGACCAGCAGTTTGTCGAAGGGCACGACCCGCGTAATGTCTGCACCGACCATTTCCGGCAGCAACTCTATAGGCGGCGACGACCAGGAATCCTGCTGATTGGCGCCGATGAAGTCGAGCCGGATGACGTGCAGAGCGCGCATGCCGAGATAAGGCTTGATGGTGACCACGGCTCCATTGGGCACTGCTTCGGGGATCAATACACCGTCTACCGCGTCGTGGACTTCCGGTCGCGGCAACACCGCTGTGATATCGCCGATTTCCAGCACCAGCGCTTCAGATCCAACGTCTTCGGTATCGGTGCGGCGCACGGTGTACTCGACCAGGACGTTGGCCCCTTCCCAATTTTCAATGTAGGCGCCGGGTATGGTGAACTCGACGTCCTTGCCCACCATGTCCCCGTCAACGATGCTGGAGGTGACGTAGAGATCTTCAGTGCCTGACACCGTTTTGATGTACCAATAGACGAGTATCAGATCGCCGAGAATGATCGCGCCCGGCTGGCTGGTCACAATCACGTGGGCCGGGTTGGTGTCTATCGGCACGGACCCTCCCTTGGCTTCAGGCACCACCGGCGCGGCCAGTTTCAGGGGCATGCCGATCATCTTCGCGTAGGCCGTCCGCGAAAAGCGCGGGTCGGCGGGCGTGGCGCCCTGCGTCAGGCGGTAGTCGACTTTGACAAAACCCCGAGCAATCAAGTGCACCGGGTAATAATCAATGATGAATGAGTGAGAGCGGCTCGACGCTTCGGGTTTCCATTGCATATCCACCGGGACCTGACGACCACCGGCGCTGACGCCGCGCCAGCTCAGGTCGACCGTGTCGCCCGGGACAAAGCTGACCTTCGACGAAAATAAAAGCACTTCGACGTCTTCGCCCAGCAGTGCATCCAGATCAAGCTGGTGGTCGCCGTCAGCCTTGTCGATGACCGGCGCTTCCAGCAGAACGAGGCTCGGGCTGAAATTTATAAAGATCGGCGGCGCAGTGGCAGCGCTGTGATTATTCACCACATCCTGCAGACGATAAGTGAGAAGCAAAGGGTTGGCGGGGGGCAGATTTGCCAGCAGGTTTTTGGGAATGGTGAACTTCACAGGCTTGCCAACCTGCGCGTCGGTGATCAGCGGCAGCCTGATTTCCAGATCGCCCCACAAGACAAACACAGTGGAGTTCTTGCGCATGTTTTCGTAGGGCGCGACGGTGATGGGCACGCCGTTGTTGTCGTCCAGATAGTCCTTGGTAACACCGCTCTCAAGGGCGTCTCGCTCCATCTCTATAGGCGCCAGGCCCTGATGGTAAGGCTCTTTCTCATCCGGATCCGGTCCGCCGGGACGGGTGGTTTTGATCAGTACCTTGAGTGGTGGCGAGCGTTCGTAGTCGCCCCCGACATTGCTGACTCGGCGTACGCCGACAACCAGTTCGCACACACCATCGCGCAGATCATTCTGTGAGATGACCGGGAACAGCCGTTGATTCACCTGGGTGGCACTGACGGTGTCGCTCGCCAGGGTGATGGGATTGTCTGGCGCGTAGATCGCTTCAACTTTCCAGACATCGCCTTGCGCCATGCTGGTCCATGGGTCGATCACTGTTGCCAGCCCAGTGGGCTGGTTTGTCTCGTCCAGGAACGCGAGGCCGTTGAGACCGTACTCGGTCTCCTCATCCGCCGGCAGATTACTGATCAAGTTGGGTATCAGCAGCGGGGTAATGCGCAGGATGCTGGAATCCCCGGTATCTGACAGCGGCCCAAGCAAGTCGATTTGCCGCGCTTTGACGAGGGATTCAGGGGTGAGAATGCTCATGGCGAATAACCTTTGAAGAGCTTGGCAATGGGAGTCAGTCGATTCGGCGGGTGTTGCCGACGATGAAGACCTGGACGTATCTGGAGGATCGGCGCTCGCCGCTGGCGGTAATGTGCGTATACGCCACGTGGGCAAAACCACCGGCCAGGCGCTGGACCACCGCGTTCGACACTTCGAAGGTCAACGCTGATTGGGCGGCGACGGTCCGCGACTCGGTGAATGGCTGGGGCAGGCCGGTACGGGGTTCGCCTCGCCAGTCGAGTTCCACGACATCCGTCGCGGCGAACAGCGCAGCCGGGGTGGCGATGGTGACGCTGACGGACTTGGCCCCCAGCGTCGTCATGTAGATGGCGTTGTCCTGATCGGTTTCGGACACCACCGGGGCGGGCAGGCGTTGTGCGTGATTGGCGTCCTGGATATCGACCATCAAACCGATGGAGTGGTCGGAGGCCATGTTGCCTACCTCATCGGTTATCCAGTACTGAAGCAAAGCCTGGCCACTACCGTCGGCCTCGATCATTTCCCGGGAAATCGTCAGCGCAACCGCTTGGCCGACTTCCGACCTCTGAACCCGGTGGGTGATGTGCCAGTCGACGTACTGAAACGCTACGCTGTCGTTGTGGCGCATGCCTTGCCATGGCGGCACGGTGACAATGACGTCCTGCGTGCCGTCGATGATCGATGGGGCGATGACGGGGGGCCGCAATAATCGGTGGCCCGGGTATTCCGATTGGGGGTCGATGCCCCCGGGCAATTCGGTTTTGACCAACACCTTCAGGTGCCCCGACTCGACGCCATTGACTCGATAGAACCAGTGACTGAAACCCTCGGGAATGGCATTGGCCGGGATTCTTCTCACGAGCGGACCGCCGTCGTAATCTGCGGGCACGGTGAACCAGATGATCGGCAGGACGGGCGAGTCCGGATGGCGAATGAAAACTTCTATCTGGTCGCCGACAAAGACGTCGGTAGGCGCAATGAGGATCGCCACCCCGTTGATGTCTTCACGGGCCAGCGCTCGGTTGATCCCGACATCCGCGCCTGCGATCAAGGTGAGGGCGCCGGGTACATCAATCCTGCTTTCGCCCAGGATTGCGCCGGCGAACCGGGCCGGGCTCTCGCCTATTAATTGTGCGTCGGTACTCATGATTGGCGCTCGCGAGTGAGTGAGGAGCAATCCCGTGTCTGGGGATTTATGAGTGGTGGATTGGAGGCCCGGACGCAGGGCATGGCTACTGTCAGAGTTGACAGGTAGTGGGTCTTTTCAGACGAGCGGTAGCTAACGGAACGTGCGGAAAACGACCCTGATCACTGCCCATTTCCAGTTGTCGGCGGCCTTTCTCGCAAACCTCGAAACTACCGTTCAGCAGGCTTCATCAAACTGTCACGCAACTGTGGCAGCGCGCTTGTACAAACTTCATCAGACTCGCGCTCTACTGGGGTTCTGCGTTTCGGTGTTTTTCATGCGTGCATTTTTATTGGCGGCGGCGCTGTTGTTCAGCCTGCCGGTTTTCGCGTCTTCGCGTTGTGATGTCGATGTTCCAACCGAACAGGTCGATCTGGGTCAGGTGAGCCTGGCGTACCAGAGCATTGGCCGTGCGTCCGACCCGGCGCTGTTGCTGGTGATGGGGCTGGGCGGGCAACTGATTCACTGGCCGGATGAGGTGGTGGTTGCGCTGTGTCAGCAGGGTTTTCGGGTGATTCGCTACGACAATCGAGACGTCGGTCTGTCGACGTGGCGGCAGACGCCGGACAACGCCAACCTGACTTTCGAAGTGCTGCGCTACAAGCTCGGTTTGCCGGTGTCGGCCCCGTATTCGCTGACCGACATGGCCGACGACGGTTTGGCGCTGATGAACGCGTTGCACGTCGAGCAATTTCACGTGCTGGGCGTGAGCATGGGCGGGATGATCGCCCAGCACATGGCGGCAATGGCGCCGCAGCGAGTTGAAAGTCTGACCTTGATCATGACCAGTTCCGGCGCCGAAGGTTTGCCGGCACCGAACGCGGCGCTGGTGCAATTGCTGGCGCGGCGCAGCGCACCGAATCGCGAGGTGGCGCTGCAGCAACAGGCCGATTTGCTCGCGGCGCTGGGCAGTCCGGCGGTGACGGATGATCGGCAGCTGTTGCTCGAGCAGGCCGCTGCCTCCTATGACCGCGCGTTCAACCCCGAAGGCGTGAAACGGCAGATCATGGCGATCCTCGCGGAGCCGAGCCGGGTAGCGCTGCTCAATCAATTGCGCGTGCCGACGCTGGTGGTGCACGGCACGGCCGATCCGCTGTTGCCGGTCATGCACGGCGTACACCTGGCGGCGCATATTCGCGGCAGTCAGTTGAAGCTGATTCCGCAGATGGCCCATCGTTTTCAGGAAGCGTTCAAGGCACCGTTGCTGGCGGCGGTGTTGCCGTACTTGCAGAGTCATCGCGAAGACACCTCGCACTGGGCGCGGATTGAACCGGCCGCAACCCCGAATCTCCTGTAACCCATCAATCCTGCTTTTACCTTCGTAGGAGCAAAGCTTGCTCGCGATAGCGGTGCATCAGCCACCATCAACTTTGCAGGTGACGGCCTCTTCGCGAGCAAGCTCTGCTCCTGCGGGTCAGGTGTGAGGGCAGGGGCCGAGTGCACGCTTGCGGTCGTCGGGTGTATGGTTCATGTTTTGTGGCGCGATGAACCTGCGAGGTACGCGATGAGTAATTCCCTGAAAATCGATTTTGTCAGCGACGTCTCCTGCCCGTGGTGCGTGGTCGGCCTGTACGGCTTGACCCAGGCGCTGGATTTGCTCGGTGACGAGGTGCAGGCCGAGATCCGTTTCCAGCCGTTCGAGCTGAACCCGAACATGGGCCCCGACGGCCAGAACATCACCGAACACATCACTGAAAAGTACGGCTCGACCCCTGAGCAGTCGCAGCAGAATCGCGAAATGATCCGCGCCCGTGGCGCCGAGGTCGGGTTTGCCTTTCGCACCGATGGCAACAGCCGCATCTACAACACCTTCGACGCGCATCGCTTGCTCTACTGGGCAGGTCTGGAGGGTTTGCAGTTCAATCTGAAAGAGGCGCTGTTCAAGGCGTATTTCACCGACGGCGGCAACCCGTCCGACCCTGCGCAATTGGCCGCGATTGCTGAAAGCGTCGGGCTGGATCGTCAGCGCGCCGAGCAGATTCTGGCCTCGGATGAATACACCAAGGAAGTAAAAGAAGAAGAGCAACTGTGGCTGTCGCGCGGCGTCAGTTCGGTGCCGACCGTGGTGTTCAACGGGCAATACGCGGTCACCGGTGGGCAACCGGTCGAAACGTTTGTCGGGGCGATTCGCCAGATCATCAGCGAAGCCAGGGGCGGCACGGTTAGCTGACCGTCCTCGATTTTTCTGCACATGCGATAACTCTGCACATGCGATAACTATGTACCACCCGGCGTGATCGCCGACGCCTTCTAATGGGCCCGAACAGCGGCGAGGATCGGCCTCGCCGACGACTCGATCAGGCCCATGGATGGACAGACAACCTCACGATCACGCTCCGGTTCGCGACATTCGTTTCGATGCCCTCGACGACCTGCCTCGACACGATCAGAGCCTTTATCTCGCTGCTGTACGGCGTTGGCAAAACTGCCAGGAAAAATTCGCCGCGCTCATGGCTGACGCGCCTGACTCTGCGCTACGCCAACGCTGGGACGATTGGTGGAACGCGCGCGCACGAGGGACAGCGGTGTCACGCTGGACGCGCGCGATCGAGCTTTTTCGCACGCATTTTGATGCCGCTGCGCAGACGACCTTCGCCCAAGGTCAGCTCAGTGCCGCGCAACTGCAAACCGCACAGGCGCTGATAAACCCCGCGCAACTCCCGGCACAGGAGCCACCGCTGATTACCGAGCGACTGGGTGGCGCTCAGGTTTCGCAAGACGCGCAATGGGCTGCGGCACTGGTGATCACCACGGTCAGCGGCCCGCTGCTGTACTTGCCCGCGCGACAACCGGCGCTGCTGGCGTTCGATACGCGGGCAGCGCTGCAAGCGCATTTGGGCCTGGAGCGATTGTCGCAACACACCACCGACTCCATCGCACCCGCGATCATCACTGACAGCCCGCCGGCCGATCCGCTGCTCGAAGCGCTGACACGTTGGCGTTCGCATTGCCTCGAAACGCCGCAAGCGTGGAGTCGCCAGCGGCTCGTACAAGTGCTGTTCGCTGCACCGCCATTGCCCGGCGACTTTGCCGTGACCGATGTCGAAGATGAAGAACGCGCCGAGCCGCTGTTCGGTTCACTGAACGCTGATCTGTCATTGAGCCATCGGCGTAACGCAATCGAGCAGCAGCGGTTGGCCATCGAAAGTCTGCTTGATGATGAACAAGCCGTAGCGCAACCGGAGCGGCTCGCGCAGCTGAAACGCTGCCTCGACGCGCTCGACAGCGCCGAAGAAAACGCTCGCACGGCCGCCAAGGCGTTGCTCGAGCGCCGCCCGGCATTGCGTTTGCTCGAATTGCGCCAGCGGCCGAACGCCGATTACGACGAGTTGCACCTTGCCCGTTTGGCTGGGTTGCGCGCCGAGGCTGACGTGCAGCGTTTGTTACAGCAAATCAGCGAGGTTGAGCAGGCGTGGCTGCAAGCGGTGCTGGACAATCCCAAACGCGCCGACCGCAACCAGGCAGTCATGGTCGCCCGTTTGAGCCTTGTATCGAGTCCGACGCTTGGCACCACGCTCGACGGGCCACTGGTCATCACCTCTGAAACCGCGGGCAACGCGTTGTTGCTCTACTGGCCCGGCAGCGCTGGCGGCTTGCAGCGTTTTGCCTCGTTGCAGGCGCTGGAACACGCGGTGTTCAAACTCGGGGCCATCGACAGCGAATGGTCGTTGCAATTGTCGCCGCTGTCCGGCGATCCCTTTGAATACAGTCTGCAAAATCAGCTGTACGCCTGCGAACAGCGGGTCGCGAAGGTGTTGACCGACAATCCGCTGCCCTCGCATGAGCAGCCGCGTCGCGTCGAACTGGAAAAATCCCTGCTGGAAACCCTCGACAGTCTTGGCGTGCCAGTACATTAGGCGCGCGAGCAGGCTTACCTGGATGTCCTCGAACAGCAGCAGACGCACGCGTTGGCCGGGCATTTGCCGCAGTGGTTGAGCCAAGCGTCACCGGTCCGGCGCGCCAGCCTGAAGACGGCGGTCATGGCGTTCATCGACGCGATGAAAAACTCGCACGCGCTGCTTGAGCGTGACCTGCCGCATCGCGATGATTTCGCCCGCAAGCGAGTCGAGGAACGCCTGCGCAAAGACTTCTCGCTCAAACAGGGATTCAGCATCACGCTGGACCTGCCGGACTCGACGAGCTGGCAGAAAACGCTCGTCGAAGGCGCCGCGCCGGGCACACCACAACGCAATGTGCTGACCGCCAGCAGCCAGCGCAGCACGCTGTCGATCGCGCAATTGGCGCCGGGCAATATCGATCAGCCGTTGTGGTTGCGCATGACCTTCATGAAGGTCGAGGTGATCGCCGATTCGGCCACTGAGCGCGAAGCACTGCTGCAGGGTGTGACCTTGCCGTACCTGCGCCAGTTAATCACCGACCTGGATTTGGCCGGGCACTATGAAGGGCTGATTTACCGTGCCTTCATGGGCTCGACCGCCGCCACCGCATTTGCCAACGAGCACCGCCGCGAATGCCTGACCGAACCGTTCCGCCAGATGTTGAAAATGCGCGGCGACTCGGCGCTGCTGCAACAGCAGATTCAGGAGGATGGCTGGAAAATTCTCAACACGGCAATCGATGCCGATACGGCCCAGGCGTTCGCCGCCAATGGCCAGCGCATTATCTTGCGGCCGGTGAATCTGACTGTCGGCGGGCCCGATACCGACGACGGCCCGAGCAGTTTGTCGGGGCTGACGTTTATTGAAGAACAAGTCAGCGGGACAACGTTGCTGTACTTGCCGGACAGCCCTGACGGTCAGTTCTTCCACCAGCGAGCCACGCTTGAATTGGCCCGCGAACTGCTGTTCAACCTGTGCCTGCGTCCGGTGATGGTCGACTACCTCGCGGGCCGCGCCTCGAAGGGTGATGTTGCCCACCACGTCAGCCGGATCAATCAGGCGCGCAGGGGCAATTTTGATGCCTTGATCGGTGCCGGCACCGCGTGGCCGGCGACTACTTCGCTGGCTGCGCATTTGCTCAATGCGCACATGGGCCGTTTGATCGAAGCGCACCGGGCGAACTCGCGTTCCAACCTCGCTCTGGCGCTGGAGCGTTACGCCTTGCAGGGCGGCGCGCTGTTCAACTACCTGAAAATGGCCCTCGGCATGCTGCCGTTTGTGGGCAGCGCCGTCGCGCTGTACGACGCCTGGGACAGCGCCAACCTCGCCGCGGCGGCGTTTTTGCGCGGCGAAGCGGGGCATGGGCTGACGCAACTGGAATCGGTGTTGTTGTCGCTGATCGATGCCGCGATGGATATCCTTCCCGGCGCGTCGTCCAGTCCGGGCGTGGCGCGTGCTTTGACTCGCCAGCGCCAGGTCAAGGCGTTGCTCACAGGCACTGTGGGATGGCAGCGTTCGTCGATGCGCAAAGTGAAGTCTCGCCTCGACCGGTTTGCCGGTTATGAGTACGAAGGCGCGGTGTCGCTGGAAGGCCTGCAACCGCACAGCGACGGCCTGTATCGCAACGTTTATCGGCATGCCTCGGGGGATTTCATTCTGCGCGAGGGGCGGATTTATCAGGTGCGACTGGTGGACCGGACGATGCGGTTGTCCGGCACGCGCGCTCGGGCTTATCAACAGGCGATTGCGCTGGACGAGGCGGGGCAGTGGGATACACGTTTTGCGCTGCACGGCACGCTGGCGGGGGACGGTCTGGCCGGTGGCGGCAATCTGCTCGGGCATCTGGCCGATGGGCTCGAGCCGTTGTGGCCCGCCGTAATTCGTCGCTGGTTGCCGCGCTGGCTGACCGATCGCGCAGTTGAGCATCAGCGCCGATTGGGTCGCACGATTGACGCCCTGTCGCGGCAACTCGACGTGCAGCATCGCCAAGGCAACGCGGCCCTCGGCGAATATCAGAACGCCGATGCCGCTACGCGCCGGGCAACCGTGGACGCGGTGGATGGCAAATGTGCCTACGACATCGAGCTGGCTACGCAACGTTATGAGCATGCCAGCCAGATGCTTTCCGTGAGCCACGGCAACCGGCGCCAGAATACGTTGGAGGTGATGAGCCAGTCGGCATTGGTGGTGGTCGAGCGCAGTCTGCACCGCAGCGGCCTGGCGAGGGATCGTTGTCTGGATTACCTGAGCGACATCGGCGCGCTCAACAGTCAGATGCTCGGTTTGCCGGCGGGCAGTGTCCGGGTTGCCTTGCGACTTGCCCGGCAAATGAACCAGATACGCACGAGGCTGATCCAGGAGCTGCGCAGCATCGACACGATCGTGGCGAACATCGAGGTGTGGCGCCAACGCATCAAGACGCGCGCGGACAAGGCTTACGTGGGCCAGGAGCTGGATAAGGCCAACGTTTCCCTGTCCGATAACAATCGCGATTACCTCAAGGCGCTTAATTATTTGCCGATGCTGACGCGCTACGATCGGGTATTTGATTCGTCGTGGATCTACCTCCATCGACGCGTGGCGCGCGCACGGGCCAAGGTGTATGACGCGCTGCATACACAACAGGATTTGCCGGATGTGATTGCCAACGTGCACCGGCGTAATCAGGTACTCAGCGAGTGCATCGAGGCCTACGACGAGTTCAGTCGTGACCTGATCGTCTGGTCGACGGGTTACGGGCAACACTTCGATAGGCTCTGGATTGCGCCGATGCTGGAACAACTGACACGCATGAGCAACCACGCGCGCCACGGGATCAAGAACGGCATCAAGCAATCGGCAAATGCCCGGAACAGCGGCAAGGAAATTTTCGAAACCGATGGCAATCGCTTGATGGTCGGTGAGAAACAGGTCGACCCGCTGACCCGCCAGACGAGCTTTGCCACCAGCGGCGAAGACGGCCGCGTTGAACACTGGCTACCCGCCAGTGCGGGTAAATATCAGCGTCAGTTGCCACCGCAACCGTTGCAGCCAGACGTCATCATCGACCGCCAGGCGCTATTGAGCGAAGCCCGTCAGCGTTTGGCGGCGCAGGCCGACTATCGCAGGAAGGTCGACGGTTATGCGCGCCAAAACATGTCGCCCGCCGACCTTGATCACATGATGACCAGTGAAGCGGCTGAATTGCGCGTGCGCGCGCGACGCGTTGACCGCGTTGCGGCGCACGATCCGCTGATCGCCCAACTGCATGCCAAGGCAGATGAATTGATCAAGGTCGGGCGTGATTTGCGTATCGAAAAAATGCTCGCCAGCACGACACCGACCGAAGGCTACCTGCATGAGCTGCACGAGTTGGCACCTGCGGGGCAACCGCTGATAAAAATACGCAAGGTCGGCACGCTGGTGGAGCAAGGCAGGCGCGCCGATGGGCGCCTGGATTTGCTTCAGGAGTTCGAAGTGCTCAACCTGACCGTCGATCCGCCGCAACCTTTGTGGTACGCGCATTTTCATTTCAGTTCGGCCAAACCGCTGTTCAATCGCTTCGACAAGGCGCACCTGAAAACACCGGATCAGCGCGATCTGGGTCTGAAGTGGCAACAAAAACAGGCCAGCAGTGGCGCGGCGGTCGACCCGATCTGGCGCGGTCCGATCGGCAAACCGTTCGCAGAGCTGTATTTCGAACCGCTGTTCCAGACCTGAGGCAAAACGCGGCTGTCCAGCTCACTTGCTCAGCTCAGCTCAGCTGTGCAGCCGCACCCACACCGACACCAGCACGCTGGCAGCGATCAACCACGCCAGCGCCGCCACGGCCAGTGACGCCTCCAGGCGCAAACGGTCGACCATCACGTACAACGTCGCGAGGTAGATGAAGTACGGGATGATCGACCACATGCCAAACACAATGGTGGTCTTCAAATCGTCCAGCGAACGGCCCTTGCCGACGATGTAATGGGCGATCAGGGCGAAGGTCGGAAACAGTGGCACCAGCCCGGCGATGTAATAGTTTTTGGTCTTCGCCAGCGCGGCGAGGATCAACACCACCGCCGCGCCCAGCGCTGCTTTCAGAATCAGGTCCATCAGTGGCTCAGCCCGTATTTTTTGACTTTATCGAACAGCGTGGTCTTGGCCATGCCGAGTTCCAGGCTGGCCTGGGTCAGGTTGCCGCCGCTGCGTTGCAGCGCGTCGTTGAGCAAGTTGCGCTCAAACGCTTCCACCGCTTCGGCGAACGCCAAGCCGTGGTTGCTGCCACTCGCGCCGGACTTCTTGAAGGCCGGCAGGCCGAGGGCAAACCGTTCGGCGACGTTGCGCAGTTCCCGGACGTTGCCCGGCCAGTCGTGGCTCATCAGGTTGGACACGGTCTGGTTGTCGAGCTCCGGCACCGCGCGGTCGAAGCGCAGCGAAGACTGCTGCAAGAAGTGCTCGAACAGTTGCAGGATGTCTTCACGGCGTTCGCGCAACGGTGGCAATTCCAGGGTGACGACGTTGAGGCGGTAATACAGGTCGCTGCGGAATTGGCCTTTTTTGCTCGACTCATCCAGATCGGATTTGGTCGCGGCAATCACCCGGCAATCCACCGCAACGCTTTGGTTCGAACCCAGCCGTTCGAGGGTGCGTTCCTGCAACACGCGCAGCAATTTGATCTGCAACGGCAACGGCATGCTTTCCACTTCATCGAGAAACAGCGTGCCGCCGTCGGCGTGTTCGATCTTGCCGATCCGTCGTTTGCCGGCGCCGGTGAAGGCGTTGGCCTCGTGGCCGAAGATTTCACTTTCGAAGAGGTTTTCCGGCAGGCCGCCGCAGTTCAGCGCGACAAACTGCTGAGTGTGACGACGGCTGAAATCGTGCAGGCAACGCGCGACCAGTTCCTTGCCGGTGCCGGTTTCACCCTCGATCAACACGTTGGCCGAAGTGTCGGCGACGTTGGCGATCAGTTCGCGCAGGTTTTGCATGGCCGGCGAGCGGCCGATGATCCGCCCTTCAAGCGAATCGCGTTCGGCCAATTGCCGGCGCAGCGACGAGACTTCGCGGGCGAGGCTGCGTTGCTCCAGCGCGCGGCGCGCGACGTCGACCAGGCGTTCCGGGGAGAACGGTTTCTCCATGAAATCGTAGGCGCCTTTTTGCATCGCGCCGACCGCCATCGAGATGTCGCCGTGGCCGGTAATCAGCACCACCGGCAGGCTGCGGTCGCGCGCCTTGAGGCGGGTCAGCAGTTCGAGGCCATCGATGCCGGGCAGGCGAATGTCGCTGATGACGATGCCGGCAAAATTGTCGCCGACTCGCTCCAGGGCTTCTTCGGCGCTGCCGACGCCGACGCAGGGAATGTCTTCGAGCGTCAGCGCCTGCTGGCAGCCGAGCAGCACATGGGGGTCGTCTTCGACGATCAGCACACTAAGGTCGTGGTTCATATTGGCTCGGCGGGAGTGGGGCTTACCAACGGTAAACTGAGGACGAAAGTGGTACCACCGCTGGCCGGGTGTTCGACACCCAAATGGCCGCCGGTGGCCGCCGCGAGGCTGGCGGACAGCGTCAGGCCGAGGCCCAGGCCCTGCTCGCCGGGTTTGGTGGTGAAAAACGGTTCGAACAGATGCTTGCGCGCTTCGGCGTCGATGCCGTGCCCGTTGTCGCGCACCCGCAGGCGATATTTGCCGTCGTGCTCTTCGCCCTCCAGCCACAGCGCGGGCAGCGGTTGCGATTGCATGGCGTCGAGCGCATTGCCGATCAGGTTGACGAGGATTTGCTCGAGCCGGGTTTGGTCGATCTGCACTTGCACGTCGTTGAAGTCGCGGTGCAATTGCAGGTGTGCGCTTTCCATCCGGCTGCCGAGCAATTGCAGCGCGGCCTCGACCGCTTTGCCGAGGCTGGCCTGACCCTTGTCGTCGCCACGCCGGGCGAAGGAGCGCAGGCTGGCGGTGATCCGGCCCATGCGGTCGATCAGTTCGTTGATGGTTTTCAAGTTGGTGCTGGCGACGTCGAGTTGCCCGCGTTCGAGAAAGCGCACGGTATTGCCGGACAAGGTGCGTAGCGCCGCCAGTGGCTGGTTCAGTTCGTGGGCAATGCTGGTCGACATCTGCCCGATCGCCGCCAGTTTGCCGGCCTGGACCAGTTCATCCTGAGCGCGGCGCAAGG
Source organism: Pseudomonas prosekii (assembly GCF_900105155.1). Lineage (NCBI taxonomy): Bacteria > Pseudomonadati > Pseudomonadota > Gammaproteobacteria > Pseudomonadales > Pseudomonadaceae > Pseudomonas > Pseudomonas prosekii. Next base: position 4,273,316 of record NZ_LT629762.1, read on the forward strand.
TCTCTTCCGCCTGGCGCCGTTCGCGGATCTGGCCCTTGAGCCGATCGTTGCTGGCGCGCAGGTCGGTGGTGCGTTCGGTAATCCGACGTTCCAATTGATTGTTGGCTTCCTGCAAGGCTTCGCGGGCGGCGAGGCGGGTGGCAATCACCTTGCGTCGCTCGTTCCAGGCGATCAGCAAAAACGCCACCAAAGCAAACGCCACCGCCACCAGAATCCCCTGATTGATCGCTTCACGGCGCAAATCCGCGAGCGGCGTGAGCAGGGTGAAATTCCACGGCGTGTCGCTCAATGGCCGGGTCTGCGCGAGGTAAGTGATTTCCTGTTCGTCGGAGGCCAGTTCGCTGTTGGCCGGGAAGGTCAGTTTCTCCACACCTTCGGCCAGGGTTTCGCGGGCCAGCGGTTGCAGTTCGTTGAGCGGGAACCAGTAATACTGCAGGCTGCGGGCGAGTTTTTCCTTGGTCTCGTCGCTCAGCGGTACCACCGATTTGAGGCGTCGCGCCGGGTCGCTGGAGAGAATGATGATGCCGTTTTCGTCGCTGACAAACGCTTCAAGGCGCGCGCGCTGCCAGCGTTCTTCCATGGCTTCGAGGCGGACTTTGACCACGGCGACGCCGATGATCTTGCCGTGTTCTTCGAGGCCGTGGGCCAGGTAGTAACCGGGTTCGCCGTTGGTGCTGCCGATGCCGTAGAAACGTCCCGGCTGACCGCGCACGGCGTTCTGGAAATAAGCGCGGAAGGACAGGTCTTCGCCGAGGTAACTGTCGACATCGCGCCAGTTGCTGGTGGCCAGCACGCGGCCGGTGGTGTCCATCACGTAGATGGCCCGACTGCGGCTGCGCCGGTTCAGGCCTTCAAGGTATTCGTTGACCGTTTGCCGGGTTTCCGGCGACGGCTCGTCGAGCAATTTGGAAACGCCGGATTCCAGTTCGAGCAGGCTCGGCAGGTAGGTGTATTTGCTGATCTCGCTCTCGACGGCGCGGGCGTGCAGTTCGAGCTGACGCTGGCCATTCTCGCTGAGGCTGCGAATTCCGTAGTGTTCGCTGATCCAGAAGCCGATGTAGCCCAACCCGATCATCAGGGCGATGACCAGTGGCGGCAGGAACAGGTGACGGATCAGACGGGGTTTCACGGCGAGTGATGGCGGCGCGGCGCGATAGAGAGTGGGGTCGCATTTCATCACAGATGCCTTGGGTCAACCACAACACTTGCTTGTGAATCGCCGCAGTCCCTTGTGGGAGCGGGCATGTGGCGAGGGGGCTTGCCCCCGTTGGGTCGCGAAGCGGCCCCGGCTCTTCAAAGTCAAATCGCATTCAATGAGGATGCGACTGCTACGCAGCCGAACGGGGGCAAGCCCCCTCGCCACACAAGCCCGCTCCCACAGGTGGGGAGCGGTGCCTTCCTTAGTGCTGCAAAATTTTCTCGAGGAAATGCTGCGCGCGTTCGGAGCGGGCGCTGATGTCGCCGAAGAACTCCTCCTTCGGGCAGTCTTCGATGATCTTGCCCTGGTCCATGAAGATCACGCGGTCGGCCACTTTACGGGCGAAGCCCATTTCGTGGGTTACGCACATCATGGTCATGCCTTCGTGCGCCAGTTGCACCATTACATCGAGCACTTCGTTGACCATTTCCGGGTCGAGCGCCGAGGTCGGTTCGTCGAACAGCATGACGATCGGGTCCATCGCCAGCGCACGGGCAATCGCCACGCGCTGTTGCTGGCCACCGGAGAGCTGGCCCGGATGCTTGTGAGCGTGCGCCGACAAGCCGACGCGCTCGAGCAATTGCAGGCCTTTCTTGGTGGCCTCTTCCTTGCTGCGGCCCAACACCTTGATCTGCGCGATGGTCAGGTTTTCGGTGATCGACAGGTGCGGGAACAGCTCGAAATGCTGGAACACCATGCCCACGCGCGAACGCAGTTTCGGCAAATCGGTCTTCGGGTCGGCGATGGACGTGCCATCGACTACCACGTCGCCTTTCTGGAACGGTTCCAGGGCGTTGACGCATTTGATCAGGGTCGATTTGCCCGAGCCGGACGGCCCGCACACCACGATCACTTCGCCTTTTTTGACCTCGGTGCTGCAATCAGTCAGCACCTGGAAGTCGCCATACCACTTGTTGATGTTCTTGATAGAGATCATACGGCAAACCTTTTTTGCAGACGCTTGACCAGCAGCGAGGCGGCAAAGCTGATTATGAAGTACGTGAGACCTGCGAAAATCAGGAACTCATTGGAGCGACCGATGATGTCGCCACTGGCGCGCGAAGCATTGAGGAAGTCCACCAGACCGACTGCGTACACCAGCGAGGTGTCCTGAAACAGGATGATGCTCTGTTGCAGCAGCAGCGGGGTCATCTTGCGGAACGCTTGCGGCAGGATGATCAAACGCATCATCTGGCCGTAAGTCATGCCCAAAGCCTGGGCGGCGCCCATCTGGCCTTTGGAGATCGATTGCACCCCAGCCCGGACGATTTCGCAGAAGTACGCGGCTTCGAACATCATGAATGCAACGATGCAGGAAGCGAATGCGCCAATCGGCGTGTCTTCACCGGTGATCCAGCGCAGCACGAACGGCACCGCCAGGTAGAACCAGGTGATGACCAGCAGCAACGGAATCGAGCGGAAATAGTTGACGTACGCGCCGGCCAGGTTCGACAGCAGCTTGTTATGCGACAAGCGCATCAACGCCAGAATCGTGCCGAGGATGATCCCGCCGACGACGCCCAGCGCCATCAGTTGCAGGGTCATGACCATGCCATTCCACAGACCCGGCAGGGAAGGGATGATGCCCGAGAAGTCGAATTCCATCATTTACCCCCTAGCGAGATCAGGCCCGGCACGGCGACTTTCTTCTCGACCAGACGCATCAGCAGCATCAGGCTCATGTTCAAGGTGAAGTAGATCAGCGTGGCCAGAGTGAAAGCTTCGAACAGGTTGGCGGAGAACTCGGCGGTCTGTTTGGTCTGCGCGAGCAGCTCCATCAGGCCGATCAGCGAGGCTACCGACGAGTTCTTGAACACGTTGAGAAATTCCGAGGTAAGCGGCGGAATAATGATGCGGTAAGCCTGGGGCAGCAGCACGTTCCAGTAGATCTGCGGCAGCTTGAAACCCATCGCGCGAGCGGCGGATTCCTGGCCGCGCGGCAGTGCCTGGATGCCAGTGCGCACTTGTTCGCAAACGCGAGCGGCGGTGAACAAGCCCAGGCACACGACAACGCTCAGGTAAGCCGAGGTAGTCGGGTTGAGGTCTTGTTTGTACCAGTCCTGCAAGTCTTGCGGCAGCAGGTCCGGCACCAGGAAGTACCAGATGAACAGCTGAACCAGCAGCGGCACGTTACGAAAGAGTTCGACGTAGCAGGTCGCAATGCCGGCAACGACGCGGTTTGGCACGGTACGCATGACGCCCAGGATCGAGCCCAGCGTCAGCGCGATAATCCAGGCTACGACGGCGATGGCGATGGTCCAGCCCAGGCCGGAAATGAACCAGTCGAGATAGGTCTCGCTGCCCACGCCGGTGGACTTGAAGAACACGCCCCAGTCCCATGTGTAATTCATCAGGGTCTCCCCTCGGATCGATCAGTATGCAAATGCCCGCCTGGGGAAGCTCCGTTCCCGCCTGATCGTGAAGATCAGGCACACGCGATCGGCTCGACAACCACCGGTTCGAGTGTTTCCAGAATATGCCAGCAGGGAGTGACTACCTCCTGAAAGGGTCGCGGCCCTCTCAGGAGATAAGATTAGTCAGAAATCAGGACTTCTTGTCGTCAGCCGCTTTATCGGTCGGATTGGCGATCAGGGCCTTGAGCTCGTCGCTCATCGGGAAGTTCAGGTTCAAGCCTTTAGGCGGGATTGGCGCCATGAACCATTTGTCGTAGATCTTGTTGATCTCGCCCGACTTGTAGGTCGCCACGATGGCGTCGTCTACAGCCTTCTTGAACGGTGCATCACCCTTGCGCACCATGCAGCCGTAGATCTCGTAGGACTGCGGATCACCGGTCACTTCCCAGTCGGTGGCCTTCTTGGCTTTGGCGGCTTCACCGGCCAGAAGGGCGTCGTCCATCATGAATGCCACAGCGCGGCCCGATTCCAGCATCTGGAAGGACTCGCCATGGTCTTTGGCGGAGATAACGTTCATGCCCATCTGCTTGTCGGCGTTCATCGACTTGAGGATGCGCTCGGACGTGGTGCCAGCGGTGGTCACGACGTTCTTGCCTTTCAGATCATCGAAGTTCTTGTACTTCGAGTCTTTCTTGGACAGCAGACGGGTGCCGATTTCGAAGATGCCGACGGAGAAGTCAACTTGCTGCTGACGCTCGACGTTGTTGGTGGTGGAGCCGCATTCGACGTCCACGGTACCGTTTTGCACCAGCGGAATACGGGTTTGCGAGGTGACCAGGTTGTATTTGACCTGAAGGTTTGGCAGGTCGAGGTCTTTCTTGATGGCTTCGACGATTTTCAGCTGGATATCGTGGGAGTAGCCAACCGGCTTGCCGGAAGCATCCGCGATATAGGAAAACGGAATGGAAGCGTCGCGATGCCCGAGGGTGATGACGCCGGACTCTTTGATCTTCTTCAGTGTGCCGGTGAGCTCGGCAGCGAAAACTGGCGTGCTAATCAGAGCGGCAGCAATGGCTGCGCCCAGGATATGGGGAACGATGCGCATCAAATTTTCCTCGACATTGTTTTTTTTATGGAGCCAGTTCGTCGGCCCTTTTGTGCTTCGATCGCAGGGCGGCGCCTGAAAGGTCGCTCGACAATACGTTCGTCCAAGAGTGTAGAGCATGACTCGTGCCAGACCAGTCACCGCAGATCAACTTGTTGATTTATAAGGCTATTAAGTTTTCGTGACGGAGAATTTGTTACAAGGTTATCCGGTAATCCGAATTGACCGCCAAGTCGCGTTCGGAAAACCGAATGCCACGAGTATCTGTAGGAGCAAGGCTTGCCCGCGATGGCGGTGTATCAGTCAAAACAACTATTTCTGTGAAGACGCCATCGCGGGCAAGCCTTGCTCCCACAGGGGCGATGGTGATCCGCGGAATGCAGAAAGCCCCCGAACCTCACGATTCAGGGGCTTTCCTTTAACCGGCTACCCGATCAGGCCGCTTCGATCTTGCTGCGGTTCTGTTCGACCTTGCTCAGGTAATCAGCCAGTTTCTGCTGCTCATCCGGGGTGGTGAACAAGCCGAGTTTGCTGCGACGCCAGAGGATGTCGTGGGCGGTGGTGGCCCATTCTTCGCTGCACAGGTAATCGACTTCGCGGGTGTAGAGACCGCCGCCGATGTGCTCGCCCAAGTCATTCAGGCTCTGCACGCCTTCGAGCATGCGCCAGGTGCGGCTGCCGTAAGTGGTGGCCCAGCGGCGCGCGATTTCGGTCGGCACCCAGTCGAACTGGTCGCGGATTTTCGCGGCCAGCGCTTGCGGGGTGGTCATGTCTTCGCCGCCGGGCAGGGTCGCTTTGGCGGTCCAGCTCGGTTTGATGTGCGAGAAGTACGGCGCCAGTTGCGCCATCGCCGATTCCGCCAGTTTGCGGTAGGTGGTCAGCTTGCCGCCGAACACCGACAGCAGCGGCGCGTCTTCGCCAGTGCCGGACAACGCCAGCGTGTAGTCGCGGGTCACGGCCGAAGGGTTATCGGACTCGTCATTGCACAGCGGACGCACGCCGGAATAGCTGTGCAGAATGTCGTCGCGGCTGACTTGCTTCTTGAAGTGCGCGTTGACCACTTTCAACAGGTAATCGGTTTCACCCTCGGTGATCGCCACGGCAGCCGGGTCACCGGTGTACTCGCGGTCGGTGGTGCCGATCAGGGTGAAGTGGTTCAGGTACGGAATGGTGAAGACGATGCGCTGATCTTCGTTTTGCAGAATGTGCGCGTGTTCGCCTTCGTACAGTTTCGGCACGATCAAGTGGCTGCCCTGAATCAAGCGGATGCCGTACGGCGATTCCATTTTCAGGTCGTCACGAATGAACTTGGCAACCCACGGACCGGCGGCGTTGACCAGCGCTTTGGCGCGAATCGAAAACAGGCTGCCGTCGGCGCGTTCCAGGTGCAGGTGCCACAGGCCTTTGGTGCGTCGGGCGCTGACGCAACGGGTCTGGGTGTGAACGTGCGCGCCTTTTTCGCGGGCGGCCATGGCGTTCAATACTACGAGGCGGGCGTCGTCGACCCAGCAATCGGAGTATTCGAAGCCTTTGGTGATTTCGCTTTTGAGCGGGCTGTCCGGGCCGAACTTCAGGCTTTTCGAGCCTTCGAGTTTTTCCCGTTTGCCAAGGTTGTCATACAGGAACAGACCTGCACGGATCATCCACGCTGGACGCAGGTGCGGCCGATGCGGCAGCACGAAGCGCATCTGCTTGACGATGTGCGGGGCTTTGGCCAACAGCACTTCGCGCTCGGCGAGGGCTTCACGCACCAGACGGAATTCGTAATGTTCGAGGTAGCGCAGGCCACCGTGGATCAGCTTGCTGCTGGCCGACGAGGTGTGGCTGGCCAAGTCGTCTTTTTCACAAAGGAACACCGAAAGACCGCGACCGGCGGCATCCGCTGCGATCCCCACGCCATTGATCCCACCACCGATGACGGCGATATCGTAGACCTCGGCGAGAGGGGGCGTAGGCAAGGTAGAAGTGGGCATCGGCTGGCCTCGGGCTTTTATGATTTTCGATATTGGAATTCGAACATTAATGTTCATTTGCGAAAATGGTAGCCCATAAAGCCGCGCACAGCCAGTCGACTTCGATTGAAAATACTGATCGAAGGGCTGAGAAAGGAAAATTTACGAACATTCGGATGTGCGGTAGGGCTGAGGGTGTGTTGCATCGGCGACCGCTATCGCGAGCAAGCTCGCTCCCACAAGGATTGCGGTGAACCCTGTGGGAGCGAGCTTGCTCGCGATAGCGTCGGTAGGAACGACGAAGTTATGAAGGGGATTAAACGACCTCGAGCCGAATCTTGTGCTGACTCAACAACTGCGCCAGCGCCGGAACCGGCTGCTGATCTGTCACCAGACAATCGATCAAGCTGATTGGCCCGAGGCGAATCATGGCGTTGCGCCCGAATTTGCTTGAGTCCGCCGCCAGAATCACCTGGCGTGCGTTGGCGATGATCGCCTGCGAAACGCGCACCTCCTGATAATCGAAGTCGAGCAAACTGCCGTCTTCATCGATCCCGCTGATGCCGACCAGGGCGAAATCCACCTTGAACTGGTTGATGAAATCGACACTCGCCTGACCGACCACGCCGCCGTCGCGCCGCACATTGCCGCCGGTCAGCAGGACATCGAAGTCGTCCTTGGCGCTGAGCATGGAAGCCACGTGCAGGTTGTTGGTGATGATCTTCAGGTGATTGTGATTGAGCAGCGCCCGGGCAATCGATTCGGTGGTGGTGCCGATATTGATGAACAGCGAGGCGTGGTCGGGAATCTGTGCGGCAATGGCTTCACCGATACGCTGCTTTTCATCGCGCATCTGGTCGGCGCGCATGGCGTAAGCGGTGTTTTCGACACTGGAATCGTAGGCAGCGCCGCCGTGGTAGCGACGCAGCAAATTGGCTTCCGCGAGTTGATTGATGTCGCGGCGAATGGTTTGCGGTGTAACGACGAACAGCGTGGCCATTTCCTCGATGCTCACATAGCCGCGTTCGCGGACCAGCTCGAGGATTTGTTGCTGACGGGGAGGCAGATTCATGGGGCTTCCTTTGGGCTGCCGTGCAAAATTTGCCCATGATGCCGCACGAATCCACTCCCTGCCAGTTACATACCGATACGAGTCCTCAGCTTGGCTTATTCAGCGCCTTCGTGCGGTTCCCAATCACGTGTGCGGCTGACCGCTTTCTTCCAGCCGGCGTAGAGTTTTTCCTTGGCGCTTTCGTCCAGTGCCGGTTCGAATTCGCGCTCGATCACAGCCTTGCCACGCAATTCGTCGAGGCTGCCCCAGAAGCCGCATGCCAGGCCGGCCAGGTAAGCGGCGCCGAGTGCGGTGGTTTCGCGCATTTGCGGACGCTCGACCTGAGTGCCGAGGATGTCGGCCTGGAACTGCATCAAGAAGTTGTTGGCCACTGCGCCGCCGTCCACGCGCAGGGATTTCAGGCGTTCGCCGGAGTCCTGCTGCATGGCGTCGAGGACGTCGCGGGTCTGGTAAGCGATCGATTCCAGCGCGGCGCGGATGATGTGATCAACGCGCACGCCGCGGGTCAGACCGAACAACGCGCCACGGGCATACGGGTCCCAGTACGGCGCGCCGAGACCGGTAAACGCCGGCACCAGGTACACGCCGTTGCTGTCCTTGACCTTGCTGGCGAAGTATTCAGTGTCGTGCGCGTCGTTGATGATTTTCAGTTCGTCACGCAGCCACTGCACGGTCGAACCGCCGTTGAACACTGCGCCTTCCAGTGCGTAAGCCACTTCGCCTTTCGGCCCGCAAGCAATGGTGGTGAGCATGCCGTGCTGGGATTTCACCGCTTTGTCGCCGGTGTTCATCAGCAGGAAGCAACCGGTGCCGTAGGTGTTTTTCGCCTGGCCGGGCTCGACGCACATCTGGCCGAACAGGGCCGCCTGTTGGTCGCCAGCGATGCCGCCAATGGCGATCCCGCTTTTGGTGTGGCCGTAGATTTCCGAGGAAGACTTAACTTCCGGGAGCATCTCGCGCGGGATGTCGAGGATCTCCAGCATCTTCGCGTCCCACTCCAGCGAGTGGATGTTGAAGAGCATGGTGCGCGAGGCGTTGGTGTAGTCGGTGACGTGGACTTTGCCGCCGGTAAATTTCCAGATCAGCCAGCTGTCGATGGTGCCGAACAGCAGTTCGCCGTTGCGCGCACGCTCGCGGCTGCCTTCGACGTTGTCGAGGATCCACTTGAGTTTGGTGCCGGAGAAGTACGGGTCGGTGACCAGGCCGGTGGTTTCGCTGATGTATTGCTCGTGGCCATCGCGCTTGAGCTGCTGGCAGATCTCGGTGCTGCGGCGGCACTGCCAGACGATCGCGTTGTAGATCGGGCGGCCGGTGGTCTTGTCCCAGACCACGGTGGTTTCACGCTGGTTGGTGATGCCGATGGCGGCGACCTGATCGTGATGCAGGCCGGCTTGCGCCAGGGCCTCGACCATCACGGCGCTTTGCGTCGCGAAGATTTCCATCGGGTCATGTTCGACCCAACCGGCTTGCGGGTAATGCTGAACGAATTCGCGCTGCGCGGTGCAGACCACGTTCGCGTCGCGATCGAAAATGATCGCGCGGGAGCTGGTCGTACCCTGATCAAGGGCAATGATGTAGTTCTTATTCTGAATATCGGTCATGTCGATTGCCTTGGACGAAAAAGAAGTGAGGTCAGGCGCGCGATCAAATGGGCAGGATCACGCGCCAACGGTATCAAGAAGTTCTTGGTTTGCCGTCAATGGCCGGTGCTGCGTCCTTTGTAGCAGGTTCGGCGCTCGGCAAATGACGGGCAATCAGCCCGCGATAAGCAGCAGCCCCGAGGCAGGCACCGACAATCGGTGCAAAGATCGGAATCAGGAAATACGGGATATCGCGCCCGCCGGTGAGGGAAATTTCACCCCAACCGGTAAAGAAAGTCATCAGCTTGGGTCCGAAATCACGCGCCGGGTTCATCGCAAAACCGGTCAGCGGGCCCATCGAGCTGCCAATCACCGCAATCAACAGGCCGATCAACAGTGGCGCCAGCGGGCCTTTCGGCAAGCCATTGTTGTCGTCAGTCAGGGACATGATTACGCCCATGAGGATCGCGGTGATGACCACTTCAACCAGAAACGCCTGGGCTGTAGACAGCGCAGGGTGCGGGAATGTGGAGAACACCGAGGCCAATTCAAGGCTGGCCTGAGTGCCGCGAACCATTTGGTGAGTTTGTTCGTAATCGAAGAACAGATTGCTGTAGAGGGTGTAAACCAACAGGGCACCGCAAAACGCGCCAGCTACTTGGGCGAGGATGTAGAAGGGCAGTTTGCGCTTTTCGAAATCGGTGAAAATGCTCAGGGCGATGCTGACGGCTGGATTGAGATGCGCCCCGGAAATCCCGGCGGTGAGGTAGATCGCCATGCTGACGCCGACGCCCCAGATAATGCTGATTTCCCACAAACCGAAGCTGGCACCCGCGACCTTGAGCGCAGCAACGCAACCGGTGCCGAAAAAGATCAACAGGGCGGTGCCGAGGAATTCGGCCATGCATTGGCTGGAGAGTGGCGGTTGTTTTAAAGCAGTTGTCATCGAAAACCTCTTTTTTGTTGTTGTCTGGCGCTTTGTCATCGTGGGCAAAGCGCGATTTTCACCAGAACAGGATCCCCATCCTCTTTCTGATTTACTGCCGGGTGCTGCTTTGTGCTCATTCGTACAGTATTCGCATTCGAAAAAATATAGACAAGAAACGCCGCTGTCAAAGGTCGAAAGTGAACCGTCAGTCACAATTAAACTATTAGTGGTGTGAATGATCGTCTTGATGGCGCGGCGAATTGCTCGCGAACCCTTCGCGCAGGCTGGTGCCAAGCCTTTGAAATAGCGCCGCAATAGAGCGTTTTGCGCGGCGATGACCTAGAATCCGGCGCAGTGTTTTTCTTCTGCCGTCGCGACTGGAGGCGTCATGACACCCGCATTGGATTTGTTGAAAAAAGTTCGAGCCGAACATCGCGTGCACAGTTACGAACATGATCCGAAAGCTGCGTCGTATGGGCTGGAGGCCGCGGAGAAACTGGCGTTGGCCCCGGCGCAGGTGTTCAAGACGCTGCTGGCGGCCAGCGAGAAAGGCGAATTGCTGGTGGCGGTGGTGCCGGTGGTCGGAAGTCTGGATTTAAAGCACTTGGCGCAGGCGGCCGGGGTGAAGAAAGTCGAAATGGCTGACCCCGCAGCGGCGCAACGCGCGACAGGTTATCTGCTGGGCGGGATCAGCCCGTTGGGCCAGAAGAAGCGTCTGCGCACCTTTATCGACAGTTCGGCGCAGCCGTTCGCGAGTATTTTTGTCAGCGCCGGGCGCCGAGGGCTGGAGGTCGAATTGGCGCCGGCGGTGTTGGCCGAACATACGCAAGCGAAGTTCGCCGACATCGGCCGTCCCTGACGAATGCTGATGTAGGAGCGAGGCTTGCCCGCGAAGGCGTCAGTATTACCGACATTTTTATCGGCAAAACTGGCGCTCTCGTGGGCAAACCTCGCGCCTACATTGAGAGGTGCGATCAGTTGGCGGTGCTGTAACGGCGAACGCCGGATTCGACCACTGGAATCTGCGCCGCCGTGCTGCCGGACGCCTGGAACAACACCAGATGCTCGGCGACCACACGAATCCCGACCTGCGCACCGACCAAGTGGTCCGCGTGGCTCGGGAAGATCGATTCCAGTTGCGCTCCCGTCGGCAACTGCAAGCGATACAACGTCGATGCACCGAGGAACGTCTTGCCGACGATCCGCGCTTTCAAGGCGCTGTCCGGGTCATACACGATGTCGTCCGGGCGCAACAATACATCCACCGCGCCGCCAATCGGCCAGGTGTAGGCACGGTTGCCGCGCAACTCACCGAGTTCGGTCTGTACCGATTCCGGGCTGCTCAACTGGCCGCGAATGAAATAACCCTGGCCAATGAAACTGGCGACATAAGGTGTCAGCGGTTCGTGATAGAGGTTGTAGGGCGTATCCCACTGCTCAAGCCGACCTTCCTTGAACACCCCGACATGATCGCTCACGGCAAAGGCTTCTTCCTGGTCGTGAGTGACCAGAATCGCACTGGTGCCACGCGCCTTTAGAATGTCGCGCACTTCATGGCTGAGCTTGCGGCGCAATTCGCCATCGAGATTGGAAAACGGCTCATCAAGCAGCAGTAATTGCGGTTCCGGCGCCAGTGCGCGGGCGAGGGCGACACGTTGCTGCTGGCCGCCGGACAGCTCGTGCGGGAAGCGCTTGCCGAGGTTTTTCAGGTTGACCAGTTCCAGCAACTCTTCGGTGACGCGATCCTTTTGCGGATGCTTGCGAATGCCGAACGCGATGTTTTCGGCGACGCTCAAGTGCGGGAACAGCGCGTAATCCTGGAACACCATGCCGATCCGGCGTTTCTCCGGGGCGAGGGTGAAACCGGCGCTGGAAATAGTCTCGCCACCCAACTGGATTTCACCTTCGTGCACCGGTTCGAAACCGGCGATGGCACGCAACGTGGTGGTTTTGCCGCAACCCGAAGAACCCAGCAGGCAACCGATGTCGCCGGCATTCAAGTGCAGGTTGAGGTTCTGCACCACGCGCTGGTCTTGATAGCCGCAGGCGAGGTTGCGCAGGTTAAGCAGTAATGGCTGGCTCATGCGTGGTGATACGCCGGAGTGACCAGAAATTCGAGCAATGCTTTCTGCGCGTGCAGACGGTTTTCCGCTTGATCCCAGGCAACCGAGCGCGGATCGTCGAGCAAGTCGAGGCTGATCTCTTCGCCCCGGTGCGCTGGCAGGCAGTGCATGAACAACACATCTTCGGCCGCGAGGTCGAGCAGGGCACGGTTGACCTGGAACGGTGCGAACAGCTTCAAGCGTTTGGCGGTTTCTTCTTCCTGACCCATTGAGGTCCAGACGTCGGTGCTGACCAGATGCGCGCCGCGCACGGCATCCCGAGGATCGCGGACGATGGTCACGCGATCGCCGGCCTTGGCCATGAACTCGGCGCTAGGCTCGAAACCTTCCGGGCAGGCAATGCGCAATTGGAAGTCGAACTGAATCGCCGCTTCTATATAGCTGTTGCACATGTTGTTGCCGTCGCCGATCCACGCCACGCTTTTGCCCTGAATCGAGCCCCGATGTTCGAGGAAGGTCTGCATGTCTGCCAGCAACTGGCACGGGTGCAAGTCATCGGACAGGCCGTTGATCAGCGGCACGCGCGAATTGGCAGCGAATTCGGTCAGGGTGCTGTGGGAAAAAGTACGGATCATCACCGCATCAAGCATGCTCGACATGACAATCGCGGCGTCACCAATCGGTTCGCCACGGCCCAGTTGAGTGTCGCGCGGCGAGAGGAAAATCGCCTGGCCGCCGAGCTGGATCATCCCGGCTTCGAACGAGATACGCGTGCGCGTCGACGACTTCTCGAAAATCATCCCGAGCACGCGGTTTTTCAGAGGCTCGAACAGTACGCCGCGGTTACGCAGGTCCTTGAGCTCAACGCCTCGACGGATCACGCTGACCAGCTCTTCGGGCGTGCAATCCATCAGGGAGAGAAAGTGCCTTGCGCTCATCATTGACTACCTTTTTGCTACAAACCGCAGATGCTCAAAGCCTTGTTTAACGGAACAACGGGCGAGACCTGCGGCGTAAGCCGCACGGGGCGACGAAATAGGGGAAGGCGCGATCTTATAATTAAATGTCGCGTCTTACCAATAGGGGGCTTATTTTTCCGCCTGCGCAGATGTTTCAGGATTTGCAGTGGAATGACGCATTTGTACACGGTGCCCAAGCTCGATTGCAAATAACCCGGACGCAGAAAGCGAGATCTTCGAGAGTCGCCAAGCGCTTACCAAGCTCGGTGAGCGTTCATTTGGTCGGAACAGCCACGCTGTCGGCGTCGAAACATTTGCTAATGCAAAGTGCTGGGTTATAACTACGGCTCGAGCGACGCAGGAAGCCTACGCATGGAATCGAAAGAACAACAGTTAATGGAACTACTTGGCCTCACGGCCCGCTCTCTGACCCATCTCACCGCCTCCATGACTTCAATGTCGTTTGAGTTGATGCGCAGCGACGACGAAGTGACCAAAGCCGCCGGCCGACGCATGATCGACCGCATGGCGACCATCAGCTCCGGGCTCGATGAGCATTGGCGCCTGATCGGCGAACTGACCGGGGTGCATATCGCCCACGAGCAGATCGAAACCATCCAGGAAATCCAGTTGCAGGCGCCGCCGCGGCTGCCGACCAACTGACGCTTGCGGGCCATCGGCTGGCCTGATGGCTGGCGATTCACAAGACGAACGTCGCTGGCGCAGCGACGGTTCGCGCGCCATAGTTTTGTTCCCGCGGCCGACTTTGCCCGCCCAGAACAAAACAGAGACTGGCCATGACCAAGACTCTCCACCACCGTGCCTGCCACCTGTGTGAAGCCATTTGCGGCCTGACCATCGAAACCACCGAAGCCGAAGGCCAGGTGCAGATCACCTCGATCAAGGGTGATCCGCTGGACACCTTCAGCCGTGGGCACATTTGCCCAAAAGCGGTGGCGCTGCAGGATATTCAGAATGACCCCGATCGCCTGCATCAGCCGATGCAGCGCGTGGGCAGTGAATGGCAGCCGATTGCCTGGGAAGACGCCTTCAATCTGGTCGCCGAACGGCTGGCGGCGATTCAGGAGCGGCATGGGCAAAACGCGGTGGCGGTCTATCAGGGCAACCCCAGCGTGCACAACTATGGGTTGATGACTCACAGCAATTATTTCCTCGGCCTGCTGAAAACCCGCAACCGTTTTTCTGCGACCTCGGTCGATCAGCTGCCGCATCACCTCACCAGTCACCTGATGTACGGCCACGGTTTGCTGTTGCCGATTCCGGACATTGATCACACCGATTTCATGCTGATCCTCGGCGGCAATCCGCTGGCGTCGAACGGCAGCATCATGACCGTGCCGGACGTGGAAAAGCGTCTGAAGGCGATTCAGGCGCGCGGCGGCAAAGTGGTGGTGGTCGATCCGCGCCGTAGCGAAACCGCTGCCATTGCTGATCAGCACGTGTTCGTGCGCCCCGGTGGCGATGCGGCGCTCCTGTTCGGGCTACTGAATACCTTGTTCGCCGAAAACCTCACGCGCGACAGCCATTTGCCGGTCGATGGTCTGGATCAGATGCGCGAAGCGGTCGCGAGTTTTACTGCGGAGGCCATGAGCCCGCTGTGTGCCGTGCCTGCCGAGCAGATTCGCCAATTGGCCCGGGACTTTGCGGCGGCGCCAAGCGCCGTGTGTTATGGACGCATGGGCGTCTCGACCCAGGCGTTCGGGACGTTGTGCCATTGGGTCGTGCAGTTGATCAATCTGGTGACCGGCAATCTTGACCGGGTCGGCGGCGCGCTGTGCACCGAGCCGGCGGTGGATCTGGTGGCTTCGACCTCGGGTGGGCATTTCAATCTGTGGCAGAGCCGCGTGTCCGGGCGCCCGGAATATGCCGGGGAATTGCCGGTGTCAGCGCTGGCCGAGGAAATGCTCACTGGCGGTGAAGGGCAGGTGCGCGCGCTGGTCACTGTGGCGGGCAATCCGGTGCTGTCGACGCCCAACGGCCGCCAACTCGAGCAGGCGCTGGATGGCCTGGAGTTCATGGTCAGCATCGACCTGTACATCAACGAAACCACGCGTTACGCCGATCTGATCCTGCCGTCGACCTCGGCGCTGGAAAACGATCATTACGACACCACCTTCAATATGTTCGCGGTGCGCAATGTCAGCCGTTTCAATCGAGCGATCCTCGCCAAGCCGCAAGGCGCGCTGCATGACTGGGAGATTTTTGTCGGGCTGGCCAAAGCCTTCGCGGCGAAAACCGGCAAGGAACTCAAGCCGACGATTGCCCCGGCGCAGATGATCGACCGGGGTTTGCGCATGGGCATGTATGGCGATGCGGCGGAGCAAAAACTCTCGCTGGCGACCTTGTTCGATCATCCTCACGGCGTTGATCTGGGCGCGCTCAAAGCCAATTTGGCGCCACGCCTGAGAACCGCGAATCAGCGTGTGCAAGCCGCGCCGCCGGCGATCCTTGCCGATCTGGCGCGTTTCGCTGCGCTGCAAGCCCCGGCGCCCGATGAGTTGCTGATGATTGGCCGTCGGCATGTGCGCAGCAATAATTCGTGGATGCACAACTATCATCGATTGGTGAAAGGCAAGCCGCGTCATCAGTTGCTGATGCACCCTGAGGACCTGGCCAGTCGTGGGCTCAGTGATGGGCAACTGGTGCGAGTCAGCTCGCGGGTCGGGGCGATTGAAGTCGAAGTGCTCGGCAGCCTCGACATGATGAAAGGCGTGGTCAGCCTGCCGCACGGTTGGGGTCACGCGCGACCGGGCGTGCAGATGGCGATTGCCAGCAGTCAGCCGGGATCGAGCGCCAATGACCTGACTGATGAGTGTCAGCTCGATGAGTTGTCGGGGAATGCGGCGTTGAATGGTGTGCCGGTGACCGTGGCGGCGGCTTGATCGAGTCTGTCGGGGAGTCCGAGCATGGCGCTCGGGTTTCCGTTACAATGCGCCACCGTGCCGACCACTGAGTCGGAAAGTTCAGCCGAGGTGCTCCATGGATATCATCGAAACGATTAAAGAGCAGATTGCTAACAACACCATTCTGCTTTACATGAAAGGCTCGCCGAATGCCCCGCAGTGTGGCTTCTCCGCGAAAGCCGCGCAGGCTGTAATGGCCTGTGGCGAAAAGTTCGCTTACGTGGACATCCTGCAGAACCCGGAAATCCGCGCCAACCTGCCTAAGTACGCCAACTGGCCAACCTTCCCGCAATTGTGGGTTGGTGGTGAACTGGTCGGCGGTAGCGACATCATGACCGAAATGGCCGCTGACGGTTCGCTGCAGACCACGATCAAAGCCGCTGCCGAGAAAGCCGCAGCAGCCAAGACCGAAGCCTGATCCGGGTTCTCTACGGGGAACGACCTGATCTGCTTCTTGTAGGAGCAAAGCTTGCTCGCGAAGCAGGCGCCGCGGTTTATCAGTTACACCGCGTCATCGTTCTTCGCGGGCAAGCCTCGCTCCTACAGAAGCGAGGCAATAAAAAGCCCCGCACCTCATAAGAGGGCGGGGCTTTTTAGTGTCTCGAGTTTAGCGAACGCTAATTACTCTTCGCCCATCTGCGATTGCAGATAGTTCTCAAGACCAATCTTGTCGATCAGGCCCAGCTGAGTTTCCAGCCAGTCGATATGTTCTTCTTCGGCTTCAAGAATATCTTCAAGCAGTTCACGGCTACCGAAGTCGCCAACGGTTTCGCAGTGTGCGATCGCGACCTTCAAATCCGCGTGACCGGTGCGTTCGATACGCAGGTCGCACTCAAGCATTTCGCGGGTGTGCTCGCCGATCTGCAGCTTGCCCAGGTCCTGCACGTTCGGCAGACCTTCGAGAAACAGGATGCGCTTGATCAGCTTGTCCGCATGCTTCATCTCGTCGATGGATTCTTTGTACTCGTGCTTGCCCAGCTTGTTCAGGCCCCAATCTTCGTACATGCGTGCATGCAGAAAGTATTGATTGATCGCGACCAGCTCATTGGCAAGGATCTTGTTGAGATGCTGGATGACTGTAATGTCGCCTTTCATGATCGGGTCCTGTCCTGTATTAACTGACTATGGGCCAGAGTTTGAGCCGCACAACTAACAGTGTCAAACCTAAGTTATTGAAAGTTATATGAAAATTAATCGGAATAAGAATGTTTGTGTTCCGCGTCTAGAACCTAAGCGATTGATTTTCAGGCATAAAAAAACCGGACATGAGTCCGGTTCTTAGAAATTGGGTAGTTATGCGGCTGTAAATTCAACTGGAAAAGGAATCGCAGCCTGGGCCGTTTGCAGCTTGGTAAGGGTTTCGCGAACCACTTCTTTGGCCAGGCAGGCGCATTTGCCGCATTGGCTGGCTACGCCGGTAGCCTGACGGACTTCCTTGTAGCTGCAGCATCCTTCATAGATTGCATCGCGGATTTGACCGTCGGTGACGCCAGTGCAGAGGCAGACATACATAAGTGAGAACCGTCGCTGGTTGTGACTCAATTGCGGTGGATCTTAATGTTAACGAGAATGATTGTCAAAGTGGTTTCTGTAAACCCTGTGCAACAACTGCCAGTGTCTGACGAACGGTTTTAGTCGGGCAATCGGCCATTAGCGCTCTCGGCAGCAAATTGCCGTGCCATCAAAAAACCATTAAAGACAGCTCAAATACGCCGTGTATGATGGGCGGTCCTTACCAAGCAGGTTCGTGTCACAGGGATGTCGCTTGCGGGTGGCAGGCTGACGCGAAACCCGAGCTTCACGTTATTAGACCAGGAGATATCCAATGAGCGTACTCGTAGGCAAACAAGCCCCGGACTTCACCGTACCGGCCGTTCTCGGCAACGGCGAAATCGTCGACAGCTTCACCCTGTCCTCGGCCATCAAAGGCAAATACGGCCTGGTGTTCTTCTACCCACTGGACTTCACCTTCGTTTGCCCGTCCGAGCTGATCGCTCTGGACAACCGCGTTGCTGACTTCAAGGCACGCAACGTTGAAGTGATCACCGTTTCGACCGACTCGCACTTCACCCACAATGCATGGCGCAACACCCCGGTGAACAATGGCGGTATCGGCCAGGTTCAATACACCATGGCTGCCGACATCAAGCAGGAAATCATGAAGGCCTACGACGTTCAGTCCGCTGACGGCGTGGCATTCCGTGGCGCCTTCCTGATCGACGACAAAGGCGTTGTCCGCTCGCAGATCATCAACGACCTGCCGCTGGGCCGTAACATCGAAGAGCTGGTCCGTCTGGTCGACGCTCTGCAATTCCACGAAGAGCACGGCGAAGTCTGCCCAGCCAACTGGAAAAAGGGCGACAAAGGCATGACCGCTTCCACCGAAGGTGTTGCGGCTTACCTGACCGAGCACGCTGCGGCGCTGTAAGCCCAAGCGTCAGGCATAAAAAAACCGGCCATTGCGGCCGGTTTTTTTGTGGGCGGGATAAACCCGGCGACTGCATCAGTCGTTGAAGTCTTCCCAGCCGCCCATTTGTTTCCAGCGATTGACGATGCCGCAGAACAGCTCGGCAGTCTTCTCGGTGTCGTAGCGTGCCGAGTGAGCCTCGCGACCGTCAAAGTCGATGTCGGCAGCCTGGCAGGCCTTGGCCAATACAGTCTGGCCGTAAGCCAGGCCTGCAAGGGTCGCGGTGTCGAAACTGGAGAACGGGTGAAACGGGTTGCGTTTCATGTCCAGACGCGCGACCGCGGCGTTGAGGAAGCCCAGGTCGAAGCTGCTGTTGTGGCCGACCAGAATCGCCCGTTTGCAGCCGTTGGCTTTCAGCGCCTTGCGGATCCCACGGAAAATATCGGTCAGCGCGGTTTCTTCGCTGACGGCCATGCGCAGCGGGTGATCAAGCTTGATCCCGGTGAATTCCAGCGCTGCGGCTTCTACGTTCGCGCCTTCAAACGGCTCGACACGGAAGAAGTAGGTGTGGTCGGGATACACAAAGCCTTTTTCATCCATCGCGATGGTGGTCGCGGCGATTTCCAGCAATGCGTCGGTGGCCGAGTTGAAACCACCGGTTTCTACGTCGACGACAACCGGCAGGTAACCACGAAAGCGCGCTGCCATTGGATGGCGAGGACCGCCGCCGCCGCCCTGACCGTCCTGTTCGTCGTCGAAATGGTCTTCACTCACGCGTGTTCCTCCAGCAGGCGCCAGCGCAGTTTTTCACCGGCGCGCAGCGGGATTACGGTCAGCTCGCCAAATGGCAGGCTGGTTGGGGCGGTCCACTCTTCGCGGACCAGAGTAATGCGATCGGTGTTCACCGGCAGGCCATAGAAGCGCGGGCCGTTGAGACTGGCGAAGGCTTCGAGCTTGTCCAGCGCATTGCGTTGTTCAAAGGCTTCGGCGTACATCTCAATCGCCGCATAAGCGGTGTAGCAACCGGCACAGCCGCAAGCGGCTTCTTTGGCGTGTTGCGCATGCGGCGCCGAGTCGGTGCCGAGGAAGAACTTCGCGCTGCCGCTGGTGGCGGCGTCGAGCAGGGCTTCCTGGTGAGTATTGCGCTTGAGAATCGGCAAGCAGTAGAAGTGCGGCCGAATCCCGCCCACCAGCATGTGGTTGCGGTTGTACAGAAGGTGATGCGCGGTGATGGTCGCGCCAACGTTGGCCGGGGCCGCGTTGACGAATTCCACGGCGTCGCGGGTGGTGATGTGTTCGAACACCACTTTGAGCGTCGGGAAACGCTCGACCACACGCCGCATGTGCTCATCGATGAAGATTTTTTCGCGGTCGAAGACGTCGACATCGCCACGGGTGACTTCACCGTGAATCAGCAAAGGCATCCCGACTTCGGCCATGGCCTCGATCGCCGGGAAGATCTTGTCGATGCTGGTGACGCCAGAATCCGAGTTGGTGGTGGCGCCGGCCGGGTACAGCTTGGCGGCGTGAACGAAACCGCTGGCCTTGGCTTCACGAATTTCTTCGGGCTGGGTGCGGTCGGTCAGGTACAGCACCATCAGCGGTTCGAAACGACTGCCGGCCGGGCGTGCAGCGAGAATCCGCTGGCGATAGCCGTCGGCTTCAGCGGCGTTTCGCACCGGAGGTACCAGGTTAGGCATGATGATGGCGCGACCAAAGGTGCGCGCGACATCCGCAACGGTATTGGACAAAACAGCACCATCGCGAAGATGAATATGCCAGTCGTCGGGACGCAGCAGGGTCAGGCGGTCGGACATGAGGGGATTCCAGGCGGGTCAAACTGAGGGGAATGCTACCGGAAAAGACTCATGCAGGCACCCGCTATCAAGTTTTGCAGGAACCTGACGATATCCAATGGGTATGCCGTAAACATCTTTGTCGGTCTTTTTGTTGTAGAAGCCAGTGGAGCCTCCCGTGCGCCAGCGTTATTTAGCCTTGCTCAGTGTGTTTGCCAGCCTTCCCGCAATGGCGCTCACTTTCCAGACACGTCTGGAGAGCATCGAGTGGACGGTCGAAGGTGACAAGTTCGAATGCCGCCTGACCCAGCCGATCACCGATTTCGGTTCGGGCGAGTTCGTGCGACGTGCTGGCGAGCAGGCGATTTTTCGTCTCAAGGCCTACAACTCGGTGATCGGCGGCGGTTCCGCAACTTTGCTCGCGGCCGCTGCGCCATGGCAGCCGGGACGTGGCGACATCAACCTGGGTTCGGTGAACATCGGCAGCGGCAACGTCCTGTTCAACAGTTCGCAAGTGCAGGCCGGGCGCCTGATCAGCGGTTTGATGGACGGCCGCAGCCCGGTGATTCGTCGTGCTTCGGGCGATGGCCGGGTGTCGGAGGTGCGTCTGCTGCCGGTGAAATTCAACAAGGCTTTCAATGACTATCAAAGTTGCGTGGCCAAGCTGCTGCCACAGAATTTCGAACAGGTGAAGCAGTCCGAAGTCGGCTTCCCCGGTGAAGGCGTGGATCTCGATCCACACGCCAAAGCCAAATTGCAGGTGATGCTGGAATTCATCAAAGCCGACCCGACGGTCAATCACATCGAGCTCGACGGCCACTCTGACAACAGCGGCAACCGCCTGACCAATCGTGAACTTTCACGTCGTCGCGCATTGGCGGTAATGGACTTCTTCAAAGCCAATGGCATCCAGGAATCGCAGATCACCATGCGTTTCCACGGCGAACGCTACCCGTTGGTGCCGAACTCGAATGCGGCCAACCGGGCGAAGAATCGCCGGGTCGCGGTGCGCCTCGAACGCGTCGCGCCGACCGACAAACCGGCGCCGCAATCGGCCTCGGCGGCGAGTGCTGCGGCCACTTCCTGACTCGGCGGTCATCGTCGCGCCGGCGTAACAATCTGTCGCTTCGTCGTCATAAGCTGTCGCGCCTCTGTAAATTATTCCGTATGAGCGGTAGACTTCCCGGCTTTCCGTAAACCCCGTGGAGTGATGGCATGGCGGACGTAAACAAGGTCGTTCTGGCGTATTCCGGCGGCCTGGACACTTCGGTGATCCTCAAGTGGCTGCAGGATACTTATAACTGTGAAGTAGTGACCTTCACCGCTGACCTGGGTCAGGGCGAAGAGGTCGAACCGGCCCGCGCCAAGGCTCAGGCCATGGGCGTCAAAGAAATCTACATCGACGATCTGCGCGAAGAATTCGTGCGTGACTTCGTCTATCCGATGTTCCGCGCCAACACCGTTTACGAAGGCGAGTACCTGCTGGGTACTTCCATCGCTCGTCCGTTGATCGCCAAGCGCTTGATCGAAATCGCCAACGAAACCGGCGCCGACGCCATTTCCCACGGCGCGACCGGCAAGGGCAACGACCAGGTCCGTTTCGAACTGGGCGCCTACGCGCTCAAGCCTGGCGTGAAAGTCATCGCCCCGTGGCGCGAATGGGACCTGCTCTCGCGTGAAAAGCTCATGGATTATGCTGAAAAGCACAACATCCCGATCGAGCGTCACGGCAAGAAAAAATCCCCGTACTCGATGGATGCCAACCTGCTGCACATCTCCTATGAAGGCGGCGTGCTGGAAGACACCTGGACCGAGCACGAAGAAGACATGTGGAAATGGACCGTCTCCCCGGAGAAGGCTCCTGATAAAGCGCAGTACCTGGAACTGACCTACCGCAACGGCGACATCGTTGCACTGGACGGCGTCGAAATGACCCCGGCCACCGTGCTGGCGACGCTGAACAAAATCGGTGGCGAACACGGTATCGGTCGCCTCGACATCGTCGAGAACCGTTACGTGGGCATGAAGTCCCGTGGCTGCTACGAAACCCCTGGCGGCACCATCATGCTGCGCGCTCACCGTGCGATCGAATCGATCACCCTGGACCGCGAAGTCGCTCACCTCAAAGACGAGTTGATGCCTAAATACGCCAGCCTGATCTACACCGGTTACTGGTGGAGCCCTGAGCGTCTGATGCTGCAACAGATGATCGATGCGTCCCAGGCACACGTGAACGGCGTTGTGCGCCTGAAACTGTACAAGGGCAACGTGATCGTCACTGGCCGCAAGTCCGATGAGTCGCTGTTCGACGCCAACATTGCAACCTTCGAAGAAGATGGCGGTGCTTACAACCAGGCCGACGCGGCGGGCTTCATCAAGCTCAACGCCTTGCGCATGCGCATCGCTGCGAACAAGGGTCGCAAGCTGTTCTGAGACATTGGTTGCGCTGATTGAACGTGTGGCCCTGTCGCTTTTCGTCGACAGGGCCACAGTTCGTTTCTCATCGCTGACATGTCGTTGTCCGCACCTGTGTCCTTTCCCGTAAAACCTTTCTCTTGCCGATCATTCATCCTCCGTTTGGTCCGGCTCTGTCACCGTCAGTGAACTCAGGTTGTAAACCACACAGAAGGCGCAGAAGTCCTTTTGCTGCTGTTGCGAGTACACCTGCATGCCTTGCTCAAGTAATTTCTCCGATTTGTTGCACGCCAAAAATACGATCGCCTTCGTTGGCTGAGAGCGTGCGCCGTGAATGCCCTCTATCAATGTGACGAAATCCGCGGCGGCGTTCATTCCGCGTGTGTCGATGATCTGCAACTTCTTCAGTGGGCCCGGCAAATGGAAGCTGTGTCGCACTCGCGTCCGGGTTTGCAGATGGATATGGGTGGGCGACTCGGGTGCGCTGAAGCCCGGAGGTGATTGTTGCCGGGGCGCCGAGCGAACACTGTTTTTCAGTTTTGTCACGGAACCCCTGATGCGAGCAGGTTTTGCGTCTTGTGCAGGCTCGGCCTCGCCGAGGACTTTGAGGAAACTTTGATCCTCATTGAAGTCCGAGGGCGCGTACAGTGATCGATAGTTGAAGTTGAGCGTCAGAAAGAAAAGAAACAGCAAGTAAAAAGGAAAGCTGATCAAAAACCATACGTAGACTTCTCGGTCATCATCACCAAGAAAAGGTAAGGAAACAGCGGCTGAGGCTTCAGACAGCGTTGCGAATATCGCAATAATTGTCATCGGGTTGGATATTTTCCTGTGGAGTTTTTTCATATCTATGGCTCATGAGTTCTGGGTTTTCTCGTGGGTTGCAGTAGTAGTTTAAGTTCGGGTGCAAATGTTTTATTAAAGTGCGTAAGTGTTGTATGCGTCAGTTGTATTTTATGTGGGTAACTCTAGTTTGGTTCGGATAATTTTGTTGGCTGTTGTTGTTTCAAAAGTTTATACAGTGTTTCCCGTGTATTGTTCAGTAGTGAAAAAATGTCGACGCGTTATGTTGTGGAATGAATTTTGATCCGACAATATTGGTTGCTTTTAAACGTCGCCATGCGCTCGATTTGCACGGATTCAGCAGCCAAACGGTCGGTCAGGCACCTCGGAAGTTGTAGGCCGATACAAAAAAAATCTGCACCTTACGAGTCATCTCTCGGATGCGACGTTTTCTCACCCATTACATTCAGGGTTTTCTTGTAGGAATAATCCGCGTTAATTGTAGGGAATGTCTCTCGCTGTAGGTGCTTGGGGGGGGCGGCGTCCCATGGGCGAAACGACTACGTTATTGTGCGGGCTCTAAAAATTCGAACAGCGAAATTGGACTTGCCCATGAATAAAGTGCTGATCGTGGATGATCACCCCGTCATTCGTCTTGCGGTGCGTTTGCTAATGGAACGTCATGGCTACGAAGTCGTCGCAGAAACAGATAACGGTGTCGATGCATTGCAACTTGCGCGTGAACATATGCCGGATATTGTCATCCTGGATATTGGCATACCGAAGCTCGACGGACTTGAAGTCATTGCGCGCCTGACATCCGTGCAACTGCCTTTGAAAGTATTAGTGCTGACCTCGCAGGCGCCGGGGCATTTTTCAATGCGCTGCATGCAGTCGGGGGCTGCCGGTTATGTATGCAAACAACAAGATCTGACGGAACTGCTGAGTGCAATAAAGGCTGTATTGTCAGGTTATAGTTACTTTCCCAATCAAGCGTTGCATACCGTCCGTGCAAGTCTGGGCAATGCCAGCGAAGCGGATATGGTTGATCGATTGTCAGGCCGGGAAATGATGGTGCTGCAACAACTGGCTCGGGGTAAGACCAACAAGGAAATCGCCGATGGCATGTTCCTCAGCAACAAGACTGTCAGCACTTACAAGACACGTTTGTTGTTGAAACTTAATGCACGGTCGCTGGTGGACCTGATCGAACTGGCGCAGCGCAATGGACTGGTTTAATGGCAGCAAAGAAAAAGCCTCCGTTTCGGGAGGCTTTCAGGTGTCATAGATCAAAATCGTAATCGGCCAACTGCTTTTGCAATCGGCGCTCCTCCAGCAGATTGTCGATGGTGCGGCGCTTGCTCAGGTTGGTTTTCGCGACCTCGACCACCGGTTCAGCGTCATCGGCCTCAACGGGGGTGAAGTCTTCTTCCACTTCCAATTGCTCTTTGCCAGTACTCATTTTGTTACTCCAGGCCAAGAGTGCCTTTGGCGCTCCTTATATCGACATTCTCCCGGCGGGTAAAAAAGATTTTTTCAATCGATAAATCAATAAAGCTAATAGCGCCTCAATCGTCCGAGGTCTTTTGCTTGTACTCGCACAAATCCTCGATCCGGCAACTGCCGCAGCGAGGCTTGCGCGCCAGGCACACGTAGCGCCCATGGAGGATCAGCCAGTGATGTGAATCGAGCAGAAACTCCTTGGGCACAAACTTCATCAGCTTCATTTCCACTTCGACCACGTTCTTGCCCGGAGCAATGCCGGTGCGGTTGCTGACGCGGAAAATGTGCGTGTCCACCGCCATGGTCAGTTGCCGGAATGCTGTATTGAGCACCACGTTGGCAGTCTTGCGGCCTACGCCGGGCAAGGCTTCGAGCTCCTCGCGGGTCTGCGGCACTTCACCGCCGTGGCGCTCGACCAGCAAGCGGCAAGTCTCGATGACATTTTTCGCCTTGCTGTTAAACAGGCCAATGGTCTTGATGTAGTGCGACAGACCCTCAACGCCCAATGCGTAAATCGCCGCCGGGGTGTTGGCCACCGGGTACAGTTTGGCCGTGGCTTTGTTGACGCCGACATCGGTGGACTGCGCCGACAGAATCACCGCGATCAGCAATTCGAACGCCGAGGAATAGGCCAGCTCGGTCTTCGGTTCCGGGTTGTCTTCGTGAAGCCTGCGAAAGATTTCGTAACGTTTTGCGGCATTCATGGATGATGCGTTTCCTCGAAAGCGGTCGATTGTGAAGGCGTTGGGCGGACCCAGGCTTGCCACCCGGCGATCATTAATCCCAACAGGATAAATCCACCAGGGGCGAGGGTGGCCAGGCGCAAACCGCCGTCGGCATTCAGCACCAGGCCTGGCCAATCTGCCGCGCCGGTCAGCCACGACAGATGCGCCGCCAACGTGCCGTTGCCGATCAGTTCGCGCAGCACACCCATGACCAGCATCAGCACGACGAACCCGCCGCACAGACGCATTCGGTCACGCCGTGGGCTGCGGAAAAAACCGTTGTACTCCAGCACCACGCATTGCAGCGCGATCAGCCCGGCGTACATTCCCAAATGTTGCTGCCATTGCAGCGACCACGCTTGCCCGGCGATTTGCGCGCAACTGGTCAGCGTCGCCGCCAGCAAAACCGCGACGGGCAGACAAGCCCATGGCGCGAGGCGCGAGCGCAGTGGCGCCATCGCCACGCCAAACAGCGCAATCACCAGCAGCAACATCAGGCTCACGCCCATCGCACTCATCAGCGAACCGGTGGCACCGATCAGCGGCAGCAGCATCAGCGAGTTCTGCAAACCTGGTTTAGTCATTGGCAACGCTCCCGACCAGTGTTTGCCGATGTTCATCGAAGTAGCGCAACGCGTCATGGATCGCATTGATCACGGCCCTTGAAGTCGTGGTCGCTCCAGCGATCTGATCAAATTGCCCCTGATCCTTTTTTAACCGCCAAGCGCTATCGACAGGATCGTTGCGCGACTTGCCGCTGAAGCTCTGCAGCCAGGTATTTGGCCACTCGGCAATTCGTCCGCCCAAGCCTGGGGTTTCCGATTGCTTGAGGGTTTTCACCCCCAGCAGTTTGCCGTTGGCATCAATGGCAATCAGCAACTCGATGCTGGCGGTGTAGCCCGTAGTTTGGCTGCGCAGCAACACGGCGCTGGTTTGACCGGCATGGGTCGCCCGGTAGCCCGCCAGCAATGTGCTGGTGCTCAGCGACACTTTGTCGAGCGCCAACGGTTGGTCCAGCGGCTGATTGTCGTAGCTGGCGGGCGGCAGCATATCGAGCAGGGTGCGGCTATCGATCTGCCGTTGTTCGCTGGCGATGCGCGCCGTGCTCAGCTGTTGCAGCGCGTAAGTCCCGCCGAGCCCCAGCCCGGCCACCAGCAGCAACGTCGCAACACTCGTGGCCCGGTTCATGAGGCGATTCGTTGCTGGCGTGCGGCGACAAACCGGTCGAGTGCCGGCACGCACAGGTTCATCAGCAGCACGGCAAACGCGACGCCATCGGGGTAGCCGCCCCACGTCCGAATCAGGTAGGTCAGCAGCCCGACGCCGACCCCGAACAACAACCGCGCGCCGGGGCTTTTGGCGCCGGACACCGGTTCGGTGACGATGAAGAACGCACCCAACATGCTTGCGCCGCTGAGCAGATGAAACAGCGGCGAACCGTTCGAGTCGGAGCCCGAACCGTTCCAGCACAGCAGGCTGATGACGAACAGGCTGGCGAGCATGCCGACCGGCGCATGCCAGGTGAACACGCGGCGTTGCAGCAAAAATACGCCACCGGCGAGAAACGCCAGGTTGAGCCATTCGACGCCGCGCCCGCCGAACCGCCCGAACGCCGAATGGCTGGCGAACAGTTCATCAATGGTCAGGCTTTTATTGACGCGCAATGCGTCCAGCGCCGTCGCTTGAACCCAGGCGTCCGGCGTCTGGCTGAGGCTGAAACCGAAAATCTGCTGCAGGCCGGTGACCAAATCCACGCCATGCGCGGCCGGCCAATGGGTCATCGATTGCGGAAAAGACACCAGCGCCAACGCCACACCGAGCATCGCCGGGTTGAACGGGTTGCTGCCGACGCCGCCATACAAATGCTTGCCGAACAACAACGCTGCCGCCGCCGCGCTGACCGTCAGCCACCACGGGCAATAGGGCGGCAACGCCAGTGTCAGCAGTGTCGCGGTGACCAGCGCGCTGCCGTCGCTCAAGCTCGATTGGATTGACCGCTGGCGCAGTTTGATCACGGCGGCTTCGACCGCCAATGCGGTCAGCGCGGCCAGCATCAGGTTGATCAGAACGCCCCAGCCGTACAACCAAAACATCACCAGCAGGCCCGGCGCAGCGGCGAGCAATACCAGTTTCATCGCCTGCTGCAGGCGTTGATCCACCGATTCAAGGGGCGACATGAGCCTCCACTTGCCGTTCGGCTTGCGCTAGTCGGGCGCGGGCCTTTTCAAGCACTTCGCTCGGCGTATCGGCTTGCCGCTCGAGTTTGCTGACGTCGGCGCGGGCGTAGGCCAATTCGGTTTTCAGTTGGCGAAGCTGATTGTTGATCGGGCGTTTTTCGACGCGCGTCAGTTCAGGCACCGGTTGCTCGCTGACGGCTTCCGCTGCGTGCAAGGCTTGCTCGGCGTTGCTCAGCGCCTGCTGCAAAGCTTGAATCTGCTCTGCTGGCGCTTCGTGAGTCTGGGCTTTTTTCAGTTCGGCGCGACGCATCGCCAATTGGATTTTCGCCCGTTTCAGCTCCGCATCTTTCACCGGCGCAACGGCTGCCGGCGTTGCCGGTTCTGGTGCCGATAGCGCTGGCGCAACACTTTCCAGTTGCGCCAAAACGCGTTCGGCAACTTCAAACTGTTGTTGCAGGACGATCAGTTGCGATTGCTGTTCGAAGGTCGGCGGATGGCCGAAAGCTTTCAGCGATTTGTTCAGTTGCGCCCGACTCATCGCTACATCGATCTTGGCTTTTTTCAGCGCCGCGTCAGCCGTCGCAGCTTTCTGTGCGCGAACCCGTTCCAGCGCGGCTTGCACCGGATTGACCGCCGCCGCGCTTGGTTGCGCGGCACGCTGCGCGCGGGCCTGACGCTCGGCGATGCGCTGCTGTTCTTCGCGTTGCAGGCGTGCGTTGCGTTGCTCGAAACGGCGCCGTGCGCGGTTGCGTTTGAGCGCCCGCGCCCGTTGTTCTTCAAGGCTGAAGGCCAAGCCACCGACAATCGGCAGCACCGTGGCCAGCGGTAATGGCTGCATTTCAATGCAGTCCACCGGGCAGGGCGCCACGCACAAATCGCAACCGGTGCATTCATCGACAATCACTGTGTGCATCAGCTTCGCCGCGCCGACGATCGCATCGACCGGGCAGGCCTGAATGCATTTGGTGCAACCGATACATTCGGCCTCGCGGATATACGCGATTTGCGCCGGCGCCGCGCCGCGACTGGTGTCGAGTTCGAGCACCGGCACCTGCAGCAATTCAGCGAGCGCGGCGATGGTTTCGGCGCCGCCCGGCGGGCACTTGTTGATTGCCTCGCCGCTGACGATGCCGGCGGCGTAGGGCTGGCATCCGGGGTGGCCGCACTTGCCGCACTGGGTCTGCGGCAGGAGGGCGTCGATGCGTTGAATCAGACTCATGTTTTGATCAGTCCACTGAATCCGAGAAAAGCCACTGCGAGCAATCCGGCGCCGATCAACTGGATCGGCAAGCCACGAAAGGGCAGGGGAACATCGTTGTCGAGAGTGCGTTGGCGCAAATCGCTGAACAGGCTCAGCACCAGCCAAAAGCCCAGCCCGGCGCCCAGGCTCAGCGCCGTGGCGTGCAGTAATCCCTTATCGTCCTCGGCATTGAGCAAGGTCAACCCGAGCACGCCGGCATTGCCGAGCAGCAACGGCCACAGGCCATCGAAGGACAGTCCAGGCAGCGCCCGTGCGAGCAATTTCAGCAGCGGCGCGATCAGCAGAACGCTCAGCGGCAGAAACACAAACAGCCGCAACGCCGTCAGGTCCAGCGGCACCAGCAACCCGCGATAGAGCAAATCACCGAGCACCCCGACGATCAACATCAGGCTCGCCGTCGCCACGCCCAAGGCATGAACCTGCCGTCGTTCGGCGGCCAATAGCGGATCGACGCCCAGCGGCCATTGCAACACGAGGTTGTTGATCAGGGCGGCGCTGATAATCGTGAGGAGCAATGCGGTCATGATCGTGCCGGTCACTACGGGCTGTGTGCCAAGGTCAGGCATTATCCGGCAAGGAAGGAGGGTGGGCCAGACATGAAAATCCCACAGTCGCACGGGGCACGACTGTGGGATCGGTTCAGCGCGAAATCTTACTTGATGCGTTGACCCGGCTTGGCGCCGCTGTCAGGGCTCAGCAGGTAGATTTCTTCACCGCCAGGACCGGCGGCCATCACCATGCCTTCGGAGATACCGAACTTCATTTTCCGTGGCTTGAGGTTGGCGATCATCATGGTCAGGCGACCATCGAGCTTGGACGGATCCGGGTAAGCGCTCTTGATCCCGGAGAACACGTTGCGTTGCTCGTCACCGATGTCGAGGGTCAGGCGCAGCAGTTTGTCGGCACCTTCCACGGCTTCAGCCTTGAGGATCAGCGCCACGCGCAAATCGATGGCGGCGAAGGCATCAAAGTCGATTTCCGGCGACAGCGGTTCCTTGAGCAGTTCACCGTTGCCGGCCGGTGCAGTTGCGCCGGTATCGGTGGCGCTGGCGGTCAGGTCTTCTTTCGAGGCGTCGGTCATGGCTTGGACTTTTACCGGGTCGATGCGGGTCATCAACGGTTTGAACTCGTTCAACTGATGATTGCTCAGCAGCGTGGCGTGGTCGTTCCAGGTCAGCGGCGCGACGTTGAGGAACGCCTCGGCGTCGGCGGCCAGCAGCGGCAGCACCGGTTTGAGGAAGATCACCAGTTGGCGGAACAGGTTGATGCCCAGAGCGCAAATGGCCTGAACTTCGTCGTGCTTGCCTTCCTGCTTGTTCAGCGACCACGGCGCTTTGTCGGCGATCCAGGCGTTGGCGCGGTCGGCCAGGCCCATGATCTCGCGCATGGCGCGGGCAAAGTCGCGCGCTTCATAAGCGTCGGCGATGCTCGGCGCGGCGGCGAGGAAGGCGTCGGTCAGTTCCGGCGCGGCGTTGCCTTCGACCAGTATCCCGGCGTTGCCCTTCTGGATGAAACCGGCGCAACGGCTGGCGATGTTGACAACTTTGCCGACCAGGTCGGAGTTGACCTTCTGCACGAAGTCTTCGAGGTTCAGGTCGAGGTCATCGACGCCACGGCCCAGTTTCGCCGCGTAGTAGTAACGCAGGTATTCCGGCGACAGGTGATCCAGGTAAGTGCGCGCCTTGACGAAGGTGCCGCGAGACTTGGACATCTTCTGGCCGTTGACGGTCAGGTAGCCGTGGACGTTGATGCCGGTCGGTTTGCGCAAACCCGCACCTTCGAGCATCGCTGGCCAGAACAAAGCGTGGAAATTGACGATGTCCTTGCCGATGAAGTGGTACAGCTCGGCGGTGGAATCCTTGGCCCAGAACGCATCGAAATCCAGGTCCGGACGACGTGCGCAGAGGTTCTTGAAGCTGGCCATGTAGCCGATCGGCGCGTCCAGCCACACGTAGAAATATTTGCCCGGTTCGCCCGGAATCTCGAAACCGAAGTACGGCGCATCGCGGGAGATGTCCCACTGTTGCAGGCCGGCGTCCAGCCATTCGGCGATCTTGTTGGCCACGGCGTCTTGCAGGGTGCCGCTGCGGGTCCAGGCCTGAAGCATTTCCTGGAAGTCCGGCAATTTGAAGAAGAAGTGCTGGGAATCCTTGAGCACCGGGGTGGCGCCAGAGATTGCCGACTTCGGATCCTTCAGATCGGTCGGCGCGTAGGTCGCGCCGCATTTTTCGCAGTTGTCGCCGTACTGGTCTTCGGTGCCGCATTTCGGGCAGGTGCCCTTGATGAAGCGGTCGGCCAGGAACATTTTCTTTTCCGGGTCGAAATATTGCGTGATCGAGCGCTGGGCGATGTGCCCGGCGTCGCGCAGTTTCAGGTAGATCTGACTCGACAGCTCACGGTTTTCATCGGAGTGAGTGGAGTGGAAATTGTCGAAGTCGACCAGGAACTCGGCGAAGTCGGCGCTGTGTTCAGCCTGGACGTTGGCGATCAGTTGTTCCGGGGTGATGCCTTCCTTTTCCGCGCGCAGCATGATGGCCGAACCGTGGGCGTCGTCGGCGCAGACATAAATGCATTGATTGCCGCGGTGCTTCTGGAAGCGCACCCACATGTCGGTCTGGATATATTCCAGCATGTGGCCAAGATGGATCGAACCATTGGCATAGGGCAGGGCGCTGGTGACGAGGATCTTGCGTGGCTCGGACATGGGGCTCGGCTACTTGATGAAACGGAGGTCGGCCACTATAAAGCGCCGGGCAATAATTTTCACCCCCGCCACCTAAGGGCTCGTTGTGACAAACATGCTTTTGTGGCGAGGGGGCTTGCCCCGTTCGGCTGCGCAGCAGTCGTGAATCCAGACGACTCGGTCTGTCTGGCAGATTGCTGGGGCGGCTCCGCCACCCAACGGGGGCAAGCCCCCTCGCCACAGGACGCTCTCCAGCCAGAGTAATCTGTTCGCCACACATCCGTGTCCGGCGTACGATACCCGCCTGATTTTCCAGTCTTGCTATCGGAGTTGCCCATGAGCGCCGTCAATCGCGCAGCGGTGGAAGCCGTCCTTCGCCAATACACCGACCCTTATCTGAACCAGGATCCGGTCAGCGCCGGGTGCGTGCGCAGTATCGAGATTCAGGGCGATCGCGTCAGCGTCCAGCTCGAACTCGGTTATGCCGCCGGCCTGTTCAAAAGCGGCTGGGCGCAGATGCTGGAAATGGCCATTCAAGGCCTCGACGGCGTGACTGCCGCACGCGTCGAGATCACCAGCGTGATCGCCGCGCACAAGGCTCAGGCACAGATTCCAGGCCTGGCCAACGTCAAGAACGTGGTCGCCGTGGCTTCGGGCAAGGGCGGCGTCGGCAAGTCGACCACCGCCGCCAACCTTGCGCTGGCGCTGGCCCGCGAAGGCGCCAAAGTCGGGATTCTCGACGCCGACATCTACGGCCCGAGCCAAGGCATCATGTTCGGCATCGCCGAAGGCACGCGGCCGCAGGTCAAGGATCAGAAATGGTTCGTGCCTATCGTTTCTCACGGCGTTGAAGTGATGTCGATGGCGTTCCTCACCGATGACAACACGCCGATGGTCTGGCGCGGCCCGATGGTCTCCGGCGCCTTGTTGCAACTGGTCACGCAAACCGCGTGGGGCGACCTCGATTACCTGGTCATCGACATGCCGCCAGGCACCGGCGACATTCAGCTGACCCTGGCGCAGAAAGTCCCGGTGGCCGGCGCGGTGATCGTCACCACGCCGCAGGATCTGGCCCTGCTGGACGCGCGCAAAGGCGTGGAAATGTTCCGCAAGGTCAACATTCCGGTGCTCGGCGTGGTGGAAAACATGGCCGTGCACATCTGCTCCAACTGCGGGCATGCCGAGCATCTGTTCGGTGAAGGTGGCGGGGTCAAGTTGGCCAATCAGTATGGCGTCGAACTGCTGGCGTCACTGCCGCTGGCGATGGATATCCGCGAGCAGGCCGACAGTGGCAAACCAACGGTAGTTGCCGAGCCGGACGGCCCGATTGCCCTGGTTTACCAGGAACTGGCGCGCCATGTCGGTGCACGGATCGTGTTGCAGGAAGCGGCAAGCCCGGCAATGCCGAACATCACCATCAGCGACGATTGATCCGCTGAATAAATGCGATCTCCTGTGGGAGCGAGCTTGCTCGCGATAGCGGTGTAACAGTCACCATCAATGGTGAATGTTATGGCCTCATCGCGAGCAAGCTCGCTCCCACAGTTGTTTTGTGTCGGACTTAGATGCGCAAGCCGCCGTCCATCTCCAGAATCCGTCCGGTGTAGTAGTCGTTCTCGAAGATATACGCCGCCGAATGGGCAATCTCATCCGGTTTGCCCATGCGCTTCAGCGGAATCCCGGACGTCATCTTCTCCAGCGCTTCCGGCTTCATGCCCAGGGTCATCTCGGTTTCGATAAAGCCTGGCGCAATGCCGGCGACGCGAATCCCGTAGCGCGCCAGTTCCTTGGCCCAGGTCACGGTCGCTGCGGCGACGCCAGCCTTGGCTGCGGAATAGTTGGTCTGGCCAACGTTGCCGGCACGCGAGATCGACGAAATATTGATGATCGCGCCGCTGTTTTTCAGCTCGACCATCTTCGCGGCGACCTCACGGGTGCACAGGAACACGCCGGTCAGGTTGACGTCGATAACCGCCTGCCATTGCGCCAGGCTCATCTTGGTCATCTCGCCGTCCTTGACCTTCAGCAGCAAGCCGTCGCGCAAGATCCCGGCATTGTTGATCAAGCCGTGAATCGCGCCGAAATCTTCGGCCACTTGCGCCACCATGTGCGTTACCTGTTCTTCATTGGCGACGTTGCACAAATAGGCGCGAGCCTCGACACCCTTGGCTTTGCACGCGGCAACCGTGTCGTCGAGCTTCTCCTGGTTCAGATCGACCAGCGCCAATTTGGCGCCTTTGCCGGCGAAATACTCGGCCATCGAACGGCCTAAACCCTGGCAACCGCCAGTGATAATGATTACTTTGTCAGTGAGTTGCATTCGCATGCCCCAATAGCAGGTCTGAGTGGTTGTCCTTGAAGAGGGCCTCTCGATCTGCGCCTGAAGTGGCCGGCTGCACATGAGAACTGCCCCGAGCGCGACTGGAAACTTATTCCCAGGCGCCTGTCCGTTTTTTCGACGGATTCTATATAAGGAGTCATAAATTGAGCGTTGAAGCGGCCAAGAATGCACGAGAATTGCTTCTCAAGGAATACCGGGGCGTGTTGTCGACGCACTCCAAAGCCATGCCCGGTTTCCCGTTCGGCTCGGTGGTTCCCTACTGCCTCGACGAGCAGGGCCGGCCGCTGATCTTGATCAGCCGCATCGCCCAGCACACGCACAACCTGCAAAAAGACCCGAAGTGCTCACTGTTCGTCGGTGAACGCGGGGCAGAAGATGCGCAAGCGGTCGGGCGCCTGACCTACCTCGCCCAAGCGCAGAAGCTTGAAGACGAGGCGGCCATCGAAGCGGCGGCCGGGCGTTATTACCGCTATTTCCCCGAATCGCAGAGTTACCACAAGGCTCACGATTTCGATTTCTGGGTACTTGAGCCGGTGCGTCATCGCTACATCGGCGGTTTCGGCGCGATCCATTGGGTCGATCAATTGACCCTCGCCAACCCGTTCGCCGGCAAGGCTGAAGTGAGCATGGTCGAGCACATGAACGCTGACCATGCCAAGGCTATCGCGCACTACGTCGAACTGGCCGGTCTGCCGACGACCAGCCCGGCGCAACTGGCCGGCATCGATACCGAAGGCATGCACCTGCGCATCGGCCAAGGGCTCTACTGGCTGCCGTTTCAAGCGCCATGTAATACGCCGACACAAGTGCGCGAAGCCTTGGTTTTCCTGGCTCACGCCGAACATTGGCCGAAAAATGCAGAGGCCGACGCTTGAATTCACGAAACGGCGACGTCATCTAGGGAAGACTGGCAAGGCATTCTTGCGTTGAGGAACCATTAGATGCGCCCTTTTTTATTGCTCTTTGTACTGTTTCCGGTGTTGGAGCTGTTCGTATTCGTCAAGGTCAGCGGCGCGATCGGGTTTTTCCCGGCGCTGCTGCTAGTGATTCTCGGCTCGATGCTCGGCGTGTTCGTGCTGCGCATCGCCGGTCTGGCGACTGCATTGCGAGCCCGGGAAAGCCTGAACCGCGGTGAACTGCCGGCGCAGACCATGCTCGAAGGCCTGATGCTGGCATTGGCCGGCGGCCTGTTGATCCTGCCGGGTTTCGTCACTGACGTGCTGGGTCTGATCATGCTGCTGCCGATCTCGCGTCGACTGCTGGCAAACAAGATGCGCCAGCGCGCCGAAGAGGCGGCGATCCGCCAACGCGCGTTCGCCGACGACCTGCAGCCGCGCGGCGGTCCCGCTCCGCGGCAGCCATTGACTCGCGAGCCGGATGTGATTGAAGGCGAGTTCGAACATCGCGATCCCAAGTAAAGCGTTTCAGCGACACGGCACCCTCGGGTGCCGTGTTCATTTGCGCCGCAAAAACACAAAAATTTTGTCTGTCCGCCCTTGTAATAAGCTTATGCGCCCTTATGTAACGGTCACCGCAAGGTTTCTGGCGAACACGCCAGACAGACTTCCGCGGTTCGCTTGACGAACCGCACCCGGCACCGCCGGATTTGTTAAACCCGCCGGGAACACACCGGCCGATGAAAACCACAATTAGGAGAGATCGACAATGAAGCTTCGTCCTCTGCATGACCGCGTCGTCATCCGTCGCAGCGAAGAAGAAAAGAAAACCGCTGGCGGTATCGTCCTGCCAGGTTCGGCTGCTGAAAAAGCCAACAGCGGCGAGATCCTCGCTGTCGGCACCGGCCGCGTGCTGGACAACGGTGAAGTGCGCGCACTGGCCGTTAAAGTGGGTGACAAGGTTGTGTTCGGTCCGTACTCCGGCAGCAACACTGTGAAAGTTGACGGCGAAGACCTGCTGGTAATGGCTGAGAACGAGATTCTCGCTGTTATCGAAGGCTGATTCCCCGCTCATTTTCCCGCTACTACAAAGTATTTAAGGAATATCGATCATGGCTGCTAAAGAAGTTAAATTCGGCGATTCCGCCCGCAAGAAAATGCTCGCCGGTGTCAACGTCCTGGCTGACGCAGTAAAAGCGACCCTGGGCCCTAAAGGCCGTAACGTGATCATCGAGAAGAGCTTCGGCGCTCCGACCATCACCAAGGATGGCGTGTCCGTCGCCAAAGAAATCGAGCTGAAAGATCGCTTCGAAAACATGGGCGCGCAGCTGGTCAAAGACGTTGCCTCCCGTGCCAACGATGACGCCGGCGACGGCACCACTACCGCTACCGTTCTGGCTCAATCGATCGTCAACGAAGGCCTGAAAGCCGTCGCTGCCGGCATGAACCCGATGGACCTGAAGCGCGGCATCGACAAAGCGACCATCGCTATCGTCAAAGAGCTCAAAGCCCTGTCCAAGCCTTGCGCTGACACCAAGGCCATCGCTCAGGTCGGCACCATCTCGGCCAACTCCGACAACTCCATCGGCGACATCATTGCCGAAGCCATGGAAAAAGTCGGTAAAGAAGGCGTGATCACCGTTGAAGAAGGCTCGGGCCTGGAAAACGAACTGTCGGTTGTTGAAGGCATGCAGTTCGACCGTGGTTACCTGTCCCCGTACTTCGTCAACAAGCCGGAAACCATGACCGCCGAGCTCGACGGTCCGCTGATCCTGCTGGTCGACAAAAAGATCTCCAACATCCGCGAAATGTTGCCAGTACTGGAAGCCGTTGCCAAAGCCGGCCGTCCACTGCTGATCGTTGCTGAAGACGTTGAAGGCGAAGCCCTGGCGACTCTGGTAGTGAACAACATGCGTGGCATCGTCAAGGTTGCAGCCGTCAAGGCTCCAGGCTTCGGCGACCGTCGCAAGGCAATGCTGCAGGACATCGCTGTTCTGACTGGCGGTACCGTTATCTCCGAAGAGATCGGCCTGAGCCTGGAAAGCACTACCCTGGAACACCTGGGTAATGCCAAGCGCGTGATCCTGTCCAAAGAAAACACCACCGTGATCGACGGCGCTGGCGTTGAGACTGATATCCAGGCTCGCGTTCTGCAGATCCGTCAGCAAGTGGCTGACACTTCGTCCGACTACGACCGTGAAAAACTGCAAGAGCGTCTGGCCAAGCTGTCCGGCGGCGTTGCAGTGATCAAGGTTGGCGCTGGTTCCGAAGTTGAAATGAAAGAGAAGAAAGCCCGCGTTGAAGACGCCCTGCACGCAACCCGTGCAGCCGTTGAAGAAGGCGTGGTACCTGGCGGCGGCGTGGCACTGGTTCGCGCTCTGCAGGCTATCTCCGAACTGAAAGGCGACAACGCCGATCAGGACGTGGGTATCCAGTTGCTGCGTCGCGCTGTTGAAGCGCCACTGCGCCAGATCGTTGCCAACTCCGGCGACGAGCCAAGCGTAGTAGTCGACAAGGTCAAGCAGGGTTCGGGTAACTACGGTTACAACGCTGCTACCGGCGAATACGGCGACATGATCGAAATGGGTATCCTCGACCCGGCCAAAGTGACTCGTTCGGCTCTGCAGGCAGCGGCTTCCATCGCCAGCCTGATGATCACGACCGAAGCCATGATCGCCGAGATCAAGGAAGAAGGCTCTGCTGGCGGCGGCATGCCAGACATGGGCGGTATGGGCGGCATGGGCGGCATGATGTAAGCCAGCCCCACCCGTACACAAAAACCCCGCTGGCGTTAAGCCCGCGGGGTTTTTTATTGCCCGGCATTCCATCCCACCTCGGTCGAGTGTAGGAGCGAGGCTTGCCCGCGAAAGCGGTCTTCAGCCGAGATTGATGTTGGAGGTGCCGACCCCTTCGCGGGCAAGCCTTGCTCCTACAGGGATTGTGGTGATCCGCCAATTGCCGATCCACCACAGATCACCTGTAGGAGTGAGCCTGCTCGCGATAGCTGACTACCCGTCAGCATTGAAGTGACTGACCCACCGCCATCGCGAGCAGGCTCACTCCCACATTTGGTCGTGGCCAGCCACAAATTCCGTGACCAACACAAAACCTGTAGGAGCAAGGCTTGCCCGCGAAAGCGGTCTTTCAGCCAACATTGATGTGGGACGTGCCGGCCCCTTCGCGGGCAAGCCTTGCTCCTACAGGGATTGTGGTGATCCGCCAATCGCCGATCCACCAGAGATCACCTGTAGGAGTGAGCCTGCTCGCGATAGCTGACTACCCG
Organism: Pseudomonas prosekii; assembly: GCF_900105155.1. NCBI lineage: Bacteria > Pseudomonadati > Pseudomonadota > Gammaproteobacteria > Pseudomonadales > Pseudomonadaceae > Pseudomonas > Pseudomonas prosekii. Next base: position 4,311,721 of record NZ_LT629762.1, read on the forward strand.
TCAGTATTGAAGTAACTGACCCACCGCCATCGCGGGCAAGCTCACTCCTACATTGGAACGTGTCGTTCACAAATCCCGTGATCAACGCTAAACCTGTAGGAGCGAGGCTTGCCCGCGAAAGCGGTCTCTCAGCCGAGATTGATGTAGGACATGCCGACCCCTTCGCGGGCAAGCCTTGCTCCTACAGGGATTGTGGAGATCCACCAATCGCCGATCCACCACAGATCACCTGTAGGAGTGAGCCTGCTCGCGATAGCTGACTACCCGTCAGCATTGAAGTGACTGACCCACCGCCATCGCGAGCAAGCTCACTCCCACATTGGAACGTGGCCAGCCACAAATTCCATGATCGATGCCAACCCTGTAGGAGCGAGGCTTGCCCGCGAAAGCGGTCTTCCAGCCAAGATTGATGTTGGACGTGCCGGCCCCTTCGCGGGCAAGCCTGAACTGGCCTAATGATTTTGGACACTTCAATCGGGCGCTATGATGGCGCCCAAATCTGAGGTGTTTTTGGATATGCGTAATTCTTATTCAACTGAGTTCAAACTCAAGGCTGCTGGCATGGTGCTGGATGAGGGGATATCGGTTCCCGAGGTTTGCGCCAGTTTAGATATTGGCCCTACGGCCTTGCGTCGCTGGGTCGATCAGGTGCGTAAAGAACGTCAGGGATCGACGCCGGTGGGAGCCAAAGCGATCACCGCTGACCAGCGAGAAATCCAGGAACTCAAAGCCTTGCTCAGGCAAAAAGACCGGGATATCGAAATCCTAAAAAAGGCCAGTGCTCTCCTGCTTTTGGACGCCAAAGATCATTCTCACTGATCAATGAGCTGGGTGAGCGATACGGCGTTAACGACTGCTGCCGGGTGTTTGAAGTCAGCCGCAGCAGTTTTTATGCCTGGCGTCAGCGCCAAGGCAAGGTGAACCCTGAGCGGGAGAAACTCAAAGCCATGCTGGTCGAGCATCACAAGGAATCCAGAGCTTCCGCGGGGGCGCGCACCCTTTCCAGGGAGCTGCAAGCCAAGGGGCATCGCGTCGGGAGGCACATGGCTCGCAGCTTGATGCGAGAAGCCGGCGTGGTCAGTCGTCAGCGCCGACGTCACAAATACAAGTCATCTGGCGTTGAAGCCTTGGTGGCGCCGCACGTGCTCAAGCGCGAGTTTGATGTCACGGCGATCAACCAAGTGTGGTGCGCGGACGTGACGTACATCAAGGTCGGCACGCGGTGGATGTATTTTGCAGCGGTTCTGGACCTGTTCGCCCGCCGGCTCGTGGGGTGGGCGTTTTCGATGATCTCGGATGCGGAGCTGACCTGCGAGGCCCTACGGATGGCGGTTGAGCTGCGAGGCAAACCCAAAGACGTGCTGTTTCACTCCGATCAAGGCTGCCAGTACACCAGTCATAAGTTCAGGAATGAGTTGCTGGCGAATGGACTGCGGCAAAGCATGAGTCGTAAAGGCGAATGCTGGGATAACGCCCCGATGGAGCGTTTCTTTGGAAGTCTGAAATCAGAGTGGATGCCTGAAGCCGGTTACCGCTCGGAGTATGAAGCCCGGGCTGATTTGCAGCGCTACGTGGTGCGCTACAACAACTTCAGGCTCCATAGCTACAACGATTACCGGTCACCGGTCGCCATGGAGAAAATGGCGGCGTGAAAAAACCGTAATTGGTGTCCAGGATTACTTGACCAGATCAGCCTTGCTCCTACAGGGATTGTGGTGATCCGCCAATCGCCGATTCACCACAGATCACCTGTAGGAGTGAGCCTGCTCGCGATAGCTGACTACCCGTCAGTATTGAAGTAACTGACCCACCGCCATAGCGGGCAAGCTCACTCCTACATTGGAACGTGTCGTTCACAAATCCCGTGATCAACGCTAAACCTGTAGGAGCGAGGCTTGCCCGCGAAAGCGGTCTCTCAGCCGAGATTGATGTTGGACGTGCCGGCCCCTTCGCGGGCAAGCCTTGCTCCTACAGGGATTGTGGTGATCCACCAATCGCCGATCCACCACAGATCACCTGTAGGAGTGAGCCTGCTCGCGATAGCTGACTACCCGTCAGCATTGAAGTGACTGACCCACTGCCATCGCGAGCAGGCTCACTCCCACATTGGAACGTGGCCAGCCACAAATTCCGTGACCAACACAAAACCTGTGGGAGCAAGGCTTGCCCGCGATGGCGGTGTTCCAGCCAAGATTGATGTTGGACGTGCCGGCCCCTTCGCGGGCAAGCCTTGCTCCTACAGGGATTGTGGTGATCCGCCAATTGCCGATCCACCACAGATTACCTGTAGGAGTGAGCCTGCTCGCGATTGCTGACTACCCGTCAGCATTGAAGTGACTGACCCACCGCCATCGCGAGCAGGCTCACTCCTACATTGGAACGTGGCCAGCCACAAATTCCATGATCAACACAAACCCTGTAGGAGCGAGGCTTGCCCGCGATGGCGGTCTTCAGCCGAGATTGATGTTGGACGTGCCGGCCCCTTCGCGGGCAAGCCTTGCTCCAGGGATTGTGGTGATCCACCAATTCTGGAGCTGCGCCTCAGGCGTTGGCCGGTTGAGCTTTTCCCAACCGCGCAGCGCTGGAAGCCGGTCGATAGAGGATGTAGTAATACGACCCCAGGCATATCAACCAGCAGAAGATCGCGGTCCACACGTTGTGCGAGAAGAAGTGAGCGCCTTGCATCATGCGGCTGATCGAGAACACCGAGCCGAGCGCGAACGCGAAGATAAACGCGCTTCTTGCCAGTCGCGGGCGCCGATCGCGCAATACGAAGAACAACGCAAACAAGGTAAAACCGGTCGCCGCATGCCCGCCCGGCCAGCAACGGCCGGGCTTGTCGGTGGGCGGACGCGGGCTCAGCAGTTCGCTGTATTGTTCGTGCCCGCCAAACTGCTCAAGACTCCACGGGCACTGCACCGCCGTCACCACTTTCACCGGCGTGACAAACGAAGTGGCCAAGCCCAGCGATAACACCAGACAGCCGAATTCGCGCTTGAACGGCTTAAGCCGCTGAACAAAAAATGCACCGACAAACCCGATCACCGCAAACAACGAAAATCCGATCACCACTTGCTTGGCCCGGTCATGCAGGATGTCTTCGAGAAAATAACTGTGCCGACCAATAAAATCCCCGGCCAGCGGATCGTAAAACAGCCGGGCCAGCGCCATGTCCAGATCCGTCAGTTCCAGCAACACCAGAATCATCGCCGCAACGGCGGGAACCCCAAGGCATACCCAGAAATTCAGCGGGCGCGAAGCGGGGCGGGCAGGGGTAGAAACCATGGCAATTCCTTGATCGTCGGGCAGGTTCTGGGGAGGTCAGCCGCGCGGAGTGTGGGCGCGAGGCTGTCGCGGCCCCGTGAATGGCGAGTGAAAAACTCGTTAAAACCGCACGCACCACGTTGATCAAATATCCCCCGCACTCAGGCCTAGCCGTGAGCCACACTTGGCCGTAAGCTGCGCGAGCCGAAGACGGCCGTTACTGTGTGCGGAGGAGTGCCCATGCGAATTTTATTGGTTGAAGACAACCGCGATATCCTCGCCAATCTGGCGGATTATCTGGGGCTTAAGGGTTACACCGTGGATTGTGCGCAGGACGGCTTGTCGGGGCTGCACCTGGCGGCCACCGAGCATTACGACTTGATCGTGCTCGACATCATGCTGCCCGGCATCGACGGCTACACCTTGTGCAAACGCCTGCGTGAAGATGCGCGGCGCGACACGCCGGTGATCATGCTCACCGCGCGCGATCAGCTCGACGACCGCCTGCAAGGCTTCAAATCCGGCGCCGACGATTACCTGATCAAGCCGTTCGCATTGTCCGAACTCGCCGCGCGCATCGAAGCGGTCATGCGCCGAGCCCAGGGCGGCGGGCGTCGTGCGTTGCAGGTCGGCGATCTGAGCTACGACCTCGACACCCTCGAAGTCACCCGCGAAGGCCGTTTGCTCAAACTCAACCCGGTCGGCCTCAAATTGCTCGCCGTGCTGATGCAGAAAAGCCCTCACGTATTGCGCCGCGAAATCCTCGAAGAAGCGCTGTGGGGTGATGATTGCCCGGACAGCGACAGCCTGCGCAGTCACGTTCACCAATTGCGCCAGGTGATCGACAAACCGTTCGCCAAACCGCTGCTGCAAACCGTGCACGGCGTGGGTTACCGCTTGGCCGAGGGCCGAGATGGAGTTTAAGCAGAGCCTTGCCCAACGGATCATCATTGCCTTTGCGCTGATGAGCGCATTGGTTGCCGGGGCGTTCGCCATGGGCATCGTCGCCACCGTGCACCTGGTCGAAGAGAAGCTGATTTCGGCCGGTCTGGGCGGTGATTTGCAGCGCCTGCTGCTGATGGACAGCGTCTCGGACTGGAGCCACCGCCCAGAACCCGATCAGTTGTTCTACTTCAGCGGCGGGCCGGGCGACTTCGAATTGCCCAAGGACCTGCGCCACCTCGAGCCGGGTTTCCACGAAGTATTTCGCGAACAATTGTCCTACCACGCGATGGTTGAAGTGGTCGATGGCCGGCGTTACGTGCTGTTGCAGGATCAAAGCGATTTCGAAGAACGTGAACGCGTGCTGTTTGCCGTGGTGCTGGTCGGTTTTGTATTGAGCCTGGCGCTGGCGGTGTTTCTCGGCTGGATCCTCGCGCGCAAGGTGATGGCGCCAGTGGTGCGGCTCGCGCGGCAAGTGCGCCATCGCGACCAGTTGCTCGGATTGGCGCCGCCGCTGGCCCCGGACTATGCCGCCGACGAAGTGGGCGAACTGGCCGTGGCGTTCGACGCCACCCTCGGGCGTCTGCGGCAGGCGTTGACCCGCGAGCGGTTGTTCACCAGTGACGTCAGCCACGAATTGCGTACGCCGTTGATGGTCCTCGCCAGCTCCTGCGAACTGCTGCTGGAAAACCCCGGCATCGACCAGCGCGGGCGCAATCAGGTCGAGCGCATCGCTCGCGCCTGTGAGGAAATGCGCGAACTGGTGCAAACCTTCCTCACGCTCGCCCGCGCGCAACGCGAAGAATCCAGCGCCTCGCCACAGCAAACCGTGACCCAGGTTGCCGACGGCTTGCTGTGCCTGTGGCGCGATCCGATCGAATCCAAAGGCCTGATCCTCAATTTCGAGCCGGGCAATCCGCCGGACGCGCGCTACAACGCAACGTTGTTGAACGCGGTGATGGGCAATCTGTTGCGCAACGCGCTGCACTACACCGAAACCGGCTTCATTCGCCTGGCCCTGACCGACAAAGGCTTTATGGTCGAGGACAGCGGCGTCGGCATTCCCGAAGAGAAGCGTGAAGCGATGTTCGAACCGTTTGTGCGCGGCAGCGAAAAGCGCGGCGAAGGCCTCGGGCTGGGCTTGTCGCTGGTGCAGCGGATCTGTGAGAACCAAGGCTGGACGGTCAGCCTGACGACCATGGAACCCAACGGTTGCCGCTTCGAAGTCGAGCTGACTCAAACCGCGAAGTAAAAGGCCTCAAACCTGAAATCTTCTTCATAAAGACGATTGCCACTAGTCAACGCTTGTAAAACCCTGAAATACTTCAGCGTTTTGCTCAACGAAGTTTTCACAAAGTCATGACCTGACGCTGACACGGCGCTACCTAAGGTGGTTGTCATCAGCAGTTCAGGAGACTTTGATGATGACTACGCCGATCAAACTGGATTTTTCCGAGAAGTACGACGATCAGCACGCGCAGAAATACCTGCGCAAACACCAGAACGGGATCGGTCGTCGCTTGTCCCATTGGCGGGATGAGCAACTGGCCCGCAAGGCGCTGGCCTTGGCCGGCGATCCTGGACTGGTGCTTGATTTGCCGAGCGGAGCGGGGCGTTTCTGGCCGTTACTGGCCGAGAAACACAACCGTGTAATCATCGGAGCCGACAACTCCGAGTCGATGTTGAAGATCGCGACGCAGGCGCAACCTGCCGACGTGGTGAAACGGGTACAACCCTTGCACACTTCTGCATTCGACATTGCCTTGCCGGATAACGCCGTCGACAACATTTTCTGCATGCGTTTGCTCCATCACGTTGGCGAAGCCGAGCACCGACTGGCCATTTTGCGCGAGTTCGAGCGTGTCACCCGTGACAGCGTGATCATTTCGCTGTGGGTGGACGGCAATTTCAAAGCCTGGAAACGCAAGCGTTCAGAGCAGAAACGCGGGCAGGAAGGTTACCAAAATCGCTTTGTGTTACCGGCCGCTACGGTTGAGAAAGAGTTCGAGCAGGCTGGTTTCCGCATTCAGGAACAATTGGATTTCATACCGCTTTATGCCATGTGGCGAGTTTACGTATTACGCAAGAGGTAGCAGGATGGCAGTGCAATATGCGGCAGAAACGGAAGTTGCTCCTCAGGATCGTTTCGACTATTTCTGGAATCAGCGCGGCGAATGGGTAGAAGAACCCAACGTTCGACGCGGTGGCGAGAGTGGCGTGCAGCGGGTCGTGGGCAGCAATGGACAACTGCTGTATGCCAAGCGGCAAACCGGCCACATTTATCGCAGCTGGCTGCACCCGTTCGGCCGCCCGACCGTGTTGCGCGAACGTGATGCGCTCAATGGCGTTTCGGCGTTGGGTGTGCGAGTGCCGGAAATGGTCTTCTGCGGCGCGCAACGTGACCCGGTGCACAAATGGCGTGCGCTGCTGGTGACCAAGTCGCTGGACGGTTTCGAAGAAATCGAACATTGGCGCGCCGGTGGCGGTGTCGAGCGCCACGGCCAAGTGGTCTGGGAGCGTGTGCTCAAGGATCTGGCCGAGAACCTCGCCCGCATGCACAAGGGTCGTTGGCAGCACAGTTGCATCTATATCAAACATGCCTTTGTGCGAGTAACCGGCGAAGGTGAGGCCGCGACGGCGGAAGTGGCGCTGATCGATCTGGAAAAGTGCCGCCAACGCCTGACCGCCTACCGCGCGGCTTCGCACGACATGAAGCAATTACGTCGCCACTCGTCGTTCAGCGACGCGGATTGGCGCAAACTCGTCTACTTTTATGAGACGGCGTTTGGCAGCGCTATCAAGGGTTTATAGCGATGAAACTCGAAATTGCACGAGGTGTGTTTCTGATAGGTGCCTTGGCAGTTGCTTCATTGGCGATGGCTGCCTGGGAGCAGCCGCGCACACAAGTCCTCAGTGCAGTGAGCGATGGCGCTCACTGCCCGTTGCCACGGATTGCCAAGGCATCCGTGGCGACACAACCTGATCATGACTTGTTGCTGTTCATGTTCGGTCTTTCACAAGGATTGAGGCCGTAGCGTTGAACAGATTGAAGCCAAAATAAAAAGCCTCGCAGATGCGGGGCTTTTTTTTGCCCTCTGTGTTTTTTGCCTTCTGTGGGAGCAGGGCTTGCCCGCGATTGAGGCGCCTCGGTGTGTCCGGTACACCGCGTTATCGTTCATCGCGGGCAAGCCTTGCTCCTACAGAGATCATGCGAGGTCAGGGTTTATCGGGTTTGGCCAGCAGCGTGTACACGCACGGCAACACAAACAGGGTAAACAACGTGCCGATCGACATTCCCGTGGCGATCACCGTACCGATATCAAACCGGCTGACCGCGCCCGCGCCGCTGGCCAGAATCAGCGGCACCATGCCGAACACCATTGCCGCTGTGGTCATCAACACTGGCCGCAGGCGAATCGCCGCCGCTTCCTCCACCGCTTCACGCGGGCTCAGGCCCTTTTCCTTGCGCAGCTTGTTGGCAAACTCGACGATCAGAATCCCGTGCTTGCTGATCAAACCGATCAGCGTCACCAGCCCAACCTGGGTGTAAATGTTCATGCTCGACCAGCCGAGGAACAGCGGAATCAACGCCCCGCAAATCGACAGCGGCACCGTCACCAGAATCACCAGCGGATCGCGGAAGCTTTCAAACTGCGCCGCCAGCACCAGGAAAATAATCGCCAGCGCCAAGGCAAACGTCACCCACAACGCGCTGCCTTCCTGGACGAATTGCCGCGAGGCGCCGCCGTAGTCGAAGGCAAACCCGGCCGGCGCTTCTTCGCGGGCGATTTGCAAGACGGTCTCGATGGCTTCGCCCATGCTCACCAGCGGAAACCCCGACAGCTTGGCCGCATTGAGTTGCTGGAACTGCTTGAGCTCCCTCGGTCGTGCGCGATCAGTCACGGTGATCAGGGTCGACAAGGGCAGCAGTTCACCCTGAGTGTTTTTCACGTAATAGTTGTTGAGCCAGTCCGGGTTGTCGCGAAAGGCGCGCTCGACCTGAGCGATCACCTTGTAGCTGCGCCCTTCGATGGTGAACCGGTTGATTTCCGCCTCACCCAGCAGGGTCGCCAGCGTGCCGCCCAAATCCTGCATCGACACGCCCATTTGCGCGGCTTTCGCGCGGTCGATATCAACCACCACTTCCGGTTTGTCGAACGCCAGGTCGAGGTCGACGAAGGCGAACTTGCCCGACTCGGCGGCGCGTTTCTTGATCCGATCCGCCACTTGCAGCAACAACTGATAATCGTTGGCCGTGTTGATCACGAACTCGAACGGCAGGCCTTCACCCGTGCCCGGCAGTGACGGCAGGTTGAAACCGAAGATCTGCAGGCCTGGAATGCCTTCGAGTTTGCTTTGCACCTCGGGCAGGATCTGCATTTGCGTGCGGTCGCGCTCGTTCCACGGTTTCAGCAGGAAGCCGCCAATCCCGGATTGCACGCCGTTGTAGCCGTTGATCTGGAACGACGAGTAGTACTCCGGGAACTGCTTGAAGATTTCGATGAACTCGTCGGTGTAGGCATTCAGGTAATCGAGGTTGGTCGGCTGCGGGGCGGTGGCGATCATGAAAATGATGCCCTGATCCTCGTCCGGCGCCAGTTCGGTTTTGGTGAACTTGAGGAAAACCGGAATCAGGCACAGCACAATCACCGCGAACACCAGCACCACCGGCCGCGTGTTGAGCGTGCCGTGGAGCATGCTTTGATAGCGGCGCTTGAGGCTTTCGAAGATCCGGTCGAGGCGATGCGCCAGGCCGCTGGGGTTTTCATCGTGGCGCAGCAGCAGGGCACACATCATCGGCGACAGCGTCAGGGCGACGATCCCGGAAATCACCACGGCACCGGCCAGCGTCAACGCGAATTCCTTGAACAACGCGCCGGTCAGGCCGGTGAGAAAACCAATCGGCGCATACACCGCCGCGAGGGTGATGGTCATCGAAATCACCGGCATGGCGATCTCCCGCGCGCCTTCAATCGCGGCGTCGAGCGGAGTTTTGCCTTCCTCGATGTGGCGGTGAATGTTCTCCACCACGACGATTGCGTCATCCACCACCAGACCGATGGCCAATACCATCGCCAGCAGGGTCAGCAGGTTGATCGAGTAGCCCATCATCTGCATGAAAAACATCACGCCGATCATCGACAGCGGAATCGTCACCACTGGAATCACCACCGAACGCAGGGCGCCGAGGAACAGGAACACCACGACGATGACGATCAGCACCGCTTCGAACAAGGTCTTGATCACTTCGTTGATCGAGGCCTGAATAAACAGTGTGGCGTCGTAGGCAATTTCGCTTTTCAGGTTGGGCGGCAACTGCGCTTCGAGCTCCGGCATGATCTTGCGCACTTCCTTGATCACGTCCAGCGGGTTGGCGCCGGGCGTTGCCTTGATGCCGATGTAGACCGACGGCGTGCCGCCGAACGAGCTGATGGAGTTGTAGTTTTCGGCGCCCATTTCGACCCGCGCGACATCGCTGAGCAGCACGCGGCTGTCACCGTCGACCTTCAGCGGAATCGCCGCAAACGCCTCGGCGGACTTCAATTCGGTGTTGGCGTTGATGCTGGTGACCACGTACTCGCCTTTCACTTCGCCGGCGGCGGAGAGGAAGTTGTACTGGCGCACCGCGTTGGTCACGTCGCTGGCGCTCAAGCCAAAACCGGCAAGTTTCACCGGATCGAGCCACAGGCGCATGGCGAACACCTGATTGCCGAGAATCTCTGCTTCGGCCATGCCCGGCAGCGTCGCCAGTTTTGGCTGGATTACCCGCGAGAGGTAATCGGTGATCTGCGGGTTATTCAGTTCCTTGCTGAAATAACTGATGTACATCAGCGCCGAGGCATCCGCGGCTTCCTTGCTCAGCACCGGGTCTTCGGCGTCTTGCGGCAGCTGGTTTTTCACCTCGTTGGCCTTGGCCAGCAACTCGGTAAACAAGCGGTCGCTGTTGGCGCCGATGCGCGCGTAGATCGAAATCACCGAGAAGTTCTGCCGACTCACCGAGGTCATATAGTCAATGCCTTCGGCGCTCGCCAGGCTTTGCTGCATCGGCTGGGTGATGTAGCCCTGGATGGTTTCGGCGTTGGCGCCGGGGTAGGCGGTTGTCACCGTGATCAGGGCGTTTTCCATTTGCGGGTATTGGCGCAGCGGCAGCTTGCTCCAGGCCTGGAAACCCAGCAGCACAATCAACAGGCTGACCACGGTGGCGAGCACCGGGCGGCGGATGAACGGATCGGTAAAAGCCATGAGGATTCCTTGATCAGTCAGTGCGTGGCTGACTGTTCTTATCGGTCAGGGTCTTGTCGTCGCTGATTGCGATGTGTGCACCGTTGTCCAGTTTGAGCTGGCCAGCGGTGACCACTTGTTCGCCGGTCTGCACGCCTTTGTTGATCATCACCCAGCCATCACGGCGCTCGCCGGTTTCGATGAATCGACGTTCGGCGATCAGGATCGGTTGGCCTTGGTCATCTTTTTCGACGCTGCCGTCCTCGGCTTTTTTCTGCCCGACCACGTACAGCGAATTGCCGTACAGGGTGTAGGTGATCGCGCTTTCCGGCACGACGATGTGCGGTTGCGGGTCTGGCAGCAGCACTTGCAGGCTGGCGAACATGCCCGGCAACAGTTTGCCGTCCGGGTTGGCGAGGGTGGCGCGCACGAGGATGTTGCGGGTGCTGTTCTCGACTTTCGGGTTGATCGCGCTGATGGTCCCGGCGAAGTTTTCGCTCGGATAGGCCGAGACGATCACCTGCACCGGTTGGCCGAGGGCGATTTTCGGCACCGATTGCTCGGGCAGGAAGAAGTCGACATACAGGCTGCTGAGGTCTTGCAGGGTGGCGATCATGGTGCCGCTGGCGAGGTAGTCGCCGACGTCCACCTGGCGAATGCCGATGGTGCCGCTGAACGGCGCAACAATGCGTTTTTTCGCCAGTGAGGCCTTGAGCTGATTGACCGTGGCTTTGTTCTTTTGCAATTGCGCCGAGAGCCGGTCGAACTCACCTTTGGAGATCGCGCGGCTGTCGACCAGTTGACTGCCACGGCCGAAATCCAGCTGGGCCAAACCGAGGTCAGCCTGGGCGGTTTCGAGCAGCGCGCTTTCGACCGCGCTGTCGAGTTGCAGCAGCGGCTGGCCGGCCTTGACCTTCTGCCCGGATTCGAACATCAGGTCTTTGACGGTGCCGGCAATCTCCAGACTGAGGTTCACCCCTTGCAACGCCTTGAGCGTGCCCACCGTGGGCAAGCGCATTTGCCACGGCTGTTCGGCGACCGTGGCCACGGCAACACTGATGGGCGGTTTCGGTTTAGAGAAACCCTGAATCATCGTGTAGACCGAAAACGCTTTGTAAGCGCCCAGCACCAACACGATCAGCAGCACAACTCCCAACATGATCAGCATGCGGCGACGCAGCATATTTCCACTTCCTTGGAGAAAATCAGGTGAGACAGGCGCTGACATTACTCCGAGTGTGGCAGTGAATCCAACTGCTGCTTTTCGCCATCTGGCTTTGCCGCGAGCCAGTCCCTGTGGCGAGGGGGAATGTGCACAGGAGGGGGTTGTCAGATCAGGTGAAGGTGGTTGTCCCAGAGCCCTGCCGGCAGGTCCAGCGGTTTGGCCACCAGTTCAGCCTGTCGACAATCGTAATAGCGGCAACGCCCCTGACCCGAGGTCACCACAAAGCCGTCAGCCACCGCGCCAACCCCGGCGCAGTCCGGCAGCGGTGCATCGAGGCGCACTTCGCCGCTGTCCAGGTCCCAGATGAAAAACCGGTTACCGCGCGGCGCCGTCAACGCCACCAAGCGCAGATCGCTGTGCACCGCGACGCTCGCGGTGTAATGCCCCATCGCCTGCAACTGATGTTCCGGCACCGGGAACGCCATGAATGGCTGGCCCGGACGCTTGATCGCCAGCAGCTGCGACGACTCGTGGGACGGCCCCATGAATTGCTGGCCGGCGACAATCGTGCCGTCGCTGGCGATGCCCATGTGGCGCACGCTGTTCATTTGCTGGGCGAGGGTTTCCTTGCTCAGCAACGTGCCGTCGCGCTGCATCAATACCAGGCTTGGCTCCATGGCCTTCAGGTTCATTTCGACGCGGCTTTCGGCCTCGGTGCGAATGCCGCCGTTGGCCACCACCAGGGTTTCGCCGTCAGGCATCCACGACACCTGATGCGGGCCGATGCCGTGGGTGGGAATCTCGCCGCTGTGGATAAGTCGCTCGCCCTCGAACTTATACACACCGAGCAAGCCACGGCCCGGATCGGACGTGTCGTTCTCGGTCGCGTATAGAAACTCGCCGTCCTTGTGAATCACCGCGTGCCCGTAGAAATGCCGGTTCGGCTGCGAGGTCACGGTTTGCAGCAGCGTGCCGTCGCGCAAGTCGATCAGGTAACTCTCGGTGCCCGGCCGCCGGGCGACAAACAGTGCGATCGGCAACGTCGGGTGATTGATGATGTCGTGGCAGCGCTGGCCGACTTCGGTGGCAAACACCCGAGTGCCGTCCAGCCGATAGCCGACGGCGTAATGCTTGCCGTCGGTATCGTCGCGCGCCGACAACAGCAGCGGGCTCTTGTCCTTTTGTTTGAACAGCGTCCAGCCGCCCAGCGTCACTGCTCCCAGCAGCAAACTACCTAAAGTCAGAGCCTGACGTCGCAGCATGGCACTCGTCCTCATCAGTCACCGTCGTTGGCGTTAAAGCCCAGTTGGATGCTCAGCGCCTTGGCCAGTTCGCCTTCGTGCAGGCGATGGACGACGTTGAGGCTGTCGTAGATATCGTTGAGTTGCTGGCGCCCGGCATCGTCGTTGAGCATTTCGCTGAGCGAGCGCTGGTTGCTGGCGAACAGTTTCAAGGAGGCTGCATAAGCGGCGTCGATCTTGTCGGCCAACGGCTTCTGCTCGCTCGGCAACAGACCGCGCAGGCCTTTGTTGTCGACACCTTCCCAGACCGTTTTGGCGGCGGCAAGGCTGGCTTCCAGAGCGGTCAACGAAGACGCGCTGCGCCATGCATCGGCCTGGAACGGTTGCGGCACGCCTTTGCTCTGGCGGCCCATCGGCGTGCCGAGTTTTTTCTTCAGGCTGTCGAGGGCGGTGACTTGCACGCGCAGCAGGTCGGCGATGGCTTCGTGGGAATCGGCGTAACGCTGATTGGGGAATTTGCTCATCTGCGCGAGCATGCCGTCAGTGTTGTTCCAGCTCTGCAGAATCTCTTCGGCGAGAAGTTTCTGGTGCTCGCCAATCGCTTTGAGCAGCGGGCAATACTTGGCTTTTTGCGCGTCGTTGGCAACGTCAGGCTTGCTGTCGAAAAGGATGTATTCGTAAGCCGACAGGCCTTGCACGACGACGCTGGATTTCGCCAGCGCAGCGGCATCGATCTGGGGCTGGGCGATCACCAGTTGCTCGACCTGACGGCCGACGAGGTTTTTCTTGTCCGGCCAGAACTGTACCGACCAGGCGCGATTGCCTTCCGCCAACGGCCCGATCAGCAGCGGTTGCAGCTGTGCCCAGGCTTTTTGCGCGTGGAGGAAATCCTTGCGCGCGGTGTCGAGGGTTTCCTTGCCTTCGCAGTAGGCGAGGGCGCTGACGGCCAATTGGCGATCGGCTTCAACCCAGCGCGTGTAGGTCGGCAAAATCACCGATTTGGCGATGGCGGCCGAAGTCACGGCTTGCGGGTCTTGCGGCGAACAGGCGCCGAGGGCGAGCGCTGCAAGGCTGGTGAACAACAATTTGGGACGGAACATGTCGGGCTCCCGATTCTTTTATAAAAGTGTTTAAAGAGAATTCAAAAACGCCAGCAACGCAGCGCGCTGCTCGGCATTGAACGCTAAAACCTGTTGCTGCGCCGCCGTCGCTTCGCCGCCATGCCAGAGCACGGCTTCAAGCAGATTGCGCGCGCGTCCATCGTGCAAAAACTGGGTGTGGCCGCTGACCGCTTGCGTCAGGCCAATGCCCCACAACGGCGGGGTGCGCCAGTCGCGGCCACTGGCCTTGAATTCAGTGCGGTTGTCGGCCAGGCCGTCGCCCATGTCATGCAGCAGCAGATCGCTGTAAGGGCGAATCACTTGATTGGCCAGTTCAGGTTCGGCGGCGTCGGCGCGGGTGGTGTATTTCGGTGTGTGACAGGACTGGCAACCGGCCTGGAAAAACAGGTTTTTCCCGGCCAGCACTTGCGGCGCATTGACCTCGCGGCGAGCGGGCACGGCGAGGTTGCGGCTGTAGAACAACACTAATCGCAGGATGTTATCGCTGACTTCCGGTTCACCGTCGGCGCCATTGCCGTTGGGCGCCTGTTTGCACGCGGTTTGCGTCTCGGTGCAATCGTCGAAGGGGCGCAGGCTGGTGGTCAGGCCCATGTCGCCAGAGAACGCGTGGACGTTTTGCTGATTGAGGTTCGGTTGTCCGGCCTTCCAGCCAAATCGTCCGAGCACGGTTTTTTGCTGTGTATCGTCCCAGACCTGGTTCGGCCGGCCGGCAATGCCGTTGTGGTCTTTTGCCTGCGCTTGCGCATTGGCGAGGATCGCTTCGTCGGGGATCGCTTCGAGCAGGCCGAGGCCGATCATCGGCGGCGCGACGCGGGCCGAAAAGCGCGTGTCGGGGTGCATCGGGCCGTAGCCGAGCTGGCTGATCTGCAGCGTCGGTTTGCGCAGTTCGACTTCGCTGCCGTCCTTGAAGCGCACCGGCACCGGCGTGTATTCGACGCGGACCTTGCCTTCCGGCACTACGCCGGGCACCGACATGTCCTGGAACTGGCCACCGTAGACCGGCTCCGGCACCACGCCGAGTTGCTCGATGACTTTGGCGTAGGCGGGCGCATCGGGAATCGACAGGCGCACCAGCATCGACACGGCGTTCGCCGCATCAGGCGTCGGCGGATGCCCGCGACCGTCCTTGATGTGGCAGTTCTGGCAAGCGTTGGTGTTGAAGAGCGGCCCGAGGCCATCGCGCGCAGTGGTGGTCGACGGGGCGATCACCCACGGGTTGCGGAAGAAACTGTTGCCGACGCTGAAATCCACGCGCCGCGAGGGCGGCAGATTCGCCGAGGGCAGCGAGAACGCATTCTGATCGGTCTTGCGCACCGTCGCGCCGCCACCGGAGCGCGCTTCACCGGGTTCGGCCTGGGTGAAACGCGGGGCGTCATCGCAGGCACTCAGGCCCAGGGCCATGAACAGGGTGCACCAGCGAAGAGGCAGCGACGGCATCAGAATTCCTGACGGGCGAGCAAAATATGGGCGCAAAGTCTAACAGGGCGGGGGGGATTGAATAAGAGGAATTATCGTTTGGTTGACGTGGGGCAGGTTTCCCCGAATACCACGGTCACTGCGATCCAATGTGGGAGCGAAGCTTGCTCGCGAAAGCGGCGTGTCAGTCGCTAAAGATGTTGCATGTTAAGCCGTCTTCGCGGGCAAGCCTCGCTCCCACAATGGATCGTGTTGTGGCGGGCATAAAAAAGGCGACCCGAAGGTCGCCTTTTTACTCAGCCGGCGTTGATCAGAATTCGTGATCAGCGTTGTCCGGGTTGAGGTCGCTGATCCCCAGTTTGCCAGCGGCGGCTTCGATCGAACCGGTCTGCTTGACCAGCGATGCGATGGCGTCGCGGACGATCTGGTTGCCAGCGGTGTTGCCCGCGGCGATCAGTTGGTCGTAGTGCTCACCCTTGTTGGCGTGATCGACGATGACTTGCATCTTCGCTTCGGTGGCTTCCAGGTCAGCTTTCAGTGCGGTGTCGGCAGCCGGGTCAGCCTTGGCCACCAGCGACGACAGGCTGGCGCCGGTCATTTTGGTGCCGTCAACGCGGGTGTATTCGCCCAGGTAGACGTTACGAATGCCTTTGGCATCGTAAAACTGCGAGTTGTGCGTGTTGTCGCTGAAGCAGTCGTGTTCGTCTTCCGGGGAGTTGGCTTCCAGGGAAACCTTCATGCGCTCGCCCGCCAGTTCGCCCAAGGACAGGCTGCCCATGCCGAAGAGCATTTTGCGCAGGCCGCTTTCGCCTGGCTCGGCTTCCAGCGTGGCGCGGTAGTTGTCAGCCACGTTCGGCTTCCAGTTACCGACCATTTCTTCGAGGTCGCTGACCAGCAGTTGGGTCACGGATTTCAGGTACGCGCGACGACGATCGTTATGCCCGCCAGTCGCGCCTTTGCCTTCCAGGTAGTCGGAAGCAGGACGGTTGCCGGCGCCAGGGCCGGTGCCGTTGAGGTCCTGGCCCCACAGCAGGAATTCGATGGCGTGGTAGCCGGTCGCCACGTTGGCTTCGGAACCGCCCAGCTCGTTCAGGCTGGCGAGTTTTTCCGGGGTGATGTCCTTGACGTCGATCTTGTCTTCGCCAACCTGAACCTGAGTGTTGGCGATGATGTTGGCCGTGGCGCCCGGGTTACCCAGTGCGTGTTCGTAGGATTTGTCGACGTAGTCGATCAGGCCTTCGTCCAGTGGCCAGGCGTTCACCTGACCTTCCCAGTCGTCGATGATGGTGTTGCCGAAGCGGAACACTTCGCTCTGCAGGTAAGGAACGCGTGCCGCAACCCAGGCAGCCTTCGCGGCTTTCAGGGTCTCGGCGTCCGGCTTGGCGAGGAATGCGTCGACGGCGGTTTGCAGGGTTTTCGCGGTAGATTCGGCATCGCTGTAAACGGCGAAGACGACGTCAGCGTAATGCGCGACAACGGCTTTGGCCGCGGCTTCGTCGACTTTGCCGGCGGCGGCTGGCGCCGTGGCGGGTGCCGCTGGCGTCGCGGTGCTGGCGGCCGGGGTCGGCGTTGCTGGCGCGGCGGCCTTGTCTTTGCCTTCGCCGCAACCGGCGAGGGAAATAGCGATGGCCAACAGACTGGCGGTAGCCAGAGGCATACGAATCATGGCGAACATCCTGCTTCGAAGGGGGGTGGAATGGCGCCCGCAGGCGCGCAAAGCTGCGACATAATGCAAATCTTTCGCATTCTGTGTAAAGGGGTTGCGCTTGGAAATATTTCTTATTCAGGAGGGATAGTGCGATAGATCAAAAGATTGCAGCCCTGTAGCAGCTGGCGCAGCCTGCGTTCGGCGGCAAAGCCGTCGTGAATTCAGGCGCTGCGGTCTGCCTGATACACCGAAGTGCATGATTTCACGACGGCTGCGCCGCCGAACGCAGGCTGCGCCAGCTGCTACACAGGACTGCGGTGGTCAGAGGATCGCGGCGTTGCTGCGTTGCGCCTGCTTGAGGTAGGCGCTCAATTCGCGCGCCGGCAGCGGTTTGCTGTAGTGGTAACCCTGACCTTCGTGGCAGCCTTCGGAAATGATGTACGCCTCTTGCTCGGCGGTTTCCACGCCCTCGGCGATCACCTGCATGCCGAGGCTCTTGCCCAACTGAATGATCGCGCGAACGATGGTCGCGTCATCGTCGTCATCAAGCAGGTCCTGAACGAAGCTTTTGTCGATCTTGATCTTGTCCAGCGGCAGGCTTTTCAGGTAGCTGAGGGACGAGTAACCGGTGCCGAAGTCATCAATCGCAATCAACGCGCCGGAGCGCCGCAGGCTGAGCAAATGCTGGGCGGCGGTGCTGATGTCTTCCATCAGGCCGGTTTCGGTGACTTCCAGTTCCAGGCTGCGCGGCGGCAGGCGATAGATCTGCAGCAGGTTGTTGACCACCCGCGGCAACTCGGCGTGGTGCAACTGCACGGTGGACAGGTTGACCGCCATGCGCAGGTCGGCGAACCCTTGGTCATGCCAGTCGCGCAGCTGTTTGCAGGCCTGATCGAGCACCCATTCGCCGATGGCGATGATCGTGCCGTTCTGTTCCGCTAGCGGGATAAACAGGTCCGGCGGCACCAAACCGTGCTCGGGATGCTGCCAGCGAATCAACGCTTCGACGCCGACCACGCGATGGTCGCGATAGCTGATCTGCGGCTGGTAGACGAGGTAAAACTGGTTGCGTGTCAGGGCATCGCGCAGGTCTTTTTCCAGTTCGCGGCGACGGCGCATCTCGCTGTCGACGCTGGCGATGTAGAACTGATAACGGTTGCGCGAGCGGGTTTTCGCCAGCGTCATGGTCTGCTCGGCTTTTTGCAGGAGCTTCTCGGTGCTGTCGCCATCCTCCGGAAAAAGGGTGATGCCGATGGTCGCGCGCAGGCGGATTTCCTGATGATCGAGGGCAAACGGCGCTTCCAGATCGTCGAGGATGCTTTGCGCCAGTTCCGCCGCTTCGTAGGGTTGTTCGATGTCGGCCTGCACCAGCGCAAACTGGTCGCCGCCCAAGCGGGCGAGGGCGCCGAGGCGACCACTGTGGCCGCGCAGGCGATCGGCCAGCGCCAACAGCAATTGGTCGCCGGTCTGGTAGCTGAATTGTTCGTTGATGCCTTTGAAGTCATCCAGGCCAACCACCAGAACCGCAACGCGGCGCTGCAACTTGCCGGCGTCGACGAGGATTTTGTCCAGTTGTTGCTGCAATTGCTGGCGGTTTGGCAGGCCGGTGAGGAAGTCGTATTGGGCCATGCGCAGCAGGCTGTTTTCGGCTTCGTGGCGCAAATGGGTGTTGCGCTCGATGGACTCGAGCAACTGGTTGGCGGTGTTGATCCAGATGCCCAGTTCGTTCTTTTCGTGGCCCTTGAGCAGCGGGATTTTGTGTTCGCTAGGGCGATCGGGATTGATTTCGGTCAGGTGCTCGATGATCCGCGACAGCGGTTTGGTCAGCAGCCAGTGGTAAACCAGGTACAGCACCAGGCCCATGGCGAGGGCGCGCAGCACACCGGAGATGAAAATGATGACCGAGCTGACGATGAAACCCTGGCCATAGGTGGCGGTGTCGAGGGTAATGCTCAGGTCGCCGTAATATTCGCTGTACGGGCCGCGACCCACCAGTTGGGTGGTGAAGGTGCGTTCCTGGCCGAGGATCAGGTCGGTCAGCCAGCGGCTGTCGGAGTGCTGCAGTTCGCGGGATTTTTGCGCGAGCATGGCTTCGTTGGGATGGCCGATGGAGGCTTTGCGCACGGCGTCGTCCTGGAACAGGCCTTCGATGACTTGCATGCCCATTTCGCGATCGAGGCTGTAGACGGCTTGCGTCGAGGGGTCGCGGAACATGTCGAGGATGCGTTCGGCATCGCCGGCGACGGCTTGGCGTGTTTTGTAGGCATCGAAGACGATCTGCGCGCAGCTCAAGACTACCCCGACGATCAATGCCGACAGGAGCACGACCCGAAGCAACTTCACCGACAAGCTGTTCTTGAGTTCCAGCTTCAAAGGGTTATTCCTTGTTCCGTGCGGGTAGCATCAAGTTGCCATGAGTATTGGCAATCCCGTGGTGGCAGTCAAAGGGACATTTCAGCCGTGGGGGTTTTCCTGCTGTTTGGGTTTTTTGGGGTTTGGGTTTTGTCCTGTTTGTAGTGTGTCGGGTGGTTGGGGGTTGGACTTGAGGCGGTTTTTGGGTTTTTTTTGGGCGTTGGGTTGATGGTAGTTGGGTGTGGCTGGGGGGCAAGCGGGATTTGTCTGGTTTTGGTGTAGGAAAATGGGTTGGGCTTTGGGGCTTTGGGGCTTGGCGGCCTTTGGGCCGACCATGTTCTTGGGGGTTGGGGATATATCCGTTGCTGCGGTGAGGGCGGCTGGCGGTTTCGCTCTTACAGCGAGTCACTTTTTCAGACGCCAAAAAGTAACCAAAAGGCTTTGCCCCGGCGTTCGGCCCCTCGCTTGGGCTCGGGGTTCCTTCGTTCCGGTGTCGATCTGGGGGCATCGCCTACGGTCTGCTTCGCTACGACCTCCTCTCGATGGGTTCGGCTTCGCCGAACGGCGCTTCGCGCCCACCCCCAGATCAACACCTCCTCTCAGCCTGCCGAAGGGGCAATACGGCAAGATCAAGAGCTGCAGGCGAGCTAACGCTCGGCCTGTTGAGTGGTGAGAAGCACAGCGGATTGCCTTTGATTTTGCCTTTGTAGGAGCGAGGCTTGCCCGCGAAGGCGTCCTGACAGACAACCTGTTTCCCCCAAACACACCCAACCCCCCCTGTGGGAGCAAGGCTTGCCCGCGATGGCGCCCCAACAAACCCCCCAATCTCCCGCCAATCCCACAATCCCATTTCCCATCACCCATAAAAAAACCCGACCTGAGCCGGGTTTTTCTTCTGTCATTCGATCTTAAGCAGTGAAGGTTTTGCCTTCGAATTGCTCAGCGACGAATTTCCAGTTGACGAGGTTCCAGAACGCTTCGACGTATTTCGGACGAACGTTGCGGTAGTCGATGTAGTAGGCGTGTTCCCAGACGTCGCAGGTCAGCAGCGGGGTGTCGCCGCTGGTCAGCGGGTTGCCGGCGCCAATGGTGCTGGCGAGGGCCAGGGAACCGTCAGCCTTTTTCACCAGCCAGCCCCAGCCGGAACCGAAGGTGCCGATGGAGGTTTTGCTGAATTCTTCTTTGAACTTGTCGAACGAACCGAACGAAGCGTTGATGGCTTCAGCCAGTGCGCCGGTTGGTTGGCCGCCGGCGTTTGGCGCCAGGCAGTTCCAGTAGAAGGTGTGGTTCCAGACTTGAGCGGCGTTGTTGAAGATGCCGCCCGAGGAAGATTTGACGATTTCTTCCAGGGTCTTGCCTTCGAACTCGGTGCCTGGCACCAGGTTGTTCAGGTTCACGACGTAGGTGTTGTGGTGCTTGTCGTGGTGGTATTCCAGGGTTTCCTTGGAAATGTGCGGCTGCAGGGCATCGTGTGCGTAGGGCAGCGGCGGCAATTCGAAAGCCATGATGATTCTCCTAATCAGGTCAGTTGCGGTGAGCGCAAGGCCGATCACGGGCGGCCAGACAAGCGCCGGGGAGTTTGTACTCTTTGCGGCGCATCGAACCGGATCATAGCACCGGGGGTGCGGCATAACCACGCAACAACTGTGTGGAATAGAGGTTCCAGAGCCTTTTGGAATAAATCACGTACTGATGATTAATTGCGCCGCCACGGTGAACATCATCAGGGCCACCAACAGGTCGAGGATCCGCCAGGTGCTTGGCCGCGCCAGCCACGGGGCCAGCCATGCGGCGCCGAGGGCGAGGGTGAAGAACCATAATAAAGAAGCGCTCGCCGCGCCGACGACGTAGGCGCCGGGTTCGGTTTGTTGCGCGCCGAGGGAGCCGATCAGCAACACCGTGTCGAGGTAGACGTGCGGGTTGAGCAACGTCACCGCCAGCGCACTCAGGAGCACCGCGCGCAGTGAACGCACGGTCTGGTTTTCGCCCTGTTGCAGGCTCTGTTTCGAGCAGGCGCGGCGCAAAGCCAGGCTGCCGTACCAAATCAGGAATACCGCGCCACCCCAACGTGCGACTGCGAGCAATGTCGGATTGTGCGCGAGCACCGTCGCCAGTCCGAACACCCCGGCCGCCACCAGCAGCGCATCGCACACCACGCACAGCGCCGCGACTGGCAGGTGATGTTCGCGGCGCAGACTTTGCGCGAGCACGAAAGCGTTTTGCGTGCCGATCGCCATGATCAAACCCGCCGCGACCAACAGGCCGTTTACGTAGCTTTGCCACATATTTTCTACTCCGCGTTGGCTGCCAGTTCCCGCAGGACGTGCAGGGCGCGTTCGGCGTCGGTTTGGCCGACGAATAAATGATCGTGGTAGAAACCGGCGATCACGTTGCAACTGATCCCGGCCTTGCCCAGTGCCGTGGCGAACGCGGCGGTCAGGCCGACGGCTTCGAGGGCCGAGTGCACGTTCAAGGTGATCCACGCGGCGACGTAGTCGAAGCTCATACCGGCCTCTTCGGCGTGGGAACGTTCGAGGATCACGGTCAGCCCTTCCTGTTCGCGGAAGCTGCCGATGATCTCGACGCCCGCCGGCAATTTGCCGTCCGCCAAGGTGCAAAACACGTATTCGCCGGCGTTGAGTTGCGGGCTCATGCTGCGCAGCAATGTCGCCAGTGAAGTTTCGCCAGCCATGTCGATGTTCCTTGTGAAGAGTTGTTGCTGGCCATTCTCCGGTGCGCCGTTGTATAAGAAAAACCAATAGTGCTGATCGCTCATTAGGAAAACTGATGTTCGACTATAAATTGCTTTCCGCGTTGGCCGCCGTGGTCGAACAGGCCGGATTCGAACGTGCCGCGCAGGTGTTGGGGTTGTCGCAATCGGCGATTTCCCAGCGGATCAAATTGCTCGAAGCGCGGATTGGCCAACCGGTGTTGGTCAGGGCGACGCCGCCAGCGCCGACTGAAATCGGTCGGCGTTTGCTCAACCATGTGCAGCAGGTGCGCCTGCTCGAGCGGGATTTGTTGACCTTGGTGCCGGCGCTGGATGAAGAAGGCCTGCCGGAGCGCTTGCGCATCGCCCTCAATGCCGACAGCCTCGCCACTTGGTGGGCCGATGCGGTCGGGGATTTCTGCGCCGAGCAACATTTGCTGATGGACTTGGTGGTGGAGGACCAGACCGTCGGCCTCAAACGCATGCGCGCCGGCGAAGTGGCGGCGTGCCTGTGCGCCAATGAACGCCCGGTGGCCGGAGCGCGCAGCGTGTTGCTCGGCGCGATGCGCTATCGGGCGTTGGCCAGCCCGGCGTTCATTGCCCGGCATTTCCCCGAAGGTGTGCGCGCCGAGTTGTTACCACGCACCCCGGCGCTGGTGTTTGGCCCGGACGATTTCCTCCAGCATCGCTACCTCGCGTCACTCGGCGTGGACGGTGGTTTCGAACACCATTTATGCCCATCGTCCGAAGGTTTTATCCGCCTCACGGAAGCCGGGCTCGGCTGGGGCCTGGTGCCGGAATTGCAGGTCCGCGAGCAACTGCAACGTGGCGAACTGCTGGAGCTGCTGCCAGATAAGCCAATCGATGTGCCGCTGTACTGGCATCATTGGCGCAATGGCGGTCAGTTGCTGGGGTTACTCACTGACCAATTGGTCCGTTCGTCGAAGCAATGGCTAGTGCCTTCAGCACAGTTGTAAGCGTCAAGCTGCAAGCTGCAAGTGAAGCGCTTGCGGTGTGTTTTTCAATTTGCGGCGTGAAGTTCGCAGCTGCTTTTAGGATGTTCTACATGAAAATTCTGGTCACCGGCGCAAGCGGCTTCATTGGCGGACGCTTTGCGCGTTTTGCCCTGGAGCAGGGCCTGGACGTGCGGGTCAACGGGCGCCGGGCCGAGGGTGTCGAGCACTTGGTGCGCCGTGGCGCCGAGTTTATTCAGGGCGATTTGAGCGATTCGGAGCTGGTGCGCGACCTCTGTTCGGACGTCGACGCGGTGGTGCATTGCGCTGGCGCCGTCGGTTTGTGGGGGCGTTATCAGGATTTTCATCTGGGCAATGTCCAGGTCACCGAGAATGTCGTCGAAGCCTGTCTCAAACAGCGCGTTCGACGCCTGGTGCATTTGTCCTCGCCGTCGATCTACTTCGATGGCCGCGACCATCTGGGCCTGACCGAAGAACAAGTGCCAAAGCGCTTCAAACATCACTACGCGGCGACCAAGTACCTGGCTGAGCAGAAGGTCTTCGGCGCTCAGGAGTTCGGCCTCGAAACCATCGCCCTGCGCCCGCGTTTCGTCACCGGCGCCGGTGACATGAGCATCTTCCCGCGCCTGCTGAAGATGCAGCGCAAGGGCCGTCTGGCGATTGTCGGCAACGGCCTGAACAAGGTCGATTTCACCAGCATGCAAAACCTCAACGAAGCGCTGCTCAGCAGTTTGCTCGCTGGCGGTTCGGCGTTGGGCAAGGCTTACAACATCAGCAACGGGGCGCCGGTGCCGTTGTGGGATGTGGTGAATTACGTGATGCGAAAAATGGACGTGCCACAGGTCACGCGTTATCGCTCCTACGGACTGGCCTACAGCGTCGCGGCGCTGAATGAGGGCGTGTGCAAACTCTGGCCGGGTCGCCCCGAGCCTACGTTGTCGCGTCTGGGCATGCAGGTGATGAACAAAAATTTCACCTTGGACATCAGCCGCGCCCGGCATTATCTGGACTACGATCCGAAAGTCAGCCTGTGGGCCGCCCTCGATGAATTCTGCGTGTGGTGGAAAGCGCAGGATATTCACTGAGGAACCGAGTTTCGGGTTGGCAGTCAACCCTGGCGGCAGTGGGGGTTATACTGCGCCGCATTCAAGTCATCACCGTGTTCCCAAAGGTTGATTCAATGTCCATGCGTAACGATGCCAACGACGATTTCGATGTACCGAGCCTGCGCGCCGACAGCCTCGACGACGATGATTTTCCACCGACTGTGCGCAACGTGGTGCACTCGCGCCCAGCGCCGGTGGTGAAAGTCAAAAGCGCCAGCACCGGCCCGTTGTGGGCATTGGTCGGCGCATTGTTGTTCGCTTTCGCCGGTCTGGCGTGGTGGAGCTTTCAGCAGATTTCGTTGATGGAACAGCAATTGGTCGCAACGCAGGAAAGCTTCGCGCGGATCAGTGAAGAAGCGGCGGGGCGTTTGCAGGATATTTCCGGCAAGGTCGTTGCCAGCCAGACTAACGTCAGCACTGACAGCGAAGCGCTGAAGCAGCAGATCAAGGCGCTGGAAAGCAAACTGCTGGAGCAGAGCCAGGCCCAGCAAGGCGTGGTGGGCCAGGCCAGCGATCTGGACAAGCGCTTGGCGCAGATCACCGCGCAAGCTACGGCGCAAACAGCGACCGATACGCAATTGCAGGCTCAGGTGAAAACCTTGAGCGATGAACTGACTGCGCTGAAAAACGCCGCGGCGGACACCAGCAAAGTCGATGCCGAGATTAAAAGCCTGGGTGCTGACGTCGCGGCGCTGAAGAAACAGGGCAACCCGAGCGCTGCGATCGATCGCCTGGAACAGGACATTGTGGTGCTCAAAAGCGAGCAGGAAAACCGTCCCGCGCCGACGTCCGGCGGCACCAACACCGCCGAATTCGACGCCTTCCGCGCGCAGACCACGCGCAACATCAACACCCTGCAAGCGCAGATCCAGAACCTGCAGCAACAACTGAATGCGCGGGCCAAATAACCCGTACGCAAACTCTGTAGTGAATAGGTTTTGTGGCTAGGGGGCTTGCCCCCCGTTTGGCTGCGAAGCAGTCGTGAAAAATTTCAGATGCTGTGTAAGGCAGGTATGTGGGGGGGGGGAGCGCTTCGCGCTCCGACGGGGGCAAGCCCCCTCGCCACAGGCAAACGCCGGCTCACGGGGAAGCTTCTTGCCTCAGGCTCGTGTTACATCCCCGAACAACTGCGCCCGCCTGAATATCCAGCCATATCGCCAACCCCGTCTACGCTCTTCAAACATCAACAAGAACGAGGGATGGGCTATGGGGGTTGTGCACAGGTTTGTCAGGCTGATGGCGATGCTGTTGCTGGGCTTAGGTTTGGGCCTCAGCCAAGCCCAGGCTGCTACGCCAGCGAAGGATGACGGCGAGGCGGCCCGGGCGTTGCTGGAAAAGGCCTTGGCGTATTACCACGACAACGGCGACAAGGCGTTCGCGGCGTTCAGCCGTCAGGGCGAGTTTGTCGACAAGGATCGTTACGTCTTCGTTGTCGATACCCAAGGCGTAATGCTCGCCAGCGGTGGGCCGTCCTCGGCGTTGATCGGCCGCGATGTCTCCGCGACGCTGCCGCCGGATTTGCAGAAAGCCTTCAAGGACGCGCTGAAAGTGCCGGAAGGCAACGGCATCCAGCAAGCCGAATACCGTTGGCAGAACTGGGCTGACGGCAAAGTCGAACGCAAACATGTGTTCTATCAACGCGTCGGCCAGCGCATTCTCGCGGTCGGTTACTACATGCCCCGCGCCTCGGCGCAACAGGCTCAGGCCCTGCTCGATAAAGCCGCGGCTGATCTGGCCAAGGATGAGAAGGGCACGCTGACGGCGATCAACTCGCTAAAGGGCGGCTACTTGCAGGACGATCTGTACGTGTTTGTGGTCGACCTGGATAACCAGCGTTACGTCGCCCATGGCACCAATCTGCGGCTGATCAACACCGACTTCGGCAAGATCAACGACCCGGAAGGCAAACCAGTCGGCGAGCCGATTCTGGCGTTGATGGCCAAGCAGGACAGCGCTGAATACGAATACCGCTGGAAAAATCCAGTCACCGGCAAGATTGAGGACAAACACGCGTACCTGAAAAAGGTCGGGCATTTTCTGGTGGCTGTCGGGTATTACAGCCCTTGAGGTGATGCGGCATATTTGAGGATGCCTTCGCGGGCAAGCCTCGCTACTACAAGTGATCGTTGACGGACACAAAGCAGGTGAACGATAAAGATCCACTGTAGGAGCGAGGCTTGCCCGCGAAAGCCGCGCCTCGGTCCTTCTATCGAACCTTATCCTCACGCCCCCGCAGCAGCATATTCGGCATCGCCACTGCCGCCGCCAGCCCCAACAACGACACTGCGGCGCTGACCATCAACAAATGCCGAAAGGTCACCAGCAACTCCGCGCGCAAGGCATTCTGCGCATCGCCCGGCGCCGCGTTCAAACCGTCGAGCAGGACATTCCCGGAATGGCCTTCGCCGACCAGCGCCGAGCCGCTCAGGTCAGCGAAACTCGAATCCTGCAACAACGCCAGCAGCAGCGCCGACATCAACGCCACGCCCATCGCGCCGCCCAGCGAGCGGAACAGATTGGTGGTGCTGGTCGCCACACCGATGTCGCGTTGCTCCACCGAATTTTGCGTGCCGACCAGTGAGGTCGGGAACTGCATGCCACCCGCAATGCCGCTGAGCAGCATGAACACGCTGCTCATCACCAACGCCTGTGGCGGGCTGAACGCCATGCCCAGAATCGAAATCGGCATCAGCAGCGCGCCGGTCAAAATCATCGGTTTATAACGCCCGGTCACGGAGGTGCGGCGCCCGGCGAAATAGGCGCCGATCGGCAACCCCATCGCCAGCGGCAGCAGGTGCAGCGCGGCGCTGTCGGCCCCGGCGCCGGTGACGCTCTGGAAGCGCAGCGGCATCAACACGATCAGCGAAATCGCCTGGAAACTGGTGAAGAAAATCGTGCACCAGCAGAGGATCGCGTTGCGATTGGCGAATAAATGCATCGGCAGCAGCGGCTCCCGCGCCCGGCGCTCATGCCAGACAAACACCGCCAGCACCGCCACCGCACAACCGAGCAAACCGAGGACTTCGGCGCTGCGCCAGGAATGCCCCTGACCGACTTCGGTGATGCCCAGCAGCAACGCGGTCAAACCGATGATCATCAACAGCGTGCCGAGGTAATCGATGATCGGTTTGCGCTGCGGCACCGGCAGCCCCACCAGCGTGCGATTGGCCACCAGCCACGCGCCGAGGCCCAGCGGCAGGTTGATCAGGAACACCCAGCGCCATGACAGGTATTCGGTCATGTAGCCGCCGAGCACCGGCCCGGCGACGCTGGCCACCGCGTACATGCTGCTGAAATAACCCTGATAACGACCGCGCTCGCGGGGCGGGACGATGTCGCCAATGATCGCCTGGCTGACCGAAATCATCCCGCCGGCGCCGATGCCCTGAAGGATTCGCGCCAGCACCAGTTGCTCCATGCTCTGCGCCATCCCGCAAAACAACGAAGCCACGGTGAACAGGCCCATGCCGAACAGCATCAACTTGCGCCGGCCGTACAAATCACCGAGCTTGCCGTAGATCGGCACCGCCACGGTCATCGCCACCATGTAGCCGGAAATCACCCAGGCCAGCAGGCTTACATCCTTGAACTGTGCGGAAATCGCCGGCATCGACACGGCGACGATGGTCTGGTCCAGCGCGCCGAGGAAAATCGCCAGCATCAGGGCGATCAGCACACTGCGAATGGCGGGTTTGGGCGGGTCAGGCTGGTTCAGATCGGTCACGGGTAAAACCTGCGGGCAGTGATTGACCCGCAAGGGCAAGGCGAGCGGGAATGCTCGCCAGTGTAAGTCGATAGCAAGCTATTCGATAGCCTCGTAGGGGAGCCCTACGTAATTTTCTGCAATGGTTTTTCGCCCGGCTTCGGAGTGCACAAAGTAGTCCAGTTCCGAAGCGCTGATGCGCTGGCTGAACGCATCGTGATCGTCAAATCGGTGCAGCATCGAGGTCATCCACCAGGAAAAACGCTCGGCTTTCCAGACGCGGCGCAGGCAGATCTCCGAGTATTTATCGAGCAACTCCAGACGCCCGTCGCGGTACACCTTCAACAGAATATTGAACAAGGTGCTGACGTCGCTCGCCGCCAGATTCAGGCCTTTGGCGCCGGTTGGCGGGACGATGTGCGCGGCATCGCCGACGAGGAACATGCGCCCGTATTGCATGGGCTCGACGACAAAACTGCGCAGCGGCGCGATGCTTTTCTCGATCGACGGCCCGGTCACCAGTTTGTCTGCGAGAGCTTGCGGCAGACGCGATTTCAGTTCATCCCAGAAGCGCTGATCGGACCAATCCTCGACCTGCTCCTCGGCGGGCACTTGCAAGTAATAACGCGTGCGCGTCGCCGAACGCATGCTGCACAGGGCAAAACCGCGTGGGTGGCGCGCGTAGACCAGCTCGTCGTGGACCGGCGGGGTGTCGGCGAGAATCCCCAGCCAGCCGAACGGATAAACCCGTTCGAAAATCTTCAGGCAGTCGGCGGGAATCGACTGGCGTGCGACGCCGTGGAAACCGTCGCACCCGGCAATGTAGTCGCAGTCGACGCGCCAGGTTTCGCCATCCTTTTCGAACGTGACGAAGGCTTCGGCGCTTTTCATCCCCTGCGGGACGACGTTGCTGGCTTGATAAATCGTCTGCGCGCCGGCGTCCCGACGGGCGGCCATGAGGTCGCGGGTGACTTCGGTCTGGCCGTAGATCATCACGGTTTTGCCGTCGGTGAGGGCCTGCAAATCGATGTGCAGCAATTGATCATCCAGCGCCAGTTCGAAGCCGCCGTGCACCAGGCCTTCGGCGTCCATGCGCTGACCCACGCCAGCCTCGCGCAGCAGCTCTACCATGCCTTGTTCGAGGACGCCGGCGCGGATTCGGCCGAGCACATAATCGGGCGTCTGGCGTTCAATAATCAGCGTGTCGATGCCGGCGTTGTGGAGCAATTGGCCGAGCAATAAACCGGATGGGCCGGCGCCAATGATGGCGATTTGGGTCTTCAGCGTTTTCATTGTTTTTATGACTCGCAAGCTTCACGCGACCACGGTCGGTGAATGATTTTTATGGATCGAGTGCTTGCATTTTTCCCTCATGAGTCTGTCAATTGAAGGTGAAAACTGAGCCGAAAGCTGTACATTCTGCCAATCGGTGCGATTATCGCCCGTCTACTCCGAGGCCTGGATTGAAGTGATGAACAAGCCTGACCTGCCTTCGATTCCGGTGTTCAAGCTCTACGGTGAAAGCCTGGATTGGCCGACCCCGGACTTGCTGCACTGTGAAACCATTTCCAAACGCAGCCGCGAACATCAATGGGAAATCAAACCCCACCGCCACGCTGATCTGTGCCAGTTACTCTTCGTGTTCAAAGGTCAGGCAGAGCTTGAACTCGAAGGCAAACGCACGCAATTGACCGAACCGGCGATGCTGATCCTGCCGCCGTTATCGGTGCACGGTTATCGTTTTTCCGAGGACGTCGAAGGGTTTGTCGTGACGCTCGCGGCGCCCCTGGTCGCGCATTTGCAGGCGCAACTGGGCAATTCGGTGAACGCTCTGGCGCAGGCCGAAAGTTATCCGGCGGGCAACGACAGCGCTTACCTCAACAGCCTGTTCAGTGCGCTGCAAAGCGAATACACCGGCCATCAACCGGCGCGCGAAATGCTCATGCATTCGCTGGTCAGCGTGATCATGGTCTGGGTCAGTCGCCAGGTGATTTCACGACGCAATGCCACCGAAAGGCCGCAGCGTGCGCGGGAATACCTCAACGGTTTCATTCAACTGGTGGAAGAGACGTATCGCCAGCACGTCAAGGTCGAAGACCTCGCGCATCGGCTGGGGATTTCCGTGTCGCACCTTAACGGCACTTGTCGCGAATTGGCCGGGCAACCGGCCTTGCAGATCATGCACGAGCGACAGTTGCTCGAAGCCAAGCGCTTGCTGACCTACACCAGCATGACCATTTACGAAATGTCTGACGTGTTGGGGTTTTCCGATCCTACAAACTTCACGCGTCTGTTCCGACGTCGCGTGGGGATTTCGCCCAAAGCGTTCCGCGACCGTTTGAAGGCCGATCAGGACAACGAGGCTTGACGCTCTTCGTCAACGAAGCGCGTTAAGCGAAGCGTTGTGCGGAATGCAGCGCTCGAAATTGCAACTGGCGTATTCGCGCGGCAGTTGTCGCAACTGCTCGACCCGCCAGGCTGCGGTGCCGTACAACGCCAACGTCGCCGTGCAGGTGACGAAAATGGCGAGGTATCTTCTTGTTTTGATGTTCATGGCGTAGACCTCTGAACCAATACCCTTGGGTACGTGTATTCAGCATAGGTCAGCGCTCATGAGTTGCCAGCCTGCCGGGTTCTGTATGTGCCGTGACATTCAGAGGGCTGATGAACCCTTGTGGGAGCGAGCTTGCTCGCGATAGCAATTGTTCATTCAGCATTGATGCTGAGTGACCCACCGCTATCGCGAGCAAGCTCGCTCCCACACTGGTCCTTTTACAGTCCGATATCCCACGCAGGTTCTTCAGGGAATCGCAGCACGAGGAAATCCAGCATGCTGCGCATGGTCGCCGGCATGTGCTTGCGCGAGGCATACACCGCATAGATGTGCATCTCGCGCGGTACGGCATCGGGCAACAGGCGGATCAGTTCACCGTTGTGAATGTGCACGCCCGCCTGATAACTCGGCAGCATAGCCACGCCCGCGCCGGCCAGGGTCGCGCGCAATAACGTGCTGGCCTCGTTGGCGCTGATGTTGCCCTGCACCGGCACCGACACTTGCTCGCCAGCCTCCTCGAAATGCCAGAGACTTTTGCCGAAATAGGAATGCGTCAGGCAATTGTGCTGGCTCAAGTCCTCGACCCGTTGCGGCGTCGGCTGCTCGGCCAGATAGGCCGGTGCGGCGCAGACCACCGAGCGGCACACCGTCAGTCGGCGCGCGATCAAATTAGGGTCGAGGTCGTTGCTGGTGCGAATCGCCAGGTCAATGCGCTCATCCACCAGGTTCACCGTGCGGTCGAGCATTTGCAGGTCAATGCTGACGCCGGGGTAGCGCTTGACGTAAGCGGCCATGGCGTCGGCCAGTTGCGCCTGGCCGAACGAGGTGCTGACGCTGATCCGCAGCAGCCCGCGCGGCGCTTCATCCGGTTCGCTGATGGCGGCCTGCATGTCGGTCGACAAATCGAGCATCTGCCGGCAGCGCGGCAGGATTTCACTGCCGGCTGCGGTCAGGCTCAGTTTGCGCGTGGTGCGGTGCATCAGTCGGGCGCCGACCCAGTCTTCGAGCTCGGCCAGATAACGCGAGACCACTGGCCGCGACAGGTCCAGGTGATCGGCTGCGGCCGACTGGCTGCCGAGGTCAACCACCGAGACGAACACCTGCATTGCTTGAAGCCGATCCATGATTTGCCCACTTTCAGAAACAAACTATGTTCCAGCATCGCATTTTTTGTACTGACTAAGGCAACTAAGCTCTGTGCCCATCGCCAAACATGGCAATCGCACAACGGAGCAACAGATGATCGGGTTCACCGCACTCAAACGTATTTTTCTCGCAGCGACCACGCTCTGCTTCGCGTCGCACGCGGCGGCAGCGGCATTGACGCTGGATGTCTACAACCCCGGCGAGCAGGCGATTTTCCCGGTGAGTTCGGTGCTGGTCAGCGGCGCGAAAGAGGCGATCCTGGTGGACGCACAGTTCGGCAAATCCCAGGCCGAACAACTGGTGCAAAAGATTCGCGCCAGCGGCAAACAGTTGACCACTATCTACATCAGCCACGGTGACCCGGATTACTACTTCGGCCTCGACACCCTGACCACCGCGTTCCCCAACGCGAAAGTGCTGGCCTCGCAGCCGACCGTCGATCACATCAAGCAAACCGTCGACGGCAAAATGGCGTTCTGGGGCCCGAAAATGGGCGCCGACGTGCCGGCCAAAACCATCGTGCCGGGCGTGCTCAACGGCGACAGCCTGATGCTCGAAGGGCAAAAACTGCAAGTGATCGGCCTCGACAGCAAGCAGCCGGATCGCAGTTTTGTGTGGATTCCGTCGATCAAGGCTGTGGTCGGTGGCGTGGTCGTCGCCGAGAACATTCACGTGTGGATGGCCGATACGCAAACGGCGCAATCCCACGCAGACTGGCTGACCACGCTGCACTCGATCGAAACCCTGAAACCGAAAACCATCGTCCCCGGGCATTACTTGGGCGACAGCGCTGGTTCGTTGGCGGCGGTGCAATTTACCGCTGAGTACATCAAGGCGTTCGATGAAGAAACCGCCAAGGCTGAAGACGCCGCTGAACTGATCGCCGCGATGAAAAAACGCTACCCGAACCTTGGCGAAGAAAGCTCGCTGGAGCTGAGCGCCAAAGTCGCCAAGGGTGAGATGAAGTGGTAACCGACTGATTAATGATCGCAGGAGAAGCGTTTTTTGTGGCGAGGGGGCTTGCCCCCGTCGGAGTGCGAAGCGCTCCCCTGCATTGTTTTTCAGCGACACCGTGTCTGCAGGTGCTGCAACTGCTTCGCCGCCAACGCAGGCAAGCCGCCTCGCCAAGTGCAGTGCCACTCAACCGATCAAACGTACATTCACGCCAACTGGAGAACGTCATGAGCAAAATCGCAATCATCGGGGCCACCGGTCGTGCCGGTAGCCAATTGTTGGAAGAAGCCCTGCGTCGTGGTCACAGCGTCACCGCGATCGCGCGTGACACCGCGAAGATCGGCGCGCGGGCCGGGGTGGTCAGCAAGAATGTCGATGCGCTGGATGCCGAGGCGCTGCAAGCGGCAATCGCCGGGCATGACGTGGTGATCAGCGCCGCGCATTTTGCGACGTTGCCGGCCAGCGCGGTGATCGGTCCGGTGAAAAACGCCGGGGTCAAACGCCTGTTGGTCGTGGGTGGCGCCGGTTCGTTGTTGCTGCCCGATGGTGGTCGGGTGATCGACAGCGAAGGCTTCCCGGAGGAATACAAAGCCGAGGCGAGCGCCGGGGCGTTGTTTCTGCAAAACCTGCGTCAGGAACAGCAACTGGATTGGACGTTTGTGTCGCCGTCGGCAGAGTTTGTTGAAGGTGAGCGCACAGGCACATTCCGCATCGGCAAGGACGATTTGCTGGTGAGCGCACAAGGGCGCAGCTGGATCACCTTTGCCGATTACGCGATTGCGCTGCTGGACGAAGTGCAAGAGCCGAAGCATTCGCGGCAGCGGTTTGCAGTCGGATACTGATCCCGCAACACCACAACCCTGTAGCAGCTGGCGAAGCCTGCGTTCGTCTGCGCAGCAGTCGTAAACCCGGTATTCACGGTTCTGATGATCGTTCCCACGCTCTGCGTCCCATTGGAACGTGGCAACGATCAGCGTATGGCGGCCTGCGCCACCAACCATCCCAACAATTCCTGCAACTTCGGCGAAGGTGCCGGTTTCTGCGGCAACACCAAGTAATAAGCCGCCCCGGTTTTCACCTTCAGATCAAACGGCGTGACCAGCCGCCCGGCGCTCAGGTCATCGCCGATCAGTGCCCAATCGCCAATTGCCACGCCGGTTCCTTGCGACGCCATCGACATCGCCAGGTCCAACGTTTCAAAGTGCTGGCCCTTGCTGACATTGCTCAAATGCACATCGGCGTGCGCCAGCCAGGCCTTCCAGTCATGCTCATCGCGCGTCGGGTGCAGCAACATGTGTTGCTGCAGATCCTGCGGCGTGCGCAGCGGCACCGGCCCCTGCAGATACGGCGCCGAACACATCGGCGTCAGTTGTTCATCGAACAAGCGTTGCGCCGCCAGCGAAGCCTGCGGTGGCGCGCCGTAAACCACCGCTGCGTCAAATTGCTCGCGGTGAAAATCGACGCCATGGCGCACCGTCGTCGTCAGCTCCACCGGCACGTCCGGGCGTTCCTTTTGCCACTGCATCAAACGCGGCAACAACCAGCGCATCACGCATGTCGGCGCCTTCAGTTGCAGGGTTTCGCGCTTCTCGCCGATCTGCTCGACAGCCTCGCCGACCAGCGCAAAAACCTGCTGCACCCGCGGCAGCCATTCGCGTCCTTCAGCGGTCAGCGCCAGGCCTCGGGCCTGGCGAATGAACAACGCATAACCGAGATGACTTTCGAGCCCGGCGATCTGCCGGCTCACCGCGCCTTGGGTGATGTGCAACTGTTCGGCGGCCCGGGTGAAGTTGCAGCACTGCGCGGTGATCAGAAAAGTGTGCAGCGCGGGCAGGGGAGGCAGTCGTTTCATGAGAACCCAAGGTATGACGTAAGGACATGGCTAGTATGACTTTTTATCCATTG
Organism: Pseudomonas prosekii; assembly: GCF_900105155.1. Classification (NCBI taxonomy): domain Bacteria; kingdom Pseudomonadati; phylum Pseudomonadota; class Gammaproteobacteria; order Pseudomonadales; family Pseudomonadaceae; genus Pseudomonas; species Pseudomonas prosekii. The sequence continues at coordinate 4,346,144 of NZ_LT629762.1, forward strand.
TTGCGACTACGTGCCGCCCGTTCCAATGAGGCCATCCCTGGGTTTGCCGACGCATCATAAACACTGCGCGGGCCCGGCGTCTCAAACGAACAGGAAGGGCAAAGACATGGCGACGTGCGGCGAAGTGTTGGTCAAGTTACTCGAAGCTTACGGCGTCGAGCAGGTGTTCGGCATTCCCGGCGTGCACACCGTCGAGCTGTACCGCGGGCTCGCCCGTTCGAGTATCCGCCACGTCACGCCGCGTCACGAACAGGGCGCCGGGTTCATGGCCGACGGCTACGCGCGCACCCGCGGCAAGCCGGGCGTGTGCTTCATCATCACCGGCCCGGGCATGACCAACATCACCACGGCGATGGGCCAGGCTTACGCCGATTCGATCCCGATGCTGGTGATCTCCAGCGTGCAGACGCGCAGTCAATTGGGCGGCGGTCGCGGCAAATTGCACGAACTGCCGAACCAGAGCGCTCTGGTTGGCGGCGTCGCGGCGTTCTCTCACACATTGATGTCGGCCGCGGAATTACCTGGCGTGTTGGCCCGCGCGTTTGCGCTGTTCCAGGCCGGTCGCCCGCGCCCGGTGCACATCGAAATTCCCTTGGATGTGTTGGTCGAAGAGGCTGACGAATTGCTCGCCAGCGTTGCGGTCAATATCGACCGCGCCGGTGCCGCGCCGGGCGCTGTCAGCCGCATGAGCGGATTGCTGGCCACGGCGCAACGGCCGTTGATTCTTGCCGGTGGCGGCGCCATCGACGCGGCTGCCGAGCTGACCGCGCTGGCCGAAATGCTCGACGCGCCAGTCGCGCTGACCATCAATGCCAAAGGCATGCTTGCCGCCAATCACCCGCTGCTGATCGGCTCGACCCAAAGTCTGGTCGCCACCCGCGCCTTGGTCGCCGAGGCTGACGTGGTGCTGGCGATCGGCACCGAACTGGCCGAAACCGACTACGACGTGACCTTCGCCGGCGGTTTTGAAATCCCCGGCAAACTGCTGCGCGTCGACATCGACCCGGACCAGACCGTACGCAACTATCCGCCGCACGTGGCGCTGGTCTCGGATTCGCGCAATGCCGCGCAGGCCTTGCTCTCAGCACTCTCGCAGCAGTCGCTGGCCGACCGCCGCAGCGATTGGGGCCAAGTGCGGGCCGCGCGTTTGCGCGAGGAGCTGGCGGCCACGTGGGATGCGCCGACAGTCGCGCAAACGCTGTTTCTCGAAACCGTTCTGGATGAATTGCCGGACGCAGTATTCGTCGGCGATTCGACGCAACCGGTGTACACCGGCAACCTGACGTTCAACCCGCAGCGACCGCGCCGCTGGTTCAATTCATCGACCGGTTACGGCACCTTGGGTTATGCCTTGCCGGCGGCGATTGGCGCATGGCTCGGTGGCCACATCGAGGTCGGCTCGCGGCCGTCGGTGGTGTGCCTGATCGGCGACGGCGGCCTGCAATTTACCCTGCCGGAACTGGCCAGCGCCGTCGAGGCGAGCACGCCGGTGATTATCCTGTTGTGGAATAACCAGGGCTACGAAGAAATCAAAAAATACATGGTCAACCGCGACATCGAACCGGTCGGCGTGGACATTTACACCCCGGACTTTATCGGCGTGGCCAAGGCATTAGGCTGCGCGGCGGAAGCGGTCAGCGGCGTCGAAACCCTGCGCCACGCTCTGCGCGCAGCAACGGATCGCCAAGGCCCGACGTTGATTGAAATCGATCAGGCGCAGTGGATGACGGCGGTGGCGAAATGAATTTTCCGACGACGTTGGACGGCCTCTACATCAATGGCCGATGGTCCGCTGGCAGCGAACATCTGCGAGTAATCAACCCGGCCACCGAGGCGTTGCTGACCACGGTCAATGGCGGCGATCAAACATCCGTCGATCAAGCCGTCAGCGCTGCGACCCACGCCTTCAAGGACTGGTCGCAAACCAGCGGCAGCCAGCGTGCGGTGATTCTGCGGCGCATCGCTGCGGGCGTCGCGGCGGGGCGCGAGCAACTGATGCAGTTGCAAGCGAGCAACAACGGCAAACCGCTGTTCGAAGCGGCGATTGACGTCGATGACGTGATCGCCACGTTCGAGTATTACGCCGGTCTCGCCGAAGCGCTGGACGCCAAACAAGACAGTCGCATCGAACTGCCAACCGAGGACTTCAGCGCTCGTTTGCGCCGTGAACCGTGCGGTGTGGTCGGCCTGATCGTGCCGTGGAATTTCCCGATGGTCACCACTGCGTGGAAACTCGCCCCGGCGCTGGCTGCCGGTTGCTGCGTGGTGCTGAAACCGTCGGAAGTCACGCCGCTGCCGGAGCTGCAATTGGCCGCGATTATCGCCGCAGCCGGGTTGCCCGATGGCGTGTTCAACCTGGTCTGCGGCACCGGTCTGGCAGTCGGCGCGCCGTTGTCGGCGGATCCGCGAATCGCCAAGATCTCCTTCACCGGCAGCAACGCGGTTGGCGTGCAAGTGATGCAACGCGCAGCAGAAACGGTGAAGGGCGTCAGCCTCGAACTCGGCGGCAAGTCCTCGTTGCTGGTGCTCAAGGACGCTGACATTGAGTTGGCCGTGGAGCTTGCGTGCGGCGGCGGTTTTTTCAACGCGGGGCAGATGTGTTCCGCCACCAGTCGGGTGTTGGTCGCCGATGAACTGGCGGACGAATTCCTCCTGCGTTTGCAGACCCGCGCCGAAGCGATTCGCGTCGCCGACCCGTTCGACCCGAACGTCGAAATGGGCGCGCTGGTCAATCAGGCGCAATACCAGCGAGTGCTTGGCCACATTGATCGCGGGTTGAGCAGTGGCGCCAAATTGATCTGCGGCGGCAATCGTCCGGCGAATCTGCCGCGCGGCTACTTTTTGCAGCCGACGGTGTTCACCGAAGTGCCGCTGGACAGCGCGCTGTGGTGCGAGGAGATTTTCGGCCCGGTGCTTTGCGTGCGCAGTTTTGCCTCGGAAGCCGAAGCGATTGCCTTGGCCAACGACAGCCCATTCGGCTTGGTCGCCAGCGTGGTCACGGGTGATGGCGCGGCGGCGGATCGCGTGGCGAATGCTCTGCAAGCCGGGTTGGTGTGGATCAACGCGCCGCAAGTGATTTTTCCGCAAACCGCGTGGGGCGGCTACAAGCAGAGCAGCATTGGCCGCGAGTTAGGCCCGTGGGGGTTGCAGGCGTTCCAGGAAATCAAACACGTGATCCGCGCCGTATAAAAAACCTGTGGGAGCAAGGCTTGCCCGCGAAGGCGTCATTTCATCCAGCATCGACGTTGGATCTGCAATTGCCATCGCGGGCAAGCCATGCTCCCACACGAGTTACACCGTCAGGCGCAAACGCGCGAGGTCACGCAGTGGCGGGGCGCCGAACAAGCGGCTGTACTCGCGACTGAATTGCGACGGGCTTTCGTAGCCGACGCGATAACCGGCCGCCGAGGCTTCCAACCCTTCGGCGAGCATCAGCCGCCGCGCTTCCTGCAAGCGCAATTGCTTCTGATATTGCAGCGGGCTCATCGCCGTCATGGCTTTGAAGCGGTGATGCAACGTCGACACGCTGAGGTTCACTTCTTTCGCCAGATCATCAATGCGCAGCGGCTGCTCATAGTGGCCGTTGAGCCATTTGATCGCCTGGCTGATGCGATGGCTCTGGCTGTTGGCGATGGCGATTTCATACAGCCGATGACCCTGCTGGCTGCGCAGCAAGCGATAGAGAATCTCGCGGCGAATCAGCGGCGCGAGCATGGCGATGTCTTTTGGGGTGTCGAGCAGGCGGGTCAGGCGCAGCACGGCGTCGAGCATCGCGGTGTCCAGCCGTTCAACGTACAAGCCGCGCCCGGTCGGCCGGGTCGGGACGCCCATCGGCCCGGCGTCGGCGATCAGCGCGGTGATTTCCGCCGGGTCGATGTCCAGGCGCACGGCGAGGATTGGCTCTTCGGACGTGACATTCACCACGCGCCCGGTCAGCGGCATCGAAACCGAAACCACCAGGTAATTCAGCGGATCGTAGTTGAACACTTCATCGGCCAGCTGAACTTCCTTGCGCCCCTGCGCCATGATGCACAGCGCCGGTTGCGCGAGCACCGGGGCGAACTGATGGGTTTTGCTGTAGCGCGACATGAACAGCGAATCGACCGCTGTGGCGTAGTTGCCATCCTCGGCGGTGTTGCGGCTGATGATCGCCGCCAGTTCCTCGCGCTGCTTCTCCAGGTCGGCGTCCAGCGGCGCTGCAAGGTGATCGAACGACGACATGCGGACATCCTCGGTGAGGGGCGGTTGGGCGATGGTAATGGCCAGAGCTTATGTTTGTGCAAGTCCGGGCGCTAGACACATCCTGCCTGATGCTTGCCTGATTCTGCATGGGGTTATTTCAGCGCGTTGCCGCAGCAAGGGCATCGGTGGAAAACTTGCTTGAAATCGCGAGGTTACCCAGAAGTTACTCAACGGGCCCCTCTGGCGCGGCGTTTCAGGCGGTTTTGCGCAGCCCCGCAGGATTGTGCAAAAAGCCGGCAGGAATCGACTAACGGCCAGCGCGCCGCGCCGCCTAACCTTGGATCCTGTCGCAGCCCGCCCCTGGCTGCCACGCAACTCCTTGGGAGGGTTGAATATGTCTACGCAGATTCCCGTCAGTCACATGGCTTTCGTTCGTGCCCGCGCCGGGCGTTCCGCAGAACTCGGTGCGCGCCTGAGCGCATTGATCGAGCCGTCCCGCTCGGCCAGCGGTTGCCTGAGCTTTGCCCTGCAACATTCACAATGCGATCCGGACCTGTGGCTGGTGTCCGGTTTCTGGACCCATCAACAAGCGATGACCGCGTACTTCAGCACGCCGGCGATGCAGATTTTTTCCGAGTTGGTGCAGGATCTGGTGGTCAACAGCCTGGATTTCCACACCTTCAAGGATGTCTCGGCGGCGCAGGCGCTTGGTCAGACCAAAGCACAGGTGCACAAACTGGTCGGTTGAGGGTTTAATGGCGACATTCTCAGTCAGCCAGGATCCGCGACATGGCACGCAAAGCCTTTGAAACCTTCGAAGCCGTATCTGCCGTAGTACCGCGCGAAGGCGGTTATTACGCCGCGATTGCGACCAAAGCCATCGGTGGCAGCGGCGCGCCGCGCTTTCACAAGCTGCTCGAAGAGCAAACGTTCACCACGGCCCGCGAAGCCGACGACGCCGCCGCGCTGGAGCTGGTCAAGCTCAAAGGCGTCAGCGAAGACGGCGATTTGATCTGGTGAGCTACTTCGCCCCCGGGCGATACATTTTGAACAATGCCTCTGGCCCCAGCTGAAAGTAATCCGCCGGCCCGCCGCCGCGCAGAATCGGTTCTGCCGCGGCGGTGTCGTACACCCCATCCTTCAACAGCCACTTGGCGATATGCACGGCGACCACTTCGCCGAGAATCAGCCAGCTCGGCACCACATCGCCATCCGCGCGCTGCAACTGAATGATCTGCGTGACCTTGCACTCGAAGGACACCGGGCTTTCGGCGACCCGTGGCACCTGAATGATTTTCGACGCGGCGGGGGTCAACCCTGCCAGTTCAAATTCGTTGACCTGTGGACCGACCATTGCGCAGCTCTGGTTCATTTGCTCGGCGAGCGGGCGGGTGGCCAGGTTCCAGGCGAATTCGCCGGTCTGTTCGATGTTGTTGAGGCTGTCTTTGCGCCCGACGCTGCAGAAGCCAATGATCGGCGGAATGTAGTTGAACGCGTTGAAGAAGCTGTACGGCGCCAGGTTCAGGTGACCTTCGGCATCCTGCGAGGAAATCCAGCCAATCGGCCGCGGGCCGACAATCGCGTTGAACGGGTCGTGCGGCAGGCCGTGGCCGTTGGCGGGTTCGTAATAGTGGATGTCGTCGGGCATGCGCGGGTTCCTGCGAGCGGTGTTTGGGGGAGGGTTGTCATAGTGCAAGGCATGACCCTGTGGGAGCAAGGCTTGCCCGCGATGAGGTCGGCACAGTCGACATCGGGGTGGTAGATAAATCGCCATCGCGGGCAAGCCTTGCTCCCACAAATGTGCAGATTTCGACATTCTCATTCCCCCAGAAACGACTAAGCCCGGCCGAGGCCGGGCTGTGATGCCGCATTTGTTGCTTAGCTGATGGAAGCCGAGCCGGTGCGATCGTAGCCATCTTCAGCAACAGTAGCCGAGCCGGTGCGATCGTAGCCATCTTCAGCAACAGTCGCCGAGCCGGTGCGGTCGTAGCCATCAGCGGCAACAGTCGCCGAACCTGTGCGGTCGTAGCCGTCGGCGGCAACAGCGGAGCCGGTGCGGTCAAAACCATCGGCGGCGAATGCGCTGCCGGCCAGTACGGAGAGGGTCAGGGCGAGGATCAATTTGGTTTTCATGGTGGTAGCTCCAGAGTTCGTAAAAGTAAGTTCGTCTAAGTCAGTTCGTTGGGTAGCTGCTTGCTGTGGGAGCGATACTACGCTCGCTGAATTGATTGAAAAGTTGGCATTCGTGCTAGTAACTATCGATCAGATTGATGTCTGCTCCGCGAGGCTTTAGCGCTTGCCATGCAGGGCAATCAAGCGATCTGAGGTGGGCAGGTTGCTGGCGCAGAATTAAACGCTGATTAATCGCTGCGACCGTTCGGGTGACAGATTTTTCATCTCGACCGAACGCCCACAAAAAAGGGCAGGCCTGGTTCAGGTCTGCCCTTTTTGTTGTGGCGTGTAACGTCAGTCGGTTTCGATCCGCGAGTGTTTGCGGGTGTCTTTCATGGTCACGTACACCAGCAACGATACCGCGATACATGCGGTGACATACCAGTAGTAACCGGTTTCCATGCCGATGCTTTTGAACCACAGCGCGATGTATTCAGCGGTGCCGCCGAAGATCGACACGGTCAGCGCGTACGGCAGGCCAACGCCCAGTGCACGAATCTCGGTCGGGAACAGTTCGGCTTTGACCACTGCGTTGATCGAGGTGTAGCCGCTGACGATGATCAGCGCCGCCATGATCAGGAAGAACGCGCCCCACCAAGTGGTGATGGTGTGCAGCGTGGTCAGGATCGGCACGGTGAACAATGTGCCGAGCACGCCGAAGGCGATCAGGATCGGCCGCCGACCGACCTTGTCCGACAAGCCGCCGATGATCGGTTGCAGACACATGAACAGGAACAGCGTCGCCGCGGAAATGCTCGTGGAGTCGGTGATGCTCATGCCCACCGTGTTCACCAGGTATTTCTGCATGTACGTGGTGTAGGTGTAGAACGCCAGGGTGCCGCCCATGGTCAGGCCGACCACGGTCATCAGCTCTTTCGGGTGGCGCATCAGCGTGCGCATGGCGCTTTCTTTTTTCTCTTTTTTGACCTTGTTGAACGACTCGGTCTCTTCCATGCCGCGACGCAGGTACAGCGCCACCACCGCGCACAACGCGCCGATGGCGAACGGGATGCGCCAGCCCCACGCGTACAGTTGCTCGGTGGTCAGCACTTGTTGCAGCACGATCAACACCGCCAGCGCGATGAGCTGGCCGGAGATCAGCGTCACGTACTGGAAGCTCGAATAGAAACCGCGACGCTCCTTGGTCGCCATCTCGCTGAGGTACGTCGCCGAGGTGCCGTACTCGCCGCCGACCGACAGGCCTTGCAGCAGACGCGCGAAAATCAGCAGGATCGGCGCGCCGATGCCGATGGTTTCGTAGTTGGGGCTGAGCGCGATCAGCAGCGAGCCAAAGCACATCAGGTAGACCGAGGCCATCAGCGCACGCTTGCGACCGGCGCGGTCGGCGTAAAGCCCCATCAGCCAGCCACCGATCGGGCGCATCAGGAAGCCCACGGCGAAGATCGCGGCGGTGTTCATCAGCTGTGCGGTGGAGGAGCCGGCGGGAAAGAAGGACTTGGCGAAGTACAGGGAAAACGCAGCGTAGACGTACCAGTCGTACCACTCGACCATATTGCCGACCGAGCCGCTGAAGATCGATTTGATCCGGCTACCGGTGGTTCTATCTTTGGCAGGCGCGACGGCCGACCCGAGAGGCAGGGCGTTGGAGTTATCCATTGAAGGATCCTTCGTTTAATTGTTTTTGTGGAGCGCGTTTAAACGCAGCCTGCTTGGGCTATAGCAGGAGGTGTGCCAAGGAGAGGAGGGCCGGTTTAGAGGGGGGAGAGTGAAGCGCTGAGCGGAATTTTGCCTATGCGGCCGGAGGTGTGAGCGGATTTTCGCTCATTGCGGTGTGATTTGGTGATGTGTATTTCAGTTTGGGGACCACCCCTCACCCTAACCCTCTCCCCAGAGGGGAGAGGGGACTGATTGAGGCGTTCCTGGAGCTACATCGACCTGAGATACCGAGCCGAACTCAGGTCTTGAAAACCATGAAGATCTGCTCCCTTTCCCCCTCTCCCCATTGGGGAGAGGGGACTGATTGAGGCGTTCTTGGAGCTACATCGACCTGAGATACCGGGCCGAACTCAGGTCTTGAAAACCATGAAGATCTGCTCCCTTTCCCCCTCTCACCGTTGGGGAGAGGGGACGGATTGAGATGTTCCTGGAGCTACATCGACCTGAGATACCGGGCCGAACTCAGGTCTTGAAAACCATGAAGATCTGCTCCCTTTCCCCCTCTCACCGTTGGGGAGAGGGGACTGATTGAGGTGTTCCTGGAGCTACATCGACCTGAGATACCGGGCCGAACTCAGGTCTTGAAAACCATGAAGATCTGCTCCCTTTCCCCCTCTCCCCGTTGGGGAGAAGGGACGGATTGAGATGTTCCTGGAGCTACATCAACCTGAGATACCGGGCCGAACTCAGGTCTTGAAAACCATGAAGATCTGCTCCCTTTCCTCCTCTCACCAGAGGGGAGAGGGGACTGATTGAGATGTTCCTGGAGCTACTTCGACCTGAGATACCGAGCCGAACTCAGGTCTTAAAAACCATGAAGATCTGCTCCCTTTCCCCCTCTCCCCGTTGGGGAGAGGGCTGGGGTGAGGGGCTGGATTCCAGCAACACCGCAAATCCACAGGGAAAACTCACTCCCCTAAAAACATCTCCCTACTCAGCCCATGCCGTTGCAGCTTTTCGTTAAACGTGCGGCGCGGCAGTTGCAGTTCTTCGAGCACTGCTTTTACGTCGCCCCTGTGCCGGGTCAACGCCGCGCGCAGGCAATGCGCTTCGAAGGCTTCCTGCTGCGCCGCCAGCGACTGGCCGGGATCGATCGCCGCCGGTTCCGGCTCACCGAGGCCCAACACCTGGCGCTCGGCAACGTTAGCCAGTTCGCGGACATTGCCCGGCCAGTCGTGGCTCAATAAGTGGCTCAACTGCGGACCGCTGAGCGGCGCAAATGTCCGCCCCAGACGCTCGGCCGCCTGCTGGGCAAAGGTCTCGAACAGCAACGGAATGTCCTCGCGCCGCTCACGCAACGGCGGCAAGCGCAATTCCGCGACGTTCAAGCGATAGGCCAGGTCCTCGCGAAAACGCCCGGCCCGCGCCTCGTCGAGCAAGTCCGGTTTGGTCGCGGCAATAATCCGCAGATCCACGCGAATGCTCTGATTCGAGCCCAGCCGCTCAAGCTTCTGCTCCTGCAACACGCGCAACAATTTGACCTGCTGCGCCAGCGGCATGCTTTCGATTTCATCGAGAAACAGCGTGCCGCCGTCGGCGTATTCGAGCTTGCCGATGCGCTTGCCCGAAGCGCCGGTGAACGCGCCGCTTTCGTGGCCAAACAATTCGGCTTCAAACAATTGCTCGGGAATCGCCGCGCAATTGAGCGCGACAAACGGCTTGTCGGCACGCGGGCCGAAGTCGTGCAGACAACGCGCGACCAACTCTTTGCCGCTGCCGGTTTCGCCGCGGATCAACACGTTGACCGGCAGCGTCGCCAAATCCAGCACTTGTCGGCGCAAGGTCTGCAAACCCCGGGAAACCCCGAGCAGTGTCGCGTCGAGTTTGGCGCGGTTGTCGGCCAGCACGTGCAGCGCGCGGTTCTCCAGGACCAACCGGCGTTTCTCCAGGGCGCGGCGCAAACTGCCGAGCAAGGTTTCCGGGCTGAAGGGTTTTTCCAGAAAATCGTAGGCGCCATCGCGCATCGCTTCGACCGCCATCGGCACATCGCCGTGGCCAGTGAGCAGAATCACCGGCAAATCGGCATCGCGCCGTTGCACTTCGGCGAGCAGTTCGAGGCCGCTGATGCCGGGCATGCGCACGTCGCTGAGGATCACCCCAGGAAAATGCGCCGGCAATTGCGCCAGGCATTCATCGGCGCGGCTGAACAGTTGCACCTCGAACCCCGACAGGCTCAGCCATTGTTCGACGGCGCTGCGGATGCTGCTTTCGTCGTCGACCACTATCACCGAATTCAGCATCAGACAGGCTCCTCGAGATCGATCGGCAAGGTCAGGGTAAACACCGCGCCGTTGTCGTGGTTGGCGGCCGACAAGCGACCGCCCGATTCATGCGCGATGGCGAACGATACCGCCAGCCCCAGCCCTAAACCATCGCCGACCGGCTTGGTGGTAAAGAACGGATCGAAGACGTTCGGCAGATGCTCTTCGGCAATCCCGCCACCGTTGTCGGCGACGGTCAGACGCCACAATTGTTCATCGGCTTCGAGGCGGATTTCCAGGCGTTTGCAGGGCTTGTCGTGCACCGCGTCGAGGGCGTTGCGCAACAGATTGATCAGCACCTGTTCGAGGCGAATCGCATCGCCGCGCACCCACGCCGGACGTGTCAGGTGCAGCACGCTGCTGACGTTTTCATCGCGCAACCGCGCGTCGAGCAACTGTAAGGATTGATCGACCACCGCCGCCAGATCGAGGCGTTCGCGCAGGCCGCTGGGGCTTTTGCGGGCGAAGGTTTTCAGGTGGCCGGTGAGCGCGGCCATGCGCGTGAGCATGTCGTCCACCGGTTTCAGCGCTTTGTACGCATCATCGATGCGGCCGTGATCGAGCAGCAGACGCAACGTCGCAAGCTGCATGCGCTGGGCGGTCAGGGGCTGGTTGATCTCATGGGCCAGCGCTGCGGACATCTGCCCCAGCGCCGCAAGTTTGGCCGATTGCACCAAGCCATCCTGGGCGGTGCGCAGGTCGCGGGTGCGTTCTTCCACCAGTTGTTCGAGTTCTTCGCGACTGCGCTGACGCATCTTCGCCAGACGCCAGCGCTGGTTGAGAAACAACAGCAGGAACACCACCGCCAGCCACAATCCGGCCGCCGCGAGCGCCGCGTTGCGGCTGTCCTCGAAGGCGATTTGCGGGCGGCGCAGCAGGTGCAAGGTCCAGCCTTCGGCGGGCAGTGGCAGCGATTCCCAGAGGTAATCCGCGGCGCCGTCCGGGCCTTCGACCCGCGCCAGATCGCTGTTGTCATCGAAGCGATGTTTCGATTGATAAACCAGCGGTGTCAGCGGTTGTTTGTCGTATTGGCGGGTGGTTTGCAGTTCGGCGTGATCGTTGTCGCTCAACGCTTTCAAGTGCCGATACCGCCAGCCGGGCTGGTTGGCGATGAAGATAATCCCGCGCGCATCGCTGACCAGCAGGGTGTCAGTGCCCTGGCGCCATTCGCGTTCCAGTTCGGGGAATTCGAGCTTGACCACCATCGCGCCAAGGAACTCGCCGTTGTCGCGCGTGACGGCGCTGGAGAGGAAATAACCGGGGATGCCGCTGGTCACGCCCACCGCGTAAAAACGCCCGCTGCCCTGAGTGCGGGTCTGGCTGAAGTAGGGGCGAAAACCGTAGTTGTGGCCGACGTAACTGCTGGGCATCCGCCAATTGCTCGCGGCGACGGCGAGGCCCGTGTGGTCGAGCAGTTCGAGGGTCGAGGACTTGGCGGCGCCGTTGATTTTTTCCAGTTTGCGGTTCAGCAGGTCCTGTTGCTCGGGGCTCACTGGGCCGTTCAACCCGGCGCGCAATTCCGGGTCCAGCGCCAGCACCGCGGGCAGCGCGCGGTAGCGGTCGATCAGGGTGTGCAGGGAATTGGCGTACAGCGCCAGTTGCTGACTGGCGCGCGCGGCATCTTCTTCCAGGGCCTGGCGTTCGGCGTGGCGCATGGCCAAGCCGGCCGCAAGGGCCGCTCCGGCGAGGATAAACAGGGTATACAACGACAAACGCACGGTACGGGAAATCGGCAGCATGCTGGCGCAAACAGGTAGAAAGTCGGGCGGGCACCATAGCACGGTGTGCCCGCCGCAAGAGAAATGGGAAACCAGAAGTTCTGGAGTCCCGAATGCCCTGATTGTTAAACCTCAAAGCTCCGTGCGGAACTGAAACTTGAATTGGAAGTGGACCGCATCAGTGTCCGGTTTATCGATGGCCTTTGGCGGACGCTGCCGGAATCTTGAGAGACAACCGAGCTCCGACGCGATGAGACGGTGCTCCCGCTGTCGCGAGCAGGCCTCAATTGAGTGATTTTCTCCAGCATATTCATGGTGTTCCACGTAATGCCAATCAAGGTTTCGACCTCCAGTACCTGATCACGGAGTGCGGTCTGCGCCTTCAGGGTCACCACGTCCAGCAAACTTTGTTCGGCAATCAGTCTGTTGATAGTGGTGCTCATTTCACCGGCCAAGGCTTTGTTCGCAGCTTTTTCCTTGGTGCCTCTCCATTCGTCAACATAGCCACCGAGTACCGGCCCCAAAGCAGCTCCGACTACCGCAGCGGCGAGGGTTACACCGGTGTTGAGCATTGCAAAGTGACGGTTGAACCCTTGGGTCACATCGCGGGGCGGAATGGAGCCATCCCCTTCTGGATCCCAAGTTCCCGGCAGTGACCAACCGGGATTAAACACGGTCGCATTCACCGTGAGCTGTGCTGCAGCCGTGACAATGGTCGAAACGATCGCTGCGTTAGCGGGGCTCGAAGTCCCGATCGGAAGCAAAGCTACCCCGACTCTGGAGTTAACGGCTGCTAGCGCGAGGCGCTTGGCCTGTTGGCTCCACGATTCATCCGGTTCAGGCGGCATCTTGCCGGGAGGATTTTCTCCAGGGTTTAGTACTGGCTCAGAAAGGTCGGACAGGTTCACCATGCTGCCTGCGACGGAATGGGGGGGTGATGATGGTGCGGAGCTCATGGGAATTGAGAATTGTGATGGTGTTGGAGAGGCCGGGCGGATCATCCCGCCTTGGTCATCAACAAAGGTTATCGGGTTGTTTCCCATCATCCGATACAGATTCAAACCGTCGACGGTTCCCAATGGATCGGGATTGATCCACCTCGATAACCACGCAGCGCAATAGCGCATCCCATAGTAGTAAAGGCCACTGGCATCCATCTCCTTGCCGGAATAACGGATGGTTTTGTAATCAACTGCCACGGCCGAATGCGCTGTTAACCAGGCCGTACCGCCAAACGGGTAATAGCCCTCGTGGCTGACTATCCGAGCGTTTTGATCCAATTCCATCACACTGGAGCCCAAGTGATCGTCGAGGCTGTAGCGCAGCTGATCCTGGGCGATGCCGTCGGGCTTTTTGTTGACCCAGTGCAGACAACGCACGCTGCCTCTTCCACCCGGCAAGGTGATGACGTGCATTTGCTCGCCGTTGTCGCGGGTGCGAATTTCCAGCCCCGGCAAATAGATCACCTGATGAAAGTGGGGAAGGGTCGAGGCTTGCCATTCATGACGTTTGAACACCCGTACACCCTGGCTGTAGCGAAAGATTTCTCCGTCGTTGGAACCGTTTTTGCGTTCGAGCAATGTTGCGGATGCCAGTTGATCACGGCTGTTCCAGAGCAGAGGCCTTCCCGGGGACGCGGCCAGGAGATTGCCATGGCAGTCGAACAGGGTGTTGAAATCCGGGATGGGATCCGCTTCTTTCCAGCGCACACCACGGTTGCTGTTCGGGTCGATTGACATCTGGTGGGTGTAGCCGCCCACTGCACGCTCATGGACCACCCTGATCAAGTTATCGCTGTGGTCGTAGGTGAAAGTCTGTTTGTAATTGAGGTGGTTTTTCGGGTCGCTCGGCATCGGACGGCCCGGCAGGTCGGAACTCGGAGTGGCGTCATGGCCGGTGGCGCGAGTCAGCCGATACAGCGAGTCATAAGAGAACGTGCGGTGACCATCCATTAAATGGTTCTTGAAGTACACCGGTTTGAAGGCGAGGTCGTTGATGCGCAGTACGTTACCGACCCGGTCATAAACGTACTGAAGATGCTGGTGCAGGTCCTGCCGGGGTGCGCCGGCGGTCAACGTGTCGAGACGACCGTCGGCGTCATCGTAAGTCCAGGTGCTGACGATCTGGTTGCCGGCCAGTTGCTCGATGATCTGGCCGGCGGCGTTGTAGCGGGCGTATTCCAGAACGGGCTGCCAGGCGCCCCCGGGGTTGAGCCGCAGTTGTGAAGTGTTCAACTGCCCGGCGATGTCGTGGAACAACTGCCGTTGGTGATCACCGGCATCGGTCTCGGTGAGTACCATGCCAAGCGGGCTGTAGGTCCGGCTGCTGCTAAAGGTGCCGGCCTCGGTGACCGTTCGGCTTTCGCGCAGCGGTTGGCCGTGCCGGTTGAAGCTTGTGAACACCACATTGCCTGAGGCATCGACTTGCTCGATCAACTGGCCGCGCAAGTTGAGGCCCGGATCCGCCAGCGCAGAGGCGTAGGTAAGGGTTTCGACGTCCGGTTGATCGTTCTCTACAAGCGTGAGCACACGCAACCGGTTGTCGTAAGTGGTGCGCCAGTGGCTGCCGCGTTCATCCCAGCGCCGGAGTAGTTCACCGGCCAGCCCCGTGAGAATTGTCCGCACACCGGCGTCGACGCTGTCGACCTTGACCACTTGTCCGGCCAGACCGTAGACCGTGGCGAGGTTGGGTTTGGGAGCGTTGGCCAGTCGCGGGTCCCGTTGCTCCACCTGCCGCCCGATAACGTCATGGCGTAGTCGGGTAATGAGCGGCTCCACGGTGCCGCCTGCCTCATTGCGCAAGTAGGCAATCTGGCGCACTGGCAGACCTCGCGCATCATGGGACGCCACCGACGGTGTTTTCCAGTCGACAGTGCTCATGATCGCTTGTCCGCCGTGGAGTCTTTCGTGTCCGGCGCGACGTAGGTGTCATTGAAATCCAGCTTGGTGGTGTACCAGGGGTGGATTATTTCAAGCGCGATATCCGCTTTGGCGTTAATGATCTTGTTAAGGCGACCCAGCACATCGTAGAAACTCTTATCGTGATGGCCGAACTCCTTGAAGCACTCGTCATCGATGTAGCCGTAGGCGTTGGCGAAGTAGGGGCGATAGGTTCGTACCGGTAATTGCTTGTTGTTGTATTCCACGCGTTCGCTGATGCGCCAGCGCCGCTCGGCGTGCGCAACTTTTGGCTTGCCGTTTTCGATCACCAGTTTGCCGTTTTCCACGACATAGGCATCACCCGGTTCAACCCGTTGCTGGGTTTGCAAGGCGCGTCCAAAACCATCGACGATGTTCAGGATAATCCGGATCTGCGAGGGTTCTTCATCGTAATAGTCACGGTCGGCGCTTAAAGCGACGCTGTGCACCGGAATGCGCGGCACGCTGACGAGCAGGTCCCACAACGCTTGCTCTGCCGACGTCCGGGACTTGAGCCGGGCCAGGCGCAGGCGCGCACTGGCGCGTATGTGCTGGCTGTGCAACACGTAACCTTGTGTGATCCAGTCACTCAGCCACTCGGGTGTCTGCCGCACGGAGTCGGGTAACAGGCCCATCCAGCTGAACAGGTCCTTGCGAAAGGTGCTGGCCGCGTCTTGCAGCGCTTGCTTCGGGAATTCGATCGCCGTGGCGGGGCTGGCATCTTCAGGACGGTTGTATTTGTCGATGGGCAGGAATCCGGCGGGAATACCGTTTTCTGTTCCGTGATAAGTAACGGTGTGGGGACCTGATGGTCCGTTAAGGGCCTCTTCAACATTATCGTTGGCATCGGTGATGCGCAGCGGTTGCAGTGAGTGGTAGTCGTACTCGACGCGAGTGGTGCAGCCATCCGGCAGCTTGACGCTGAGGGACGCGAGAAAGTAATCGTCGTATGTCGCTTCGGTTACACCATGGCTCAGGGTTTCGTTGTATTTAATCACCCTGTAGAAGCGATCAAGGCCTGCATACTCGGCAAAGCGGTAGAGGGCGGACCACAGATTTCTCTGTTGGTCCTCTTCTTCGTCGGCCGCTTTGTCTGTGCCGAGGAACAGCTTCATAGGCAGATAACCAATCTTCTCAAGTTCTGCCCGGATATCGATCGCAGGCGTTACGTCGCCGTAGACCTCCAGCGCCTCCTTGTTCAGTTGAGCAATTTCCATCGGCCCTGCCAATGCCTCGAATTGCGCAGTGCCATCCGGCAACTCGCCATTGGTTGTAGAAACGTAGCGTTGCACAGATTGCGAGGTCAATACCCGTGCAGCGACCCAATGGGCTGATGTGAAGAGTTCGAGTAACCGTTCGTACGAAATCTCCTGGGGATCAAGGCCTGCGACGGTTGGCTTCTTGGGCAAAACAAGAGCATTACCGCGTTGCCGGTAGGGAAGACCGAGCCGCCAGCCTTGCAGGTCGGGCAAGTGAATGAACTCGGCGCGGGTTTCGCTCAAGTAGTAGGACTGCTGAGCCGGATCGTGGGCGTCAATCCACCATTTATCTTCATCGGGATCAACAAACGGTGACTTGTCCGCCTCCGTCAGGCGCCGGGCATAGCTGACGGCAATGCTGTGGGTCGTCAGCCCAAAGGTATCCCGACTCAAGTTGATGGCGTGGTGGCACAGCGGGTCGTCGATGTAGCGTTCGTAGTTGTAGGTGATGGTTTCCAGCAGCGAAGGCATCAGCACCGCGTAGGGGTAGTGTTCACCTCGCCCGCGCACTTCGCGCACGATGTATCGGGAGTGTTCCACCCGGTAGGGCGCTGCCGGGAACGGGTCAGCCTGCGCGTAGGTTTCCAATGTCAGCACTGCGCCGGCGAGGGAGCGTGCGATGGCATGGGCGGTGGTTTCATCCGCAGGTGCGATGAGCTCTTCGCACTCATCGTCAGGGTGATACCGACAAAAAAGCGTGCCGCCCAACGGGTGCGCCTTATCATCACGATCGAAGTAACCGTCGCGAGGCATGTCGATCTGTCTGCCAGTGTGAAACCAGGTGCACACCAGGGCCGGTGCGGTGAAGCTTTCGTCTTCATTCGAAGCGGTTTCGCTGTCGGTCTGGTGCAAACGGCCGAAGCCGCGGAATTCACGGTCAAGAGGGTCGTACCAGGCCTCGAAATAACTGAAAAACTGATTCAGGCAATTGCCGGTAATTTCATCCCGCTGGGTTTGTCGACTGACGACCTGCACCGCGAAGGGCAGGTAGCACACGGGAAGACGATTGAACTTGAGAATCCGTTGTTTTTCATCCAGCCATTCCTGCGCGGAACTGCGATACACCACCTCAGTGCTGCACCCCATGTTGTTGTTGCTGGCGGTCATCAGGTACGGCCTGGCGCTGACAAAGTCGTAGCGCCAGTGCTGCGGTTTCATATGCGTGAGGGTCAGGATCAGGCTGGGGCAGCCGAGCCCTTGCAGGTCGGCGAAGGTGACCTGGCACTGGTTGTCGTAACGCACGCCCTCGGGCCATGGGACAGTAATCGGATCTTTCGCAAACCCGTTGCCGCCTTGATTGAGGTAAATATGGAAGTGATCTGAGTTCAGATAGATAAGCGCAGGCGCGCCGGACCCGTTCAGGTCCGCGATGCGTACGCGCGCCGCATCGAACTTCGTGTACTCGAAGGTCGGGCCGCTGATGACGAAGCCTTTGCCAAACTTCCCATGCCCCAGGTTCGGCCAGCATTCGATCTTGTCGTGGCGAATGCGGTACAACTCGGTCATGTCGCTGCCCAGCAGATTGCCCACAAACACCAGTTCGCTGCGTGAGTTGCTGATCAATGGCAAGCGATCGTCTATCGGCGTATGAAGGACATCCTCGCCCTTGGCGAAGCCATCTTCACGCTGGCTGGTGTAAAGGCGAACCGCCTTGGGGCCGATCAGCGCGAGAGAGTCGAGGCCGGCGCCCGTGAAGTCACCCAGCTGCGCAAGAACGTTGAAAAACTCCACCGGGAACGCCGCGAACGGAATGAAGGCAGACCAGGTTTTGTCCGGGTTCAACTTATGGAAGCCGGCCATTCCAGGTACCGCGATCACCCAGTCCGGACGACCGTCGCCGGTCAGGTCCATCAGGGCCTGATGCGCTGGCTTGTTGCGGTCGGCCACCGGGATTTTGTCGAGTGCTGTCCACGGTCCATAGGTGATCTGATCGCCGCCGGCCTGATCACGCAACGGCTCCCGGTAGTACCAGCACTGGTCGTAGCGACACAGGAAACCTGGCAGGCCCTCGCCGAACAGGTCGACGCATTGATAGAACCGCCCGTCTTCGATACCCGGCATGTGGTCGAACGGGAAGAACGGTTTCGGCTGGGTATTGAGTTCGAACGGTGAATAGTCGAACTCCACCGGCGGCATGTTTTCCACGGCACCGCTGGCGTCATACGCCTGGTAGTGCGCCGCCCTGATTTGGCTGTAGGACCAGGGCGCTGTGCTCTCCGGGTATTCCAGCAGCAAGCGGCGGACCAGCACAGGCTTGTCACCCAGTTGCGCAAAATTGTGAAACATCAGCACTTGCCGGCAGAGGCGTCGAGTGCCGACTTCGAAGCCGTGGCCATAGGTCGAGAAGGGGTCGTGCCGGGATAGCCAGGGCTTGAGCGTCGCGCCGTCATAGACAGGTTTTTCAGTCAGGTCCAGCGTGCGTTCGCCATAGTCGAATACCAGGTGAAAGAGCCATGAAGGCTCTGGTGCCTGGGGTATTTCCCAGCCGTACAAATCAGCGCATGCCGCAAGGTTGCCATATAGCACCCTATGCAAATATCGCTGTGCCCGGTAGTCATGCGGGGCTGGGGTCTCGGACGGATCTTCAGTCTTGTATTCGTAACAGATGTGCTCGCCGCGAACATTCATGCTCTCCTGCAGCAACCAGGAGGCAATCCGTTTCGAATCTTGCGGGTCAGCCTTGCGCGCGGTCTCGACTTTGCCGAAAAGGTGCAGACTGCCGTCAGCCCCGTGTACCAGCCAAAAGCCGTCAGGGTTGGCGGCGCAGCGCCAGCATTCGACCAGGTCGAACGTGGTTTCTACCCGGGGAAAGTACCGCGTAACCGTGTGCGGACCGATGGGCAAACCCCGGTATTGGGTCTCGTCTCTGGATTTGATCTTGCCTTCGCGGTCGCGCTCAGCCATCAGTGCTTCGCCTGACGGGCTGAGGAACACGTCATCGTCGGTATAACGCGGCACGCCTTTATCGGTCTGGCGGGTAATGGCGCTGAGGCTTAAATTCCATCCGATGCCAAATGGCCCGTTACCCGACTGGCTGCTGTAGCTCAGCGTGAGCTGAGGATCAAAGCCGCGGCCGGGCGAAGAAGGCAGAGGCAATGCAAATGAAGCGGCGCCCGTCGCGCCCACCTTGCCCCAGCTTTTGCCGATGGTGGCGATCGATGCGCTCTTGGCGATCGAGGGTTCAATGATGCTCAGGGACGCTTGGTCTTCCATGGGGCTGATCCTGTTTTTGAGCTTGGCGCTCGCCCGCGGCAAACGGTGTCGCTGGATGGATCAGACGCTAACAAGAAGGGCACAGGACGTAACCTGTCAGATCTGACAGGTCGCAAGGATTTCTTAGATCAAATGTAATTAAGCGAGATGCTTTTATTCCGTTGGCAATACTCATGGGCAAAAAAAGGCCGGGGCGTCGCTAAGACGTCCCGGCCTTTTCATGTCAGCTGAAGCGCTTACTGCACTTCTACTGCCAGGCTTTCACTGATCTTTTTCTGCCAGATCGCAGGACCGGTGATGTGAACCGACTCGCCCTTGCTGTCGACCGCAACGGTCACCGGCATGTCTTTGACGTCGAACTCGTAGATCGCTTCCATGCCCAGTTCGGCAAACGCCACGACGCGGGATTTCTTGATTGCTTGCGCCACCAGGTAAGCCGCACCGCCGACTGCCATCAGGTACACGGCTTTGTGGTCCTTGATCGCTTCGATCGCGGTCGGGCCGCGCTCGGACTTGCCGATCATGCCCAACAGGCCGGTTTGTTCGAGGATCTGCCGGGTGAACTTGTCCATCCGCGTTGCGGTGGTCGGGCCAGCCGGGCCAACCACTTCTTCGCGCACCGGATCAACCGGGCCGACGTAGTAGATGAAGCGACCCTTGAGGTCCACCGGCAAGGTTTCACCCTTATTCAGCATCTCGACCATGCGCTTGTGCGCGGCGTCGCGACCGGTGAGCATCTTGCCGTTGAGCAACACGGTTTCGCCCGGCTTCCAGCTCTGCACTTCTTCCGGGGTCAGCGTGTCGAGGTTGACCCGACGCGCCGACGGACCTGCTTCCCAGACGATTTCCGGGTAGGCGTCGAGCGGTGGCGCTTCCAGCGAGGCCGGGCCGGAACCGTCGAGCACGAAGTGCGCGTGACGGGTGGCGGCGCAGTTGGGGATCATGCACACCGGCAACGAAGCGGCGTGGGTCGGGTAATCCATGATTTTCACGTCGAGCACGGTGGTCAGGCCACCGAGGCCCTGGGCGCCGATGCCCAGTTGGTTGACCTTCTCGAACAGCTCCAGGCGCATCTCTTCGATACGGTTGGACGGGCCGCGCTTTTTCAGCTCGTGGATGTCGATGGATTCCATCAACACTTCCTTGGCCATCACCGCAGCTTTCTCGGCGGTGCCGCCGATGCCGATACCGAGCATGCCCGGTGGGCACCAGCCGGCGCCCATGGTCGGCACGGTTTTCAACACCCAGTCGACGATCGAGTCGGACGGGTTGAGCATGGCCATTTTCGATTTGTTCTCGGAGCCGCCGCCCTTGGCCGCCACGTCCACTTCCACGGTGTTACCCGGGACGATGGAGTAGTGGATAACGGCCGGGGTGTTGTCCTTGGTGTTTCTGCGCGCACCTGCCGGGTCGGCGAGGATCGAGGCGCGCAAGACGTTTTCCGGCAGGTTGTACGCTTGGCGCACGCCTTGGTTGATCATGTCGTCCAGGCTCATGGTGGCGCCATCCCAGCGCACGTCCATGCCCACACGCACGAAGACCGTGACGATGCCGGTGTCCTGGCAGATCGGGCGGTGGCCGGTGGCGCACATCCGCGAGTTGATCAGAATCTGCGCCATCGAGTCACGCGCCGCTGGCGATTCTTCGCGCAGGTAGGCTTCGTGCATCGCCTGAATGAAATCAACGGGGTGGTAATAAGAAATGAACTGCAGGGCGTCGGCAACGCTCTGTATCAGGTCGTCTTGCTTGATCACGGTCATGAGTCGCGCTCCTCTAAAAGACGGGAACATTCAATAAGGTGCTTGCAGCTTGGGTGCTTCGGTCGGTTGCAAGCACCTTTACAAGGCACGCCGGGGCAGCAGGCGCGACGCTAAAAAGGCGCGGCAGTATAACGCGCCTCGGTAGCAGACACACATTGGCTTTTGGTCGGACATGGAACTGTGGCGAGGGGGCTTGCTGTGGCGAGGGGGCTTGCCCCCGTTGGAGTGCGAAGCACTCCCCCAGCACTCCCCAGCATTTCCCGCATACACACCGCTTCGCTGAATCTGCCGGCCGCTGCGCAACCGAACGAGGGCAAGCCCCCTCGCCACACGGAGTTCCAGATCTGCAGTAGCCGCAAATATTGAACATAAGGGCCATGCTTTTGACGCCAGTTTTCCGCCCTGAAAATTGGTTGGTCATTTACCGGTCGCGCCACTAAAGTGGCACACGGCCTGTAGAGTAGGACACTCTTTCAGCTTCTTTTTTCTGGTGAGTCAACGATTGACCCATAACGCCATTCAGCGCCTGTTACTTAAACGTTTTGCCCTCGCGGCCGGCACCTATGCCCTCGCATTGCTGCTGCTGTGGCTGGCGTTTTTCACCGGTCACTACGCGGCGCCTCTGGCCAGCGTGGTGATCGGCAGTGCGTTGGTGGTCGCCAGCCAGGCGGCCCTGTTTGCGGTTTTCTACAGCGGCTACAACCTGCGCCACGCCGACCCGAGCCTGACCGAACTCCAGGTATTGCTGGGCCTGGGTTGGCAAACCTGGCTGATCTTCCATCTCGACGACGCGCGCGGTGCGTTCCTCGTCTTCTACATCCTGATCCTGCTGTTCGGCCTGTTTCACCTGTCGCGCCGAGCGTTTGTGCGTTGCGCGTTACTGGTGTTTTTCAGTTTCAGCGCGATCACGTTGTGGGAGGGCTACCAATTCCAGTTGGCCGACCCGGCGTTGGCGCTGTTGCAGGTGTGCGTGCTGTTTATCGTGCTGGTGTGGCTGGTGCTTTACGCCCGCTACGTCCAGGCCTCGCGCCAGTTGATGCGGCAACGGCGTTTCGCGTTGCAGGCGCATCAGGACACGTTGCGCGGGATGATGCGCCAACTCGAAGACCTAGTCGCCACCGATGAATTGACCGGATTGTTCAACCGTCGGCACTTCCTGCGCCTCGCCACGCGCGAGCTCAACGCGATGGACAGTGGCGTGGTCCACGGTCTGGCGCTGATCGATCTCGACCACTTCAAACGTATCAACGACGTACACGGCCACGCTGCCGGCGATCAGGTGCTGCAAGCCTTTGCCGGTGTGGCCACGGCGTGCCTGCGCAACGGCGACGTATTGGCCCGTTACGGCGGCGAAGAATTTGTGGTGTTGCTGCCCGATTGCGACGCCGAGCGCCTGACCTCGTGTTGCGAGCGTTTGCGCATTGCCTTCACCGATGTCGAACTGTTTGGCCTCGACGTCAGCAACCTCAGCCTCAGCGCCGGCATGACCTTGCTGGAACTCGGCGACGACCTCGACGAAGCCCTGCAACGCGCCGATCAGGCGTTGTACCGGGCCAAGCGCGATGGGCGCAATCGGTGCGCGGCGGCGTGGGAGAACGTCGATGCCTGAGGTGCGGGTCGGCGAGCGCCAGTGGTCAGTGGCGGCGGGCAGCAACTTGCTCGATGCCTTGAACCAGAACGGCGTCGCCGTGCCCTACAGCTGCCGCGCCGGCAGTTGTCATGCGTGCCTGGTGCAATGCGTGCAAGGCCTGCCCAACGACAGCCGCCCGGATGCCTTGAGCGCCGAGCAACGTCAGCAAGGCTGGCGCCTGGCCTGTCAGTGTTCGGTGGTCGAAGACTTGCAGGTCCACACCTTCGACCCGCAACGCGACGGTCGCCCGGCGCAAGTCGCCGCTGTCGATTGGCTGACGGACAACGTCTTGCGTCTGCGTCTGATCACCCAACGACCGCTGCGCTACGGCGCCGGCCAGCATCTGGTGTTGTGGGCCGGCAACGTTGCGCGTCCGTATTCGCTGGCGAGCCTGCCGGAAGAGGACCGTTTTCTCGAGTTTCACCTCGATTGCCGCCAGCCCGGCGAATTCAGCACCGCCGCGCGCCAGTTGCAGATCGGCGACAGCCTGCGCCTCGGTGAACTGCGCGGCGGCGCCCTGCATTACGACGCCGACTGGCACACCCGGCCACTGTGGCTGCTGGCCGCCGGCACCGGTTTGGCGCCGCTGTTCGGCGTCTTGCGTGAGGCGTTGCGCCAGGATCACCAAGGCGCCATCCGCGTCATTCACCTGGCGCATGACGCGCACGAGCATTACCTGGCCAAACCCCTGCAAGCCATGGCCGAGGGCCGCGACAACCTCACGGTGGAGCTCTGGACCCCGGCCGAGTTGCCGCAGGCGTTGGCGCAACTGCGGCTTGTTTCGCGGCAAACCCTGGCCTTACTCTGCGGAGCCCCCGACAGCGTCGACGCCTTCGCCCGGCGCCTGTACTTGGCGGGACTGCCGCGCAATCAACTGCTGGCCGACGTGTTTGTTCCCCGTGGTTGAGCGCTGATCGTTTAACCACGCGAGACTTGCCATGCCAGATGCCATCCACGTTGAACGCGAGCGCGGTCTGCTGACCCTGCGCCTCAATCGTCCGGACAAGAAAAACGCCCTGACTCGCGCCATGTACGCGCAACTGGCCGAAGCGCTGAGCGAGGCTGAACAGAGTCCTGAGATCAACGCGGTGCTGATCACCGGATCCGCCGAGTGCTTCACCGCCGGCAACGACATTGCCGACTTCATTCAACAACCGCCGAGCAACCTCGACAGCCCGGTGTTTCATTTCATGCTCAGCCTGCTCGACTGCCGCAAACCGGTGATCGCCGCCGTGGCCGGTGCGGCGGTGGGTATCGGCACGACGTTGTTGTTGCATTGCGATCTGGTCTACGTCAGCCGCGATGCGCGCTTGCGTATGCCGTTCGTGAACCTGGGGTTGTGCCCGGAGTTCGGCTCCAGCCTGATTCTGCCGCGCTTGCTCGGGCATGCGAAAGCGGCGGAGTTGTTGCTGTTGGGCGAAGGCTTCAGCGGTGAACAAGCGGCGGCGTGGGGCATTGCCACAGAAGCGTTGGGCAGTGGCGAAGCGGCGTTGGCCAAGGCGCGGGAGGTGGCATTGCGTTTTGAAGCGTTGCCGGCCGAGGCGGTGCGCATCAGCAAGCAATTGATGAAAGCCCCGGATCGCGAACTGCTGCGCAAGGTGATCGAGGAGGAGGGCGCGTTGTTTACCGAACGGCTGCGTTCGCCCGAAGCGGTGGCGGCGTTGTCGGGGTTTATCAACCGGCGTTAGATCTGTGTTGGCTGGGCGGGCGCCATCGCGAGCAGGCTCACTCCTACAGTTGGAATGCGTTCCCCTGTAGGAGTGAGCCTGCTCGCGATGGGTCCAGCTTCAGGCAACACATATGCTGGCCCAGAAACCAAAAAGCCCCGCCATTCACATGGCGGGGCTTTTATCTTTCAGCAACCGGTCAATCAGACCATTGGGTCGCCAACGTGCAGGATCTTCATGCCGTTGGTGCCGCCGATGGTGTGGTAGCTGTCGCCTTTGGTCAGGATCACCCAGTCGCCTTTTTCCACAACGCCACGCTTGAGCAGCTCGTCGATTGCAGCCTGGCTGACTTGCTCAGGCGGCAGCGATGCCGGGTCGAACGGTACGGTGTAGACGCCACGGAACATGGCGGCGCGCGCCTGGGTTTCGCGGTGCGGGGAGAACGCGTAGATCGGCACGGAGGAACGGATACGCGACATGATCAACGGCGTGTAGCCACTTTCGGTCAGGGCGATGATCGCTTTCACACCCGGGAAGTGGTTGGCGGTGTACATCGCCGCAAGGGCGATGGACTGGTCGCAGCTTTCGAAGACCTTGCCGATACGGTGGCTGGAGGTCTTGCTGGTCGGGTGCTTTTCAGCGCCGACGCAGATGCGCGCCATGGCCTGCACGGCTTCCAGCGGATACAGACCGGCAGCACTTTCCGCCGAGAGCATCACGGCGTCGGTGTAGTCGAGCACGGCGTTGGCCACGTCGGACACTTCGGCGCGAGTCGGCATCGGGTTCTGGATCATCGACTCCATCATCTGCGTGGCGACGATCACCGCTTTGTTGTGGCGACGTGCGTGCAGGATGATTTTCTTCTGGATGCCCACCAGCTCGGCATCGCCGATTTCCACACCGAGGTCACCACGGGCAACCATCACCGCGTCGGAGGCTTTGATCAGTGCATCGAGGGTGTCGTCGTCGGCGACGGCTTCGGCGCGTTCGATCTTCGCTACCAGCCAGGCAGTACCGCCGGCCTCGTCGCGCAATTGACGGGCGTATTCCATGTCGGCGGCGTCGCGCGGGAAGGACACGGCGAGGTAGTCGACTTCCATTTCGGCGGCGAGCTTGATGTCGGCCTTGTCTTTTTCAGTCAGGGCTGGCGCCGTCAGGCCACCGCCGCGACGGTTGATGCCTTTGTGGTCGGACAGCGGACCGCCGATCAGCACGGTGCAATTGAGTTCGGTGGCGGTGGCGGTATCAACGCGCATGACCACGCGGCCGTCGTCGAGCAGCAGCTCGTCGCCCACGCCACAATCCTTGACCAGGTCCGGGTAGTCGATGCCGACCACTTGCTGGTTGCCTTCGGTCAGCGGGTGCGCGGTGGAGAAGGTGAACTGGTCACCGATCTTCAGCTCGATCTTCTTGCCGGCGAATTTGGCGATACGGATTTTCGGGCCTTGCAGGTCGCCGAGCAGGGCGACGAAGCGACCGTGCTTGGCAGCGAGGTCACGCACCAGCTTCGCGCGAGCCTTGTGCTCGTCGGGGGTGCCGTGGGAGAAGTTCAGGCGGGCGACGTCCAGGCCAGCCAGAATCAGCTGTTCGAGAACTTCCGGCGAGTTACTGGCGGGGCCAAGGGTAGCGACGATTTTGGTGCGACGGACGGACATGCATAGACTCCTGAGTTCAAGCGCTGAGTGAGGCTACTATGGTCTTGGGCTGTAGTCATTGTTCGGGTGCACTACTTTTTTTTCAGATCTTTGTTTTTCGCAGATCTTTGTTATTCGCTTTTTTCTTAAAAGAACATTCCTGAAGAATTTGCGTAACAGGTCGATACAGAGCTCAAGACAGGAGAACCCTCATGCGATTTGCGCTCATTGCCGTCCTTGCCCTCGCTACCCTCAGCGTTACGGGCTGCACCCGTTGGTCGATGAACCATCATTTGAATAATGCCTACAGCGCCTATGACCGCGGCAATTGCGAGCAGGTGATGCTCGAACTGTCCAAAGTCGATCGCGCCAGCCGTGCGCGGCCGTATGTGCGACCGGAAGTGTCGATGATGCGCGGCCAATGCCTGGAACGGCAGAAACTGTTCATCGACGCGGCGCAGACTTACCAGTACATCATCGCCGCCTACCCGCAGAGCGAATACGCCTACCGGGCCCGCGCGCGTCTGGAAACCCTGGCTTCGCTGGGTCATTACCCGACACGCAGCGCCGCGGCCGTGGTGCGTCCGACCCGCTTCTGATGATAGAAATCATCCAAAGCCTGGCCGAGTGCAGAGGGTGAGCTATAGTCGAATAAATCGGATTAGAGCCTTGTCTCTAACCCGATGTGACACCTGCGACTGGCAGAAGTAATTGGCAGCGGTCTGCATAGGCCGTTGCACCGGAAGCAAGGAGAGCGCGCCGCTGTTGCTCCATGAAGGCTCGTTCCGAAGCATTAGTGCGGCTCTGCTTAAGAGCCTTGCGTAGCGAATTCAGCATGTTTACCGAGCGCCGTATCGAGCGGCATCAACTGCCGTATTTTCTCAGAGTGTTCAACAGCGTCACCGACAAGCCCATCGGTTTTCTGGGCAATGTCTCCGCAGACGGGCTGATGTTGATCAGTCAACTGCCGATGATGATTGGCGCTGACTTCGACTTGCGTCTGAAGATTCCCGCCAGCGACGGTTGCATGCAGGTCATCGACTTGCGCGCGAGTTGCCTCTGGTGCCACGAAGACGCCACACCCCACCACTATGACGCCGGGTTCAGCCTGCAACAGGCCCCGCCGGAATACGCACAACTGGTGAGCGCGTTGCAGCAGTACTTCAGTTTTCAGCCATTGCCGGCGTCTGCCTGAATCTGGCGGTGCCTGCAATGTTGCTTTCGCCAGCAGGCGCACTCCCACGGTGGAATGCGTTCCCTGTAGGAGTGAGCCTGCTCGCGAAGGCGCCTGCCTGAATTCCAGATCTGCCACACAGGTCAGTCGGCCGGAAGGCCCTGAAAATCGGCGCATCCGAAGCTGCGCGGCGCTCAACTACCTGACGTTCAGGATGGGGGATAGGGACATCCCGACCGTCGGGTGAGCCAGTGCGATTTTCATCAGCCTTCCGGGCGACTACACCTGGCCGCTGCCAATGCGCAGCGACGCCGACCAACTTACGGGCCAGCCATAAAGCGCACAAGCCAGCCGATTCCGGCGAGTGTGTAGGCAAAGGCGCAAGGCTTTGTAGGCATTGAAACTTCGGAAAATTGTGTAAGACCATTCGTCAGAACTGTCAGTTTTTACAGGTAGAAAAAAATAGGGAATTCTTTTTAACTGACCTGAGCAACCACACTGCCAGACATGAATGCCACTGTGCGGATTTAGGCCATCCATTAACCATATAAGGTGCCAAATAATGACCTGCGATGACGATAAAAACTCATCTGATATTGATGCGGCGGTCGAGAATGTTACTTCAGCTAATGACATCATTTTTCAAAGTTACCAACAGGCTAAAGCCTCAGGCGCTGTGCAAATTGAGGACATAGTTGTGCGTTACGATAATTACAAGGCCGAGTTGACGGTATCGTATTGGTGGGGCAATGACGGAGCACTATTATACGGGTACAGCATGCAGTACAGGGTCACATCGAATGGCCGGACTTCCGGTGATCTTACCTTCGGCGTAAACGGAGATAGCGGACAGGTTTGGAAAAGACTGCTCACCCAAAACGCCATACAGGATGGGGAATGGCATGATATTGCTAGCGGTGGTTGGGTAGGCAGTCCGCTTAAAACCGGAAGTCTTTATTTCAAGTATATATTCGACAGGGGTAATACTTGGGACCCCGCAGCAGAAGCCTGGTTGAAGGTAGATTATAAAAATACGCTGGCTGAAAAAGAGATCCCATAATTCCTCTGGTTTAAAACCATCATCTTTTCAAATGGAAAGGTTGCAGGCCTACCCACCAGGGAAGTTTAAAATGTCTGTCCAAGAAGAACCTACCGTTGCCGCACCGACTATTACAATTCCGGCCAATAACGCTAACGTCAGGAATGGCGAAATCGATGTGTCGGGGACTACCTCTTCGCAAGGTCTTATTATTGCGCGTCTATATACCCAGTCTGGTTCAGCTGCTATTGCGCAAGGGCAGGGCGTGCAGACGGGCAGCCTGTGGACCGCGCGCCTGCCAGGTGCTTTTGCGCCTGGTCAATACAGAATCGAGGTCGCCCAAGGAGAGACGCGCAGGATCCACGTCACGCTGAGGGTCACTCCCGTGGTGATCACCAGGCCGTCGTCCGGCGACGCCATAACAAGTCCGTTTACCATTAGCGGGACGGGGGGCGAATATTTGGTGGGTGCAGTCTCTGTGCATAACGCCATTGGCAACGCGCAAATAGGAACAGGGGTAATCCGGGCCAACGGAGATTGGACGGCAGCCGTAGAATTGCCCAGTGATGCACAGTCGTTAACGCTGTATGCCAAACAAAAGATTGGTCCTCATTTTTCTCCCAACTCAAACTCGATCACGGTATCCCACTTACCGCAAGTGCCTCAGATCAGTAGCCCCGCCGCCGATTCCTTGCAAGCCCCAACCTTTGAAGTTCAGGGGACATTGGGCGTTGTGGGGGCGGTGGTGATTGTTGTGGATTCAGCTGATAAGGAAGTCGGCAGATCCACTGCGCTGACGACTGCCGGGAGTTGGACCTGCTCCGTCACCGTGCCTTCCGGGCGAGCAGTGCTGCGCGCGAAGCAGATACGTGGCGGTCACACGTCGTTGCCAAGTTCATCTCGCGCCTTCCGGATCAGGCCACCTGAGCCGGTTATTCTCGGCCCGGCTGCCAATTCGAATCAGCCCACTACATTCAACTTGACCGGCAACATGGGCATGATCGGCGCAACCCTGGTTGTCATGAATGACGGTGGCTCAACCGAAGTGGGGCGCACGGCGGCGCTCACCGGGCCGAACTGGCAGTGCTCAGTCACGGTTGCAGTCGGTTTGGTAACGCTGGTGGCCAAGCAATTGCTCGGAGAAGAATCCCTGGGCAGTGTCGGGCGTCCTTACAAAGTCGCGCCACCGGCATTGACCAAGGTCGACATGCTTTATCCCGCACCCAATTCAGTGAAATTTTCCGGGGGCGGGCATAACGGTGCGCTGGTTGAAATCCGCATCGTCAGTGGCCCGAGCGGGGCAATAGTTCCTCCGGCCAAGGAAGTAAAAGGCGGTGTCTGGGAAATGACGGCGACGGGCTGGCCACTCGGCACCTACCAGCTCACTGCTTTTCAAAAAATCAGCATTCCCGGTAACGCATGGATCGAATCCCCGCACTTCGCTTTCACCAGTACGATCGCCGTGCCTGACCCGACCGACATCAAATATACGGTTGCCGATTACACCCCGACTTTTTCCGGACGAGGCGTGACTGGCGCCACCATCCTGATCAAAAAGCAGGGTGGGGCTGAAGCGGCGCCTGACGCCACTGTTCGTGACAGTCAATGGACAAGCAAATCGGCACAGGTCTGGGGGCCGATGCTTAGTCAAAATGTCGACCTGAAACAGCAAATCAATGGGCAGTCGTCGGCCAACTGGATTCGACTCATCGTCACTATCGCGCCGCTGGCGCCGGTGATCACTGCAGTCACCCCAAACGGACTTTCGCCTGACATCACCGGCACCTGCTGGCCGGGCGCCGTGGTTGATCTGGTTTACAGCGATAGCCCTGTGGTGCACAAACCCGTTCAAACCAATGGCAACTGGGCGTTCCGGCGCACCGAGCCGTTTGCATACGGCGTGCGCCATACGGTAACGGTGACGCAATTGGCGGGCGGCCAGCAGTCGCCTTCCGCGTCGTCGACCTTCGACGTACAACCGCAAGTGCCGACCCCGCTGATTACTGAGCCGTTATCCGAGTCGCAGGTGGGCCGCGACCTGAAAGTCAAAGGGACGCAGGGGATGGCGGGGGCCACCATGCAATTGCGCGATGCCGCGCGAGACGTCCCGTTGGGCGCGCCGCTGAATCTGCTCAGCGCTGGCGACTGGGAGATCGAGCTCAAGGGCCTGGAATTTCGCGCTTACACCATCGATGCGCAACAGACGTTCCAGACTTACCCATCCCTGCGTAGCGAATATCGGGGTTTTACCGTGGCGCTGATGCCGCCGCTCTTCACGGTACCGACACCTGAGGCAGATCTGCCCCGAACCGCCACGCTGTCCGGCACGGGAATCGCCAATGGGCGGATATTCGTCTGGCTGGACGGTGAGCGCGACTTTTTGCTGGAGGACGTCGTGATCGGCTTTGATGGCCGATGGCAAGGGCAGATAACGTTGCCAGTCGGGGTTACCACCCTGCGCGCGCGGCAAACATTCGTTGACGCCAACGGCAAACTGCAGACATCCAGCGACAGCCCCGCGCTGGTCTTCAACATCGTGCCGGCCGCGCCGTTTATCGAAACACCCGTCAAGAACCAGCACGTTGGCTACAACACGGTGGTTTCCGGTTTCGGTTATCCGGGCGATCGGGTCACGGTTTCACTGACCGATGCGACACGCACGGTACTCGGCACCGCGACGGTGCTGGAGGATCGAAGCTGGTCGGTCAAGTCAACGTTTGACCAGCCTGGTGATCGCTATGACCTGGTCGCCGTGGCCTCAAGTGGCGGGTTCGATTCGGCGCGTTCTGCCGCAGTGTCGGTGAATCTGGGGCGTTACTTGCCGAGCATCGCCACACCGACGGCGGGGCAGTGGGTGAGCGAGCCGCTGACATTTGCCGGCCTGGGCCGCGCCGGCACCGGCCAATTGGTGAGTTGGTACAACCCCGAACACGTGTGGGCGGCCAATCTGCCGGTCACTGGGACGGGCTGGCGAGTCGTGCCAACGCAACCGCTGCCCGCCGGTGCCAACTGGTGTCGGTTCAAACAGACGATCAGCGACGGATCGGACCGTTCGACGGCGTCCGATTGGGTGGAGAGCGAGAGGTTCGAGCTCATCAAGCCTGCCTCGCAATGATCTGAATTTACCGGTGCGCAGCCGCGTTTACTGTCATTTATGACAGTAGACGTCGGTTAGCGCATGCGCGCAGATTCTAACCCCACACGCTAAATCCGAGCCGTTTGTGCCTCTTCGGCGCCGCCATTCAATCAGGGAGTTCGACCATGGCTGATTCCGCGATCCGCCCCGCCCAACAGCTGCTTCAGCAAGTGTTCAGCGAGACGCAACGCAAGACTTACGGCACGTTGCAGCGTTATATCGACGAGGGTGGTTCGATTTTTCCATTGGTCGAGATGGGCGTGTCGGGGCTGGTCGGCAAATACCAGATGAGCGCCGAAGATGCACAACGATGGCTGCGTGGAGCCAACAGCCTGGCCATTTACGTGCGCCGCCAGTTTATCGAGCATTCGCTGCATGGCAGTGACCTGAGCGTCAAACCGGCGAGCGGCCTGCTATCGATGGTCGAGGGCCCCAGCTACGAAAGCTTGTTCAAGCCCCTGTTCGACAGGCTTTGTCCGCCGGATGCGCTGGAGTCTGTGACCTCGCCCGTCGCTTACCTGATCGAGTTGTTCCGCTTGATCGGGGATATCGAGAACAAGGGTGTGGGCAATGTGGAACTGCATACCCGTCGCGCCGACTTGAAGGATTTGTCCGTCGATTTCAACGCCGTGCATCAGCCTGTGTCCTCGGTGGACATTATCGTTTCGGTACTGGAAACGTTTATCCAGAAACACGGCGATGCAACCGATCACGGCGACCTCGAAACGCAATTGATCAATGCTCGTTATCCGAACGGCCTGCCTTATTACCAGCACTGGGCAACCCTGGACACGGTTACCCGTTTTCATGATTTGTCGGTGGGCAACTTTGTTCACCGCGTGGACAGCGCCTATCCGTATTTTCTGCAACCAAAGGCGCGCGGCGAAAATGCCGGGCGAGGCATGGCGCATGCCTCGCGGCTGGGGCCCTACCAGCGAGTACTGCTGACGGAGCCATTCATTGCCGATACCAGCGCGCCAGCCTTTTATCTGAACAACTTCGGTGCCTCGCCAGCGGAGTCGCTCATTCTCAGCCGGGTAGCGTTGCTGGGTGAGCGAACCAAGCTGGACGCGCGTCAAATTGAAGCCTTGCTGTCAATCCGGGATTTTGCCCCGACTCGCTCGGCTAACGTGCCGTATCCGCCAGCGGCGCAGGAGGACGATAAAGTTTCCGGTTCGGTCTACATCAACGCTCAGTCCACTGTGCCGATCACCATCAATTTCAGCGGGGTGGCCGATGCGTTTCATGAATTGAGCGCGCCGACTTCTATCGTCAATCCCTATGACCGGATCAACCGCAAGGTGCGGCTGGATCAATGGCTCGAGCTTCCCACCGAACAAACTGACGCCCTGCTGGCCGCTGCGATCCGGGCTGAAAACCGTACCACACCTGCACACAGTTGGAGGATCACGGAACCGGTGGTGCATGCGTTCGGGATCTTTCAGACCTTTCGGGACCGGTATGGGTGCAACGCGGCGGACTTCGCGGCGTTCATCGATCAACTGGGCATTTACGGTCGCGGCGAAACGCTGTCGCAGTTCGACCAGGTGTTCAACAGCCAAGGTGGCTACGGCGAATCGCTGAAGTTGGACAACGGCACGTTTGCGATCAGCCCCGTTCCCGGCAGCCCCGATCTGACTGCCAGACAGCTGTGCCACGGGTTGCAAATAGATCCGCAGACTTACGAGTACCTGGCAAGAGCGGTGGGCGGGGCTCGCAGCGTAACGACAAATCTGACGCGTGACGCGCAAACCGTTTCCAGTTTTTACCGACTGGTGAAATTGCCCCGGCTGCTGGGCATCACGCCGATCGAAGGTGTGCTGATGTTGTTGTCGCTAGGGGGGAATACCTGGCTCAACGGCTTGGCCGGCGAAACGCGGATCAATTCAGCCACCGACAGTGAAAGCCCCCCGGATGTGCTGGATCTGATGTACGCCATGCATTCTTGTGTCGCCTGGTGCCGAGAGCGCGAGTTGCCGGTGCAGTGGGTGCTGCAACAGGTGGCGCTGACTGAAGCTGTGGTCGTCCACACGGCCAAAGAACAGCAGTTGTCGGAGCAAATTCACAATCTGCTGCCCACCGCTCAGTTGACCAATGCCGCGTTTGTCATGGCCGGCGAGTCAAATTTCATGAGGCCCGACTGGCTGAATCTGCTGGCCAATCTGGTTGATCCCGAAGGCCTGGTGCTGCCGTTCCAAGGCACTGAGTCCGAG
Source organism: Pseudomonas prosekii (assembly GCF_900105155.1). Taxonomy (NCBI): domain Bacteria; kingdom Pseudomonadati; phylum Pseudomonadota; class Gammaproteobacteria; order Pseudomonadales; family Pseudomonadaceae; genus Pseudomonas; species Pseudomonas prosekii. Next base: position 4,379,797 of record NZ_LT629762.1, read on the forward strand.
TATCTGGTAACGGCTCGGACACACTTGGACAATGCAGTGCGCGACGGTCTGAAAGAGAGTGATGAAGCCGTGCGCGCACCTATTGTCGAGAGCATGCTCGCGGTGCTTTTGCAGTTCCGCGACGCTCAGGTATCGGTCGCCAAAGAGTGCCTTGCGGTGTATTCGCAACTCGATGCCGAACGAGCACTGCAAGTCCTGTTCTGGGTTAAAGGCACGGTGTACCAACTGTTGCGCCAAGTACTGGAACGTCGCGAGCAGAATCTCGGAGACCCCGCGACCAAGCCACAGCAATCCGACCCATTGCTCAAATTGTTGGCTGAGGTGCAGCGACGCAGTGCGCTGGTGGCGAAACTGGACCTGAGTGCTTCAGTGCTTGAGGACTATTTGTACTATGGCCACCTGGGCTGGTTGGGCCAGGCAGACAAACACGTCCTCACGCTGAAAACCCTTTACGGTCTGACGGTACTGACCAAAGCGTTCGAGTCCAGCGAGCAACCGCAAAGCAAACTGCTCGATTACCTGCGTCAGGTTAACGCGCTGCCCCCTGGGTTGGCAGGCAATGCCCTGGATCTGGCGCAGCGAGCGGCGGCGGTGCGGCTTGCGGCGTTTTTTGACTGGAGCGTCCAGGAGGTCCGCGAATGTACGAGTCGCATCGACCCGTCGCAGAAACTGCTGAAGAACCTGACCCAACTCGACTTGTTGATGCGCATTCGCACCTTGGCTCGGCAAACCGGCATGGACGCTTTGACGATTTTCCTGCTGGGCGACCTGCCAGAAGGAGTCGACACCGCGCGTTACTCCGCCGCCGCCGAGCGCGCGCTGCTCAGCCTTTCTGCCAAAACCGCAGCGGTCGTGTCCTTTGCTGATGAAACGCCGGAGCAGATCGTGGTGGTGACCTGTCTTGCGGACAAGACAAAAGTGGTGGCCAATAAAAACGGCAAATCCACTGACGTGATTGTGTTTACCGTGACCCTGAGAAAACCTGACGGCTCACCGTGGAGCGGGATCAAGGTTTATTGGGAATCGACCTTGGGCACTGTCGAAACGGGCGAGACCGACATCAAAGGAGTCTTGCTCGCGACCTATCGCCCAGGCCCTGTCATGGGCTCCGAAACACCGCTGTTCAGGCTCGATCTGTTTGAGTTCGAGCATGCCAGCAGCATCGATCTGATCGCGGATTACTCGAGCCTGAGTTTCCCGCCGGCGCTCAGATCGCGCGTGCCATCCGGCACGGTGCCCGCCGGACAGGAGGTCGAGTTGTACGCCACGTTGATCGACCAGTTCGGCAACCTGGGCAAGAACAGTCTGGTGGACTGGCTCACGGAGCCGAACACGTCGACCCTCGCCGGGCCTGTCATTCGTCCGGCACAAGGCCTGACCGACCAACATGGCGTGACCCGAGTATTTATTTCCAGCGCCACCGCCGGGAAATTTACCTTCTCGGTCCTCAGCCATGCCGGTGAAAAAAACGCCGATTTCCCGGGCGTCACTTTTGCTGGTAATCCGACCGACGTCAGACCAGCCGGTCGCACGTTATCCGTGCAGGAGCAACGATAATGACGCAGAACAACCTTGGTGGATTGCTCGAAAAACGTCGCTCGGCATTGGTCGAGTACTGCATCGGAAAGTTCGGCACGGCAGACGCCGATTACGCTTTCCTGAAAACGCCGGGCGACCTGTTCGAACTCTTGCGCATGGACCCGCTCGACAATTACCCGGTGCAGAGTTCGTGGGTTGCCGAAGCGACCAGTTGTGCCCAGCAGTTCATTCATGCCGCGTACCGCAAACTGGAGCCGGGCTACGACAAGCACTCGTTCGACAAGAACGAACTGAAACACTGGGAGGTGATCGGCAATTACGCCGATTGGGCGGCCGTGACACAGATCACCTACTACCCGGAAAATTACATCAACCCGTTTGTGCGCCAACGCAAGACCAGCCTGTTCAAGGAACTGGAAAACAACCTGAACCAGAGCCGCCTCAACAGTGATTCGGTGCAGATTGCCCTGCAAAACTATCTGCAGGCCTTTGAGCAGACGTGCGACCTGGATGTCATCAGTAGTTTCTTTGACGGTGACTCGGCGACGCGCGCCGATTATTACTTTGTCGGTCGGCAGCGCATGCCGCCTTACCAGGTGTTCTGGCGCAAGGCGCAAATCGAACTCTCTGCAAGCTGTACAGCCATCAACCCGGCGTCGTGGGGGGAGTGGCGGCCGATCGATGTCGCGACCGGCGCTGACGTACTGGATATGCGCCCGGTGTTCTGGAATGGTCGTTTGTGCCTGGTGTGGGCAGAGTGGCAAGCCAAGGTGCAGGGCACGGATGCAGACAAGTTCATTAAAGCCAGGCTGACGATCAATCTGGCGTTCATGACCCAGAACGGCCAATGGTCGGCTCCGCTCTGCGTGCACAACAGCGAGCGTGAAGAAACTGCACTGAAAGACGTGCGATTGATCGCGACGGTCTTGATCGACGGTCAACATCCCAAAGGCAGGCTTGGAATGCTGCTGACGCAATCAGGTGCTGAGGCGATAACAATTTACGAGCAGCGGGATGTGCTGATGCGTCTCGTGCAAGCCGATACCACGTGGCTGAAGCACCTCGCCGACTGTCGCTTTAAAAATGCACTGGTCGTGCAACATCCGCTGATTGTCGCGAGCAAACCAGTGGTTACGGCCGTCACTCCACCGGAGATTGCCGGCTCATTGACCGGTTTTTATGACCTGGAAGTGATCCTGCTCGCCGATGACAAAGATCGTTTTCTGGTGCGGGGTATTTGCAAGCCCAGTGGTCTCGCGGCGGGGACCGCTGATTTCACGTTGGCCTTCCTTGCACAAACGGCGCCGGATCCAGAACCGATAACTAAACCACTTTCGCCGGCAGGCGGGTGGGTGACTCCGTGGATGCTCATCGAACGGAACCCGGGCACAATCACTCAGCCCTTCAAATTCACCTTGGGTGCGGACGCAACCTACGGTCGGGTGGAATTCAGCGTAGCAACCCATATGCTGCGGCGTTTCGCAGCGCCAGCGCTGGAAAAGAACACCGCCGACGCGGCGCAGTTCATCGCCTTCAACCAGTACGGCATGCTGGCGCACACGCGCTTGAATTCTCTGTTCGGGCCCGAGCTGGTCCAGCGGGCGCATGTCTCAGTCGATGCCGTGCTGGACTGGGACACTCAGTTTCTGAGCGAGCCGCCCCCTGCGGGAAAATCCTTTGAGGAGCCCAACGGTCCCTTCAACGGCGCCAATGGCCTGTATTTCTGGGAGCTGTTTTTCCATCTGCCGCATCTGGTGGCGACGCGCCTGTGTGCGGAGGATCGCTACCCGGAAGCGCAAAACTGGCTGCACTATGTGTTTGATCCACGCGCGCCGGCGGTGCCCTCGACCCCGGCGAAACCTTCCGACCGACCTCGGTATTGGCGCTGCCGGCCGCTGACCAGCAATGGCAACGTCGGTTGCGAAACTCAGACGCCGCTGGACCCGGACGCCATTGGTTATGCGGCCCCGAAACACTTGCAGATTCTGATGTTCAACGAATACGTGAAAAACCTCCTCGCCTGGGGTGACTGGTACTACCGTCAGCTCACCCGTGACAGCCTCGTGGCCGCCAAGTTGTGTTATGTCCAGGCCGAGTTTCTGATGGGCAAACCGCCCGTCGCGCGCACGGTAACCCGTTGGGAAACCAAGACCGTCCGGGAACTCTTGAACACAAGTCGTACGCGCCCAGCGCTGGAGGAATTCGAAAAACAACTCAATTATTCATTGGCAGATTTTCCACCTGCCGCCGAAACCGCACCATTCATGGGAATGCTCGCCAACCCGCCGTTCAAATTGCCGATCAACGAGCAACTGCTGCAATTGTTCGATTTGCCCGGCCAGCGCCTGCGCAACTTGCGCAACAACCTGACCCTGGACGGCAAACCGCTGAACATTGCGCTGTTCAGCCCGCCGACCGATCCCAACCAGTTGCTGCGCGATCTGGCTGCCGGCGGCATGGGAGGGGCACGGCCGATGGGCGGGCGAGCGGTGGTCGGTGCGTTTCACTGGCGCGTGACGTTTGATGCCGCCATGCGCGCGGTGCAAACCCTGCAAGAGTACGGCAATCAGGTGCTGCACTTGCTTGAACAGCGCGATCGGGCCGAGCAGGAAGAAATCCAGCAAGACCACTTAGTGGAACTGGGCAATTACGCAAAAATCGTCCAGGAATACACGGTCGAGGAACTGGCAGCGAACCAGAAGGTGCTGGAGCAGAGTCTGGCTTCGGTGACGGCCCGGGGAGTCGCCTACAAGGCCTGGTACGACGAGCACATCAGTGCGGTGGAATACGAGGTGATGGACGACCTGCAATTGGCCAAGCAACTGGGCGTGAGTTCGGTCGCCATCAAGGGCGCCGGAGGCGTTTTGGCGTCGTTACCGAATATTTTCGGGTTTTCCAACGGTGGACACCGCTTGGAGGAACTGGCCAATGCCGTGGTTTACGGTCTGGATATCGGTTCGTTGGTGCTGCAAATGAACGCTGATAAAAAAGCTGTCGAGGAAGGCTATCGACTGCGACGCAGGGATTGGGAACTGCTGCGCGATCAGGCCGATGCGGAAAAACTGGTCATCGAAGAACAGCTCAAGGCGCACGCTTTTGCCCTGACGGCCGCCGAGGAAAATCAGCGCTACACCGAACGGGCCAACGTTCAGTCGCTGGTTATTTATAACTACCTGAAAAAACGCGCGACCAATGCCGAGTTGTACGGCTGGCTGCTTGGCCAGCTCAAGGCTTTGCACTATCAGGCGTATGACGCCGTGGTCAGCTTGTGCCTGAGTGCCCAGGCGTCACTTAGCGCCGCCACCGGTGACTATGACGCACCGACGCCGTTGCCGCAGGTGTGGCTGGATAACCGCCACGGGCTGACCGCTGGCGATCATCTGCGCGAATACCTGTTGCGCATGGAACGCAAGCATCTGCAAAGCTTCGAGCGGCGTCTGGAACGGATCAAGACGGTCTCCCTGCGCCAATTGTTCGATGACCCCAACGCTCAACAAATCGGTTTCGCCAGTTGGAGCGAGGCACTGGCCAAGCTGGTGGACAGTGGCACGCTGGAGTTCAGGCTGACGCAAATGCTGTTTGACCGAGATCACCCGGGGGAGTACTGCCGGCTGATCAGCTCGGTCGAGGTCGACTTGCCAGTGTTGACCGGCCCTTACGAGGATGTGCGGGCCACCTTGCAACAGATCGGCAGCACCATTGCCACGCAGCCATCGGCGGAATCGGTCAGGTATTTGCACAGGGCTGGAACCGGTGTGGCGCCGGCCGATGTGCAGTTCAACTTGCGCAGCGGACAGGAGATCGGTGTTTCCACGGGCTTCGCCGACAACGGCATGGTGTCGATGAAAGCCGAGGACGGCTTGCTCGATCCGTTCGAGCACACCGGGGCAGTTTCGCGCTGGCAGTTGAACTTTCCCTGGCCGAAGAAACAGCCGCAAGCAGCGATGCTGGCATCGATGACCGACATCATTGTGCGCATCCGTTATTCGGCCAAGGTGGGCCAACCAGGTTTCAGGCTGGCAGTGGAAAGCCTGGTGAACGACTCGGAACAATCATCGATTAGCGCAGCGATCAAAGGAGCTGGCAACCATGCATAAGCCCGTCATACAGGCCAACGAAAGCGTGATACGCAATGGTGGTTTTACCGAAGGCTTCAGTCACTGGAAGCCGCAGGAGAACGATGGCTCGTTCGGTCTCGGCCAGGACTGGTACGAAGGGGAAAGAATCCGCTATCTCGAAATTTCCAATGGTGCCTCGATCAGTCAGGAAGTCACGGTGCCCAAGACCCTTGGCGCTGACGCCCGATACATCCTGCACTTTCTCTGCGAAACCACGCATGCCGAGCCGGGCACATTGATTGTCAGTGTCGCCGGCAAACCGCAGGAGTGTGTAATCTCGCTGCCGCCCCACAGGCGGCGTGACCTCGATGCAGATACCGCATGTCTGGCCGCAGGGCGGCCCTTGGATTACCAGCCCATTGTGTATTCCCAAGAGATCGACTTGCCACTGACTGCTCAGGACAAACTGAAGCTCAGTGTATTCACCCCGCTCAATGACCCCGGCGACTACTCCGCTGTCGTTATCACCCGGATCAAGCTGGAACTGTGTCTGGCGCCGCTGGTGCTGCAAACATTGAAACTCGATGATCAGACATTACCGGCGACCCGACCGTTGTATTTATGCCTGGGTGCCACCGGCGCCCTGGCGCACAGGCTGAGCGTGGTGCCCGCACCGGGTAACGCCTGGCAAGGCACACAAGCTGCACTGACCATTGAAAACAATCCGCAAGCTGCGGTGGTCGCGGCGCCAGTGTGGGGTGTTGATCAACCACTGGAAGACTCGTGGGTAATCGACTGCCCTTGGGTTACTGAACAAGCGGCTTACTTGTTCACGCTGAACCTGGTCAATCAGTACACCGCCGACCCGTATCCGGTCACGGTCTCGTTGGGCCACCACCGACTTGCATTCAGCGAGGTAATGGAAGCGGCTTACTACCCCGTGCTGGAGCTTCAACAAAAAGTCCGTGTGGGCGTGCAAGTGGCGTCGTTCTACACCGGTCAGACATTCAGCGCGGTCACGGTGAATTGGACCGTTGCCGGGCTGCGCGTCAGGGCTGCTGCCGTCACCGATGACAGCGGCTGGGCCTACTTTGATTACGAGCCGACTGTGGCGGGTGAGTTCGACGTGGTAGCGACTGTCGAGAGCCCGTATTACCCCGAAGGCGTTGCCAGCCAAACCCTGAAGGTTCGGGTATTGGCGACGGATCCGTGGCAGGAAGTGTTGGCAGTGGTCGAGACGCAAGCGGCGCCGTGGGCAGAAAAAACCGGCTATCCAAACCGTGGTTCAAGTTATCCCGTGCACGTGAAGCTGCTGGCTACCAGTCCATTGCTCGGTACGCAATTGTGGCTGAGCTTGACGGGGCTTTCTCCCGAGCAATTGGGCATTACGGTCAGTCCGCCGCTGGAACAACCGGTGCCCGTCGCTGATCTCGAACCGCTCTGGACGCTGACCAGCGCAGACCGTCTGGACGCTCGTTTCGAGTTGTCACTCGGCTGTTCGAAGCTGTTGCTGCCCTCGCCGAAAAAGACCATGTCGCTGGCGCGCAACCTGGTGAAAATCGGCGAACAGCGGCTGGCCAACAAATTTCCGATAATCGATGAGCAGGAAAGTGTGGTGCTGCGTGTGCAGGTGGTGCCTGTGGTTAATGGCGATCCGGTGGTCGGCGCGCTGGTCGACTGGATCACCCCTGAAGGGACGCTGCCAACCGTGGCCACAGGCGCAGGCGGCTGGGCCAGTTTGCTCTATAGCCCTGCGACGGCGGGCGAGCAGTTCGTCACTGCTCAAGTCCGCGCGCATCAGGATGCGCAGGCTCACACATCCCGATTCGAGGTAAAAGCGCTGGCCAGCAGTCCGTGGAAAAGCCAGGTCAAAATTCTCCTGGATGAGGTCGAGGTTGATCGGCAAGTGCTCGGTCTGCTGTGCTGGCGTGGCGGTTCGCACACCTTGAAAATTGTGCCGCTGGCCGGCAGTGCGTTGCTCGATCAGCCCATCACGTTGAGATGGCGTCAGGGCGTCGCGCCCATCGGTCTGGTGGCGAGTGACATCGGCGTGGCGAAAAAACTGACCTCCGCCGGCCTTGAGTGGACGCTCGAATCGAAGGCGGATATTGGCGTCAGTACGCTGTTCGCAATGACCTTGAGCACGCCACAGCTGTCGGACGATCGCGAGCTGTTCGGTCGTTTGGTAGACCCGGATCTGGCGCGCGAAGTGAGCTTCAAAGTGGACCAGAGCGCGGTAATGCTTGGCGAAAAAGCGCTGTATCCGTGCCTCGGCGCGATGCACGGTTTTACCGTTGTGCCCAATCCTCTGAGTCCGTTGGTCGGTCTTTCGATGAAGCTGCACTGGTCGGGAACGTCTGCCGGGCAATTGGGCGCGACCGTCACCCCCGCCCTCGATCACACGCCGATTATTGGCGACAGCGGCGAGCGTTGGGAGCTGAGCTTTATCGCCAGCCCGGCGCCGGGCGAGTTCGGCTTGGCGCTGGAGCTGCCTGAGCTGAAATTCGTGTCCCCGGCCAATCAGATGCTGTTGGGGCACAACAAGGTGCGGATCGAAGCCTGGCGTGAACCGGTGGTCGATCCGGTCGCGGGGCAGGACCAGGCGTTGATGGCAGTTCAGGTGTTCTCGCACTTCACCCAGCGTGCGGTCGAGCAGGTGGCGGTGCAGTGGCATGCCGCTGAACAAACTGTCGAGGTGAAGACCGATGCCGAAGGCTGGTCGGTTTTCGCTTGTGCGCCGGGCGTCGCCGAGCCGCTCCTGGTGGATGCACGCGTGCTGAGCCTGTATGACGAATTTGTTGAAAAATGTCCGATGACCGTGCAGGTGCTGGCAAGCGATCCCTGGGAGGATCTGCGCATTGAATTTGACGGCAAGCCAGCTCAGCCCTGGTCGCAAAAGACCTGTTTCCCACGGCGCAAGGGCCAGCACCTGCTCAAGGTCAGCGCAGTCGCAAACAGCCCACTGCTCGGCCGTGAGTTGACGCTCGGTATGACCGGAACCGGGCCCTCCGAACTCGATATGAGTTTTGTGCCGCGCAATGCGCTGGGCACGCCGCGCCCGCTTACCCGCGACGGTCTGGAGTACACGCTGACGGTCGGTGACCTCAAGGACGGTGCGTTTGCGCTGCGCATGGGCGCCAGTCGATTGGCGAAACTGTCACCGGCCAACGCCATGTCGGTTGGCTCGGGCAGCCAAGTGCTCAAACTCATCCTCGGCACGCGAGCCGCTCAGACACTCGATTGGGGGGACGTACTGGAGGAACAGGTGCAGGTGGTTTCAGCCATCAGCGGCAAACCGATGGCGGGTATCGCGGTGCTTTGGCGCAGCCCTGAACTCGGCGATGTGAGCGCAGTGACGGACTTTTACGGGGTTGCACGGGTGAGTTACACGCCGCAGGTTGCAGGGGCGACGTTGCTGACTGCGACGGTTGGGGAGGCGGCCTCTGCGCAATCGGTGTCGCTGCCATTTGTATTGAATGAGCCGCGTGCCGTTCAGTCGCTGCTTTATGACGGCGCTTCAGGTTATCCGGGAGATTCAGTGTCGGCGACTGCCACGGTTGCCTCTGCGCTGACGGGCGAACCACTTGCAGGCGTGGAAGTGATGTGGGAATACGCGGGTGAAATGCTTGCACCTACGCTGACCGGGGCTGACGGTATCGCCACGTTGAGTTTCGAATTGGCACGGCCCGGTCGAGATTTGCTGATGGCGATGGTGAAGGGCGGGGAGGGTGGCTGGGACGTGGCATCAGTGGCGGTCCCGGTCGAGGTCAAACCGGCTCATCTGACGATAAAAGAGCTGACGGCGAAGCCTTCCGGTTCCGTACAAGAACGCGTGTTCGTCGTTCTGAAAGCGTACTTTGTGAACACGGAGGATGGTCAGCCGGCTATCGACAAAGAAGTGTTCGTGACACGACCCCTGCAGTCGGGGGGCGAGATGATCGCGGTTCGCACGAATATAGATGGCATCTATTCGAGATTACAAAAAAGTCGTGCCAGCGAATACCTCGGAATGACCGTCGAAGTGAGGAACGTCAGGGAGGAACCTGTCCGACGGACGATTTATGTCGATGTCATTCCGGACTAGATGAAATCAAAACACCCCAGCCTTCTTCCAACTCAAATACCGCGTCACCAACCCGGCCCCCAGTTCTGCGGGCCGGGCCTCCAGCACCGGGACGCCATGAGCACTCAAGCGCTCATGGAGTTCGGCCCGCGCGTTCAAGTAATCCACCGTGCCGCAATACATCAACGCCTCAGGCAAGGTTTGCACTGGCGATTGGCGCAGTTCGTCCAGCGTGTCCTCGCGCAGACTGGCAACCAGTACGCGATGTTGCTGGCCCAGACGTTTGACCGCGCCGAGCAATTCTTCGTCGTCTTCATCGCGCAGGTTGGTCACCAGCACCACCAATGAACGGCGCTTGTGCCGGGCCAGCAAGTGGCTGACGGCGGCCTGATAGTCGGCGGGGCGCGGGGTGTTGTCGAGGTCGTACACCGCGTTGAGCAACACCTTGAGTTGGCCCGGTCCTTTGACCGGGGCGAGGTGGTGCGGTTGATCGCTGGCGAAGGTGCTCAACCCCACGGCATCACCCTGACGCAACGCGACGTAACTCAATAGCAGGCAGGCATTCAACGCATGGTCGAAGTGGCTCAGTTCACCGTCCTGGCTGCGCATGCTGCGGCCGCAGTCGAGCATGAAAACAATCTGCTGATCGCGTTCGTCCTGATATTCCCGGGCAATCGGCGTGCGTTGGCGGGCCGTGGCTTTCCAGTCGATCTGGCGCAAGCTGTCGCCCTCGCGGTACTCGCGCAACTGATGAAATTCCAGCCCCTGGCCGCGTCGTTGCCGCTGACGCACACCGAGTTGGCTGAGCCAGTTGTCCACCGCCAGCAATTCACCGCCATACAGGCGCGCGAAATCCGGGTAGACCCGGGTGCTGTCTCTGACGCTGAGCAAGCGTTTGTCGGACCACAGGCCCATCGGGCTCGGCAGGTTGATTTCGCACTGTTCGAAACTGAAATGGCCACGGTGCAACGGGCGCAGACGATAGCTGATCAAACTGCGTTGGCCGGGTTGCAATTCGAGTGTCAGCGGCAGGTGTTCGAAGCTCAGGCCATCGGGGACGTGATCGAATATTTTTACCCTCAGCGCGTCGGCAAAATCGTGTTCGACTTCCAGTTGCACCTCGCTCCAACGGCCCAGTGCCAGGCTACCGGGCATCTGCCGTTTGAGGCGCGGCGCGGGCAAGCGTTTGAGACGGATTGCATCAATCCCGCTCAACACCAGCAGCGCCAGCAACAGCGCCCAACTGATCGCAGACAGATTGTCTGGAAGGGCGAATTCGAGCGCGCGCAACGTCCCCAGCACCATGCCGAAACCGAGTAACACGGACAGCCAGATCAGCAGCAGACGCGACGGTTTCACAGGCGTGGCGCCGCGACTTGGTCGAGCAGCTGTTGCAGCACCTGATCGACATTCAGGCCTTCGATATCCAGCTCCGGCGCGATCCGCACGCGATGGCGCAACACCGCCAGCGCGCAGCCCTTGATGTCGTCCGGGATGACGAACTCGCCACCGCGCAACAACGCCCGCGCCCGCGCGCAACGCACCAGCGCAATCGATGCGCGAGGCCCGGCGCCTAACGTCAGGCCGGGCCAGGTGCGCGTCGCGCGGGCGAGGCGGATGGCGTAATCGAGCACGTGTTCGTCCAGCGGCAAGTCGCTGGCAATCCGCTGCAACACCATCACGTCCTTGGCCTGCAACACCGTGCGCAGCGGCTGCACGTCGAGCATGTCGGCGCGGGTCGAGCGGCTGACCTGGCGCACCATGTCCAGCTCCTGCTCGGCGTCCGGGTAATCCATGCGCACCTTGAGCATGAAGCGATCCAGTTCCGCTTCCGGCAGTGGATAAGTGCCTTCCTGTTCAATCGGGTTTTGCGTGGCGAGGACCATGAACGGCTGCGCGATCGGCAGCGCGCGGCCTTCAAGGGTGACTTGGCGTTCCTGCATCGCTTCGAGCAGCGCAGCCTGGGTCTTGGCCGGCGCGCGGTTGATCTCGTCAGCCAGTAACAGGTTGGTAAACAACGGGCCTTTGCGCAGTTTGAATTGCTCGGTTTGCAGGTCGTACACCGCGTGCCCGGTGACGTCGCTGGGCATCAAATCCGGGGTGAACTGGATCCGCGCAAACTCGCCACCGAAGCAGCGGGCGAGGGCGCGCACCAGCAGGGTTTTGCCCAACCCCGGCACGCCTTCGAGCAACACGTGGCCGCCGGCAATCAACGCGGTCAGCACGTCGTCGATCACGCTGTTCTGGCCGATCACGGCTTTGCGCAATTCGCCGCGCACCGACTGCGCCAGTTGACTGGCACGCTGGCGTTGCTGGGCGGCGTGTTGTTGGCTGCCGGGCTCGATGTCACTCATAAGGCATTCCTCAAAGTTTGCAGGTGGGCGACCTGACGGCTGAACTCAGCGCTGGACAGCCGCTGTTTCGGGCGCGGGCTCAGGGCCTGGCTGATGGCGCGGGTCGGTTGTCGGGTCAGGCGCGACAGCACCAGCCATTGTTCGGCAACCGCCAGTTGTTCAAAACCGGGATGACGGCGACGCGCGCGGCGCAGGATGTCGTGCTGCAAGGCTTGCAGCAGGCTGTCCTGGCCGTTGCGCCGGAGCATGAAATCGGCGCTCGCGCGCAGGTGTTCCTGAAGTTGTCGACGGGCTTTCGCTGGCGGTTGCAACAGCGGCCCATGGCGCACGCCGGCATGCCAGCAACCGAGCAGGATCAACGCCGCGAGGGCCACCAGCGCTTGCGGAAAATAGCGCAGCAGCAAGGTCAGCAGCGAATCGTGTTCGCTGTTGTACAGCAGCGTCACGTTGGTGTCGGCGCTCAAGTACCACAGCAGCCAGGCGTTGTCGTATTGCTCGATGGCCGGGGTTGTCCACAGGTCGGCGTCGGTGACCACGATGATCGAACCGAGCCCGTGGGCCAGTTGCATCATGTGCGTCGCCTTGCCGCTGTTGGCCCAGGCCTGCGCGAGATTGTTCGGGTCCTCGAGATGGAATGCGGTATCGAAACCGGCGTAGGCGGGCGCCTCTTCGTCTTCCAGATACAGCTTGGTCAGTTTTGGAAAGGCATCGTCAAGCGAGTCTGGCGGCGGCTCTTTGAGGTCTTTGCTCAGGGATTGATGCACTTGCACGCGGTCGAGCAGCAGGTCATTGCTCTGGCCGGTTTTTTCATCCCACAGCGACTCGGCGACAAACAGCAATCGGCCGCCGGCCCGGGTCCAGTTCAGCACTTGATCAACCTGGCGCGGGGTCATGTTCGAACGATCGCCGAACAGCAGCAGGCTGTTCTGGTGCGGCTCGATGCCGGGCAGCACATCGAGGCTGTTGGCGTGGGTGACCGCGAGCCCTTGCTGGCGCAGAAACTGTTCAGCCGCCAGATACGGATTGGCGCGCGCCTCGGGAGAAGGGCCGTGGTCGACGATCTCCTGATACGGCGTGGCGTTGAGGTACAGATAAACGCACAAAGCACCGAGCAACACGGCCACCACCGCGCCGAGCGCCAGCCATCCGCGCCGGCTCAATGCGTGGCTCCCGAGTGAAACAGCGCCCGCCAGCCGTCGCACAGTTGCTTTTGCGATTGCGCTGGTGGCAAGCGGTGCCCGTAAGCCATGGCTTGCCAGTGTTGGGTGAGGGTTTGGCTGAACGCGAGCAAGTCCGGTTGTTGCAGGTGGCCGACGCGCTCGAGCACCTGGCCCTCGGTGTCGGCGTCTTTCAACGGCAGATTGAAGTCATGCAACAAACGGCTGAGCAGCGCGCGATAAAGCAAGCCGAGCGCTTCGCGAGGATTGCTTTGCCAGAGTTGTTCGGCCGCAGCCGCGACATCGGCGGGCAGGGTTTGCTGATGCACATTCAGCCCGAACAGTTGCTTTGGGATCGCCCGCTCGACTTGGCGTCGGCGGGTCGGTCGGCGGCTGACGAACGCCTGCAACCACTCGCGATAACGCCAGATCAACAGACCGAGCGCGGCAATCAGCGTGCCCCACAAAAGCACTTCCAACAGTGTCGCGATGGCGCCGAAACCCTGGCCGTCGAGCAACCTCAGCAGGGTTTTCAACCAGTCAGGGGTGCTGCCATCCTCTTGGCTTTGGATGGCGGGCTGCTCCTCGCCGAAACGATAGCGGGTCACCGATTCGTTGTTCTTGAACGGCGGCTGCTCGAGGATTGCCTTGATGCTGTCGCGCGATGCCTGGCTGGTCAGTGGCTGATCGAGCAGGCGCGGCGTGTCCGGGGAGATCACCGGCTCGGCGGCCCACAGCGTTTGTGGGTTGGGAATCAGCACAATCAGCGCCAATAGCAAAACCGCCGCCGCGCTGCTCAGGCGCTGACGCATGCGCCGGAACACCAGTTCGATGTCCCAGGCCTCCAGCACCGTGCGTCGGTTCAGGTACAAACTGAAACCGCACGCGACATAAATCGGTTCCCAGACCACCAGCACCAATGCGTAAAAGGCGTTGGTCAGGTGTTCCAGCCACAACCAGTCATGACTGGCGGCGGCGATCAGGCTTTGCCAGTCCCAATCGAGTTCGATCTGCTGCGGCAGCAGCAAGTAAAACAGCACCATCAGGCCGACCCACAATGCGGTTTCCAGGTGCACGCCGATGATCGTCAGCCACTGCGCGGCGCCGGCATTGCGTTGCAGCAATACCGCCAGACGCTGCTGACGTTGCACGCCGTCGAGGCCTTCAAGTTGCACCACCGGCATCAAAAAACTGCGACTCGGGCTCAAGCGCCGCCAGGTCAGGCTGGCAAGCAATTGCGGCTTGAGCAGGCGCGGCCATTCGCGCAGCGCTTGTTTGAGCGTAGGCGTTTCGCCGAACAGACTCTTCGACAGGATGTACAGCGGCAGGCGTTCGAACGCCGGTTTCAGCCACCAGAAAATAAACACCGCCAGCGACGGCGAATCCCACAGCAGCACACTTAGAAGGATGAAAATCGGCAAAGTGACGATGGCCCAACTGGTCATCAACAGGCGTCGATGGCGCTGGCTCAGCAGCACGCCGAGGTCCATGGCTTCCCAGCTGTTACGCGGGCGAATGACGACGGTGGCATCACTCAGGCGCATGGCGAGTCCGTCCGGCCAACAACAGATACCCGATCACCAACAACCACAACGCCGCGCCGATCAGGTATTTGGTGATCGGCGTCACCGTGGTCATCGACGACCAATAGGCTTCGACAAACGCGGCAATCAACAGAAACAGCATCACCCCGCAAATCAGCAGCACGCTCTTGCGCGCCGCCACCCGCAGCGCTTCGGCGCGGGGCAGGCGGCCCGGGGCAATCAGCGCCCAGCCAAGTTGCAGGCCTGCCGCGCCGGACAGGGCGATGGCGCTCAATTCGAAGGCGCCGTGGCCAATCACGAAGGACCAGAAGGTTTGCCCGTAGCCGATTTGCGTCAGGTGCCCGGCCACCGCGCCGATGGTCAAACCGTTGAAGATCAGGAAAAACACGCTGCCCAGACCCAACAGCAAACCACTGGCGAAGGTCTGAAACGCGATGCCGATGTTGTGCATCACGTAGTAACCGAACATTACCCAGTCTTCGCTCGCGGCACGTTCGGCCGAGCGCCCGAGGTGCCCGGCCACCGGGTCGTACATGCTTTGCATCTCGCTGACCTGATCGGCCGGGATCAGGTTGTAGATCAGGTCCGGGAACAGGTAAACCAACAGTCCCATGCCGATCAGACTGCCAAAAAACATCAGCACCGCCGCGAGCACAAACGGCCACTGCTGACGCACCAGTCGCGGAAAATCGGCGAGGATGAACGCCAGCGCATTCGCCCCGAGCCGGCTGCGGTGCCGATAAAACTGCTGATGCCCGCGCAGCACCTGATGCTGCAACGAGTCGACGAGGAAACTGCTGTAGCCGCGCTCTTGCGCCAGCGCCAGATGATGGCAGAGCCGGCGATAGTCCTTGGGGAAACTGGCGATGCGCGAGGTGTGCTTGCCGCGCTCCAGACGTTCGAGGACCAGCGCGAAGTGCTCCCATTCGGCCTTGTGCCGACTCTCGAAAAGGCTTTGCTTCATGTCGGACCCAACAAGCCGCGAGCGATGCCGTTGAGTTCGGCCACGGCGTGCGGCGGCGCAACGTGCAAGGGTTGCGCGAGCAGGCTGGCCAGCTCGTCGACCCGCGCCGGCGACAGTTCACTTTGGCGTTCGGCGAAACCGAGGATCGCCCGCTGCTCGGTCAATGTCAGGGCAAACGCCGGGCGTCGGGGTTGGGCCTCGGGCAAGTCAGGGCGGCGCAGTTTTGCTTCGCTGTAGATCACCAGCGTGCCGGCGGCGAGGTCGCCGAGGCGTTTGAAGGTGGGATGTTGCAGGCAACTGATGGCGCCGAGGAAGTAACCGAACGGCAGCATATCGACAAATCGCAGCAGGTTTCGCAGCAACGAGGCCGACCAGCCAATCGGCGTGCCGTCGTCCTGCACCACGCGCAAACCCATCATGTGCTTGCCGGGCGAGCGCCCCTGATTGAGCACTTCGAACAGCACCATGTACCACCAACTGATCGCGAACAGCAGCAGCGAACCGAGCCCGGCGCCGAGCCGGCCGAGAAACGCCAGGACAATAAACAGCAGGCCGAGGATCAACCCGCGCAAACCCAGGTCGATGCTGAACGCCAGCGCACGGACCAGCAACCCGGCCGGGCGCAGTGGCAAGTCGATGCCTTCCGGCGTTTCGACGTGATACCGCGTGTCCAGTGGCGGGGACAGCGTCGCTTTCCTTGGCAGTGCTGTGGTCACGAGCATGGGCAACCTGAATGATGAGGCCGGATCGGCAGTCAATCTGTGGCCGATGCTAGCAGCCTCTCGGGTAAAAACGACATAACTATGTAGTGCACGCGGCAAAGTCGAACATGTTTGAATGACCAGAGCACTGGCCGCAACGCGCGGTGTGCGCCAGACTTCGCCCGTCTTCAGTTCAGGAACAGCCCGTGACTTCGATCTTCTGGTACGACTATGAAACCACTGGCATCAATCCCCGATGCGACCGCCCGTTGCAAGTCGCGGGGATTCGCACCGACTTTGAGCTCAATGAAATAGACGAGCCGGTCAATCTGTATTGCCAGCCCAGTGACGACATCCTGCCGCACCCGGCGGCGTGCGCGATCACCGGCATCACCCCGAGCCGCCTCGCCGAACAGGGCTTGAGCGAAGCCGATTTCATGACGCGGGTGCACGCCCAACTCGCGGCGCCCGGCACTTGCGGCGCGGGTTACAACACGTTGCGTTTTGACGACGAGATGACCCGTTACAGCCTGTATCGAAACTTTTTCGACCCGTATGCCCGCGAGTGGCAGGGCGGCAACAGCCGTTGGGATCTGATCGATGTGGTGCGCGCAGCCTATGCCTTGCGTCCCGATGGGCTGGAGTGGCCAACGGATGACCAGGGGCGGGTGACGCTCAAGCTTGATCGGCTGACGGTGGCCAACAACATCGATCACGGCAACGCTCACGAGGCCTTGTCCGACGTGCGCGCGACTATTGCCCTGGCGCGCTTGATTCGGCAGAAACAACCGAAGTTGTACGACTGGTTGTTCCAGTTGCGCAGCAAACAGAAAGTCATGGATCAGATTCGCTTGTTGCAGCCGATGGTGCACATCTCCGGGCGGTTTTCGGCGGCTCGCAGTTTTGTCGGTGTGGTGCTGCCGCTGGCGTGGCATCCGCGCAACAAGAACGCGCTGATCGTCTGCGACTTGCACCTCGATCCGCAGGGCTTGCTCGACCTCGATGCCGAAACATTGCGCCAGCGTCTCTACACGCGCCGCGATGATCTGGCCGAAGGCGAATTGCCGGTGCCGCTCAAACTCATTCATATCAACAAGTGCCCGGTGGTCGCACCGTTGTCGGTACTTCGCGCCGAAGATCAGCAACGCCTCGGCCTGGATATGGCGCTGTATCAGCAGCGCGCGCTGCGGCTAAGTGACGCACAACAAGTTTGGCGCGATAAAGTCATGGCGATTTACGCCAGCGAGGCTTTTACTTCCAGCGAAGACCCGGAACAGCAGTTATATGATGGCTTTATCGGTGATCGCGATCGGCGTCTATGTGATCAAGTCAGGGCCGCCGACCCGCTGCAATTAGCGCAACAACAATGGCCGTTCGATGACGAACGTTTACCTGAATTATTGTTTCGATATCGCGCACGTAACTTCCCCGACACGCTGAGTGTGGAAGAGCAAGAACGCTGGCGCATATTCTGTCAGCAACGTTTGTCTGCGCCAGAATGGGGCGCGCCAAATACCCTGGAATCTTTTGCACGCGACGCCGCGCAATTGGCCAATAGCGCTACATCGTTTCAGCAGGAAGTACTCAGTCAATGGATGATTCATGTCGAAGGATTACGCCAACGGTTGAACATCAACATCGAATGATTGCCGGCTGAATCGCAGGCATAAAAAAACGCCAGCATTCGCTGGCGTTCTTTTGTGTCACATAATCATTCTGTGACCGGCGTGCAGCTTAGCCCAGCAGGGTAGCCCAGCCTTCAACCACGTCACCGCCCCACTTGGCTTTCCACTCTTTCAGAGTTTTGTGGTTGCCACCTTTGGTTTCGATGACTTCGCCGTTGTGCGGGTTTTTGTATTGTTTAACTTTGCGAGCACGCTTGGTGCCAGTAGTTTTTACTGCGCCGCCACGTGGTGCCTTGGACTTGGACTCTGGATCCAACAGCGCAATGATGTCACGCAGGGACTTGGAGTATTCACCCATCAGGGTGCGCAGCTTGCCTTCGAATTCCAGCTCGGTTTGCAGTTTGTCGTCTTGGGACAGATTCTTCAAACGGGCTTGCAGCTCTTTGATAGCTTCTTCGGTGGCGCGGTATTCGTTGATCAAGGACATGAGGACTACCTTATGTAGGAAGCGGGATGGCAGGGACAGTGCGGCAATAATAGTCAGGGTGTTTCAGCAAGTAAACATTTAACCCGGGTTTTATTTAAATTAGTTGCGATCAAATAGCCATAAATTCAATGTGCAGTTAAATAGTGTGATGCAGTCAACACAGATATTCACAATTGCATGCTTGAAGAACGCTTGCGTGAGCACCATTACGCCAGCGCGTGATGCTGGCGCCAGCCGTGTCTGCGCCCAATGTGCCGAGCGCGGCATCATCAATACTGCAGTTTTGCTGCGCAATCGCTAGAATGGCGGCCTTTACGAAGTTCTGGAGTTTGACCCAAATGCGCACTTTTCGGCTGGTGATTGCTTGCCCGGACCGCGTCGGTATCGTTGCTAAAGTCAGTAACTTTCTGGCGTCACATAACGGCTGGATCACTGAAGCGAGCCACCACTCGGACAATCTGAGCGGCTGGTTCTTCATGCGTCACGAAATTCGTGCCGACTCGCTGCCATTCGGTCTTGAAGCCTTCCGCGAGGCGTTTGCGCCGATCGCCGAAGAGTTCTCGATGGACTGGCGTGTCACCGACACCGAGCAGAAGAAGCGCGTGGTGTTGATGGCCAGCCGCGAGTCGCACTGCCTGGCGGACTTGCTGCACCGCTGGCACAGCGATGAGCTGGACTGCGAAATCTCCTGCGTGATTTCCAACCACGACGACTTGCGCAGCATGGTCGAGTGGCACGGCATTCCTTATTACCACGTGCCGGTCAATCCGCAGGATAAAGAGCCGGCCTTCGCCGAAGTCTCGCGTCTGGTCAAACAGCACGACGCCGAAGTGGTGGTACTTGCCCGTTACATGCAGATTCTGCCGCCGGCGTTGTGCCGCGAATACGCGCACAAAGTCATCAACATTCACCACAGCTTCCTGCCGTCGTTTGTCGGCGCCAAGCCGTACCACCAGGCTTCCCTGCGTGGCGTGAAGTTGATCGGCGCGACCTGCCACTACGTCACCGAAGAACTCGACGCCGGCCCGATCATCGAGCAGGACGTGGTGCGCGTCAGCCACAGCGACAGCATCGAAGACATGGTGCGCTTCGGTCGTGACGTCGAGAAAATGGTCCTGGCCCGCGGTCTGCGTTATCACCTGGAAGACCGGGTGTTGGTGCACGGCAACAAAACCGTGGTGTTCTAAGCTGAGTGCAAGCTCGTTCCCATGCCCTGCGTGGGAACGAGCTGAACCGGGAGACAAACATGAGCGATCCACTCGACAAAGCCACGTCCAAAGCACCCGCGACATTGGGCGAAGGCTGTTTGAGCCGCTATGACCCGGATGAGCTGAGCCCGGACGACGGCACCGATTTCCCGGACGCCGCGCAGTTGTGGGAAGAGTTGAAACCGGAGTCTGAAGAAGACTGACATTCAGGCCTGTTTGAACTTCATCAACTTCTTCAACAATGGTCGCCCGAGCATTATCAAAAACACCGGCCCACCGACCACCAGATAAAAGTAATACGTCACTGCCCGCCAAATCAGGATCGCCGCCGCTGCGGTCGATTTGCCCACCATCGGTGCCAGCAAGGCTGCTGAAGTCAACTCCGCCGCCCCGGCACCGCCCGGCAACAGGCTGAACTGCCCCGCACTCAACGACAGCATCTGGATCAGAAAACTCCAGGCCCACTGCAAGTCCGCGCCCAAACCGCGCAACGCCAGGTACAGCACGCTATAACGCAAAATCCAATGCACGCACGTCAGGGCAAACACCTTGATCAGCGTCGGCACCGGCAGTTTCAGCGTGTCAGTGAATGCCGCCAGAAAATGCAGGAGTTTGCGCGCCCAGCGCATCCGCGTAGAGCCTTTGACGTTGAGCCGCACCAGCAGCCGACCGCCCAGGCGAATCAGCAAACGGTGATAACGCGCCACGGCGATGCAACAGAGCAGCCCGCCGAACATCGACACCGCGCTCACCGTCAGCAGCCATTCCATGCGTTGGCTGAGGTGCTGGAACAGGGCGTAAATCAGAATGCCGCTGAGTGCGCAGAGGAAAAATAGCAGATCGCTCAACTGGTCCATGGCAAACACCGCGCTGCCGCGAGCCGGGCGCACGCCGTTGCGCGCCAGCAGCGCCATGATCGTCAGTGGGCCGCCGCTGCCGCCGGGCGTGGCGCAATAGGCAAACTCGGCCGCCATGACCACACCCAGGCTTTTGACCCGCGTGACCTTGTGCCGTTGATCGCCGAGCAACAGGCGCAAGCGCATGGTGTTGACCACCCAGCACAGCAGAATCATGCCGAACATGATCAGCAAACCGCTCAGCGGAAAGCTTTGCAGTCGCGACCAGGTTTCGTTGCCGCCCAGCAGCAGCGGAATCATCACCGCCGCGAGCAACGCAAGAAACAGCAGAATCCCCCGACTCATGCGACGCGGCCGATACGATCAGGTTGCAGCTTCAGCCAGTTGGCCTTGGTCATTGGCACACGGCCCTCATCCATTAAGCGTTTAAGTGTTTGTAGCCAATAATTGCGCGAAAAAGCGTGCCGCATGTCCACCGGGTGCAGGCCCAGGCGAATCACCGGCGCTTGCCGCCAGCGTTGTTCGCGCTGATCGCTGATGACTTTCGACAACCCGCGCCGCCACGCACTGCGCGCACTCCAGACCAGCCCGGGGGCGTCGATCACGGAAAAGTCCGGCAGACGATACAGATGTTGCGGGTCGCTGGTGTAACTCAATGGCAACTGGCGCAATGCCTGGCGGGTGCCATCACTCATCAGCCAGGCCGGCGCGACAAAACCTTCGAGCGGCCAATTGTAACGGCGAAACACCTCAATGCCAGCCTGCAAACGCGCGAGGGCGGCGGTTTGCGAGAGGCTGTAGAACTCGCCTTCGTGGGTGTAGACGCGACGCATGAACCAGTCTCGCGGGGTATGCGCCGGCGGCCCGTCGTCGCAATGGAAATAGCCGTGCAGCGCCAGTTCGTCACCGCGTGCGACGCGGCTGTCGAGCATTCGGCGAAAATCCGCATGCGCTGCAAGCTGATTGTTTTTGTGAAAATCGGGAACCACCAGCCAGGTGATCGGCACATCACCCAAGGCATCGACAGCGTCGACGAAGGGTTGGTAATCCGCCCAGGTTTGCGGCGCGACGTCGTGCAGGACCAGTAACAGGGTTGGCGGATTCATCGCTTTCAACCATTCGCGGCCAGGGGCATCGTGCTGCCGAGCACGGCGTGGTAATGGCCGAGCAAACTGTTGACCACCGCGTCCCAGGCGTAATGGCGCTCGACATGTTGCCGCGCCTGTTGGCCCAGCGTGACGCTGCCCTGGCTGAACAATTCGCGCACTGCATTGGCCATCGCCAAGGGATTGTTCGGCGCGCAGAGCAAACCGCAGCGTTCGCTGACGATTTCGCTGAATGCCCCGGCCGCCACCGCGACCACCGGAATCCCACTGGCCATGGCTTCGAGGATCACTAGGCCGAAAGTCTCTTGATCGCCGGCATGCAGCAGCGCGTCGGCACTGGCCATCAGCCGCGCGACTTGCGGCGCCGGGCAAAACTGATCGATCACGCTAACGTTGTCCGGCACCTGCGCCGGCATTGAGGAGCCGACCAGCAACAAGTGATAACGCGGGCCCAGGCGTTTCATGCAATTAAGCAGCACCGGCAGGTTTTTCTCTTTCGAACCACGGCCAGCGAAGATCAGCAGCCGGGTGTCTTCAGCAATTCCCAGCTCGGCGCGCAGGCCCGGATCGCGGGCGCTGGGGTTGAACGTCTGCAAATCGACGCCGAGTGGCTGCACGAAGACATTGCGCACGCCGAGACCGGTTAGTTTGTCGGCCATCACTTGGCTGGGCGCCAGCACCCGGTCGAAGTTGCCATACAGTTTGCTGACGTAGGCTTCGACATTAGTCGTCAGTCAGTTGCCCATGCGATTACTTACCAGCAGCGGCAGGTCCGAGTGGTAAAAGCCGATCACCGGCACGTCGAGTTGCCGCCGCGCATCCAGTGCCGCCCACGCGGTGAGGTAGGGATCGCCGACTTCGATCAGATCCGGCTGCAAATCCTGCAAAACGTTGCGCCACGGCGCCAGACGCAGTGGGAAGCGATAACCCTTGCCGAAGGGCAGGGCGGGGGCGGGAACGGTGTAAATGCCGTCCTGTTCACTGAGGTGTGAACCGGGGATCAACAGACTGTGGCGAATGCCCGGCTTGATGCTCAGGCGACGATGTTTTGCATCCAGATAAGTGCGCACGCCACCGCTGGCAGGGGCGTAGAACATGGTTATGTCAGCGATATGCACGATGAACATCCCTCTGGGCCGTTGCTCTTCCTCGGTTGACCTTTAACAAGGATAGATGTTCGGTTGAGGTTTTGCGGGCGGGGGTGTCAGCGAGGGGTGGGGTGTTGGTGAGGTCGCTTTCGCGGGCAAGCCTCGCTCCTACAGGGGACGCGATCACCTGTAGGAGCGAGGCTTGCCCGCGAATAGACCCTCAAATACCACCTCAAATACAACCTAAATGCGGAAACTGCCCACCAACTGCTTCAACCGCGCCGCCTGCTGCTCCAGATCGGAACACGCGCGCAATGTCGATTGCAGGTTTTCCACGCCTTCCTGGTTCAGCGTGTTGATCTCGGTAATGTCGACGTTGATCGACTCCACCACGGCCGTCTGCTCCTCGGTCGCAGTGGCCACCGACTGGTTCATCCCGTCGATCTCGCCGATGCGCATCGTCACGCTGTTCAGGCGTTCGCCGGCCAGGTTGGCGATTTCTACGCTGTCCTGACTGTGGCGCTGGCTCTCGCTCATGGTGCTGACGGATTCGCGGGCGCCGACTTGCAGCTCCTCGATCATTGTCTGCACTTGTTGCGCCGATTCCTGCGTGCGGTGCGCGAGGTTGCGCACCTCGTCGGCGACCACCGCAAAGCCGCGACCCGCTTCACCGGCGCGCGCCGCTTCAATCGCGGCGTTGAGCGCCAGCAGGTTGGTTTGCTGGGAAATGCTGGTGATCACTTCGAGAATCTGCCCGATGTTCACGGTTTTGCTGTTCAGCGACTCGATATTGCTGCTCGACGCGCTGAGCATGCTCGATAGCTGATTCATCGCTTTGATACTGCGATCGACCACTTGCTGGCCATCTTCGGCGAGGCTGCGGGCATCGCTGGCCTGATTCGACGCTTGTGCGGCATTGCGCGCGATTTCCTGCGCAGCAGCGCCGAGCTGGTTGATCGCGGCGGCCACGCTGTTGGTGCGCGAGGCTTGCTGGTCGGAGTTGAACATCGACGAGTTCGACGCCGCCACCACCCGCAAGGCAACTTCGTTGACCTGGCCGGTGGCCGAAGACACTTCGCGGATCGACGTGTGAATGCGCTCGACAAAACGGTTGAACGCGGTGCCGAGGATGCCGAATTCGTCCTGGTTCTGGATGGTCAGGCGCTTGGTCAAATCGCCTTCACCGTCGGCAATGTCCTGCATCGCGCGGGTCATCACGTGCAACGGCTGGATCAGAATGCGGATCAGCATGCTGAGCAGGGCGATGATGATGGCCACGGCAATCACCGTCGCAATCACCGCCGAGGTGCGGAATTCGCTGAGCATGGCAAAGGCTTTGTCCTTGTCCACCGACAGGCCGATGTACCAGTTGACCGAGGGCAAACCCTTGATCGGCGTGAACGTGACGATGCGCGTCTTGCCGTCGACTTCGACTTCGCTGAAGTCGCTGCTGATCCGTGGCGTGTCTTGCGGGTAAGCCTCGCTGAGGGATTTCATCACCAAGGCTTTGTCCGGGTGCACCAGAATCTTGCCGTCGGCGCTGACCAGGAACGCGTAACCCATGCCGTCGAAGTCGCGGGCGCTGAGGGTGTCGATCAGCGTTTGCAGGCTCAAGTCGCCACCGACCACGCCGACACTTTGCCCGGCTTTCTTCGAGGCAGTGGCGATGGAAATGATGGTTTGGCCGGTCGCGGCATCGATGTACGGTTCGGTCAGGGTCGGCGTGCTGCTGCTTTCCGCGCCTTTGTACCAAGGGCGAACGCGCGGGTCGAAGCCGTCAGGCATTTTCGCGTCGGGGCGAATGGTGAAGTGCCCGGTGGCGTCGCCAAGGTAGGACGCCATGAACGTCGACGTCAGCGCTTTCTGCTCCAGCAGGCTGGAAACAGTGGCCTGCTCGGGGTTGATTGCGATGTTCTGCGCGAGGTTGTCGATCAGCAGAATGCGCCCGCTCAGCCATGTCTGGATGTTGCTGGCAGTGACTTCGCCCATCTCGGTGAGGTAGTTGTCGAGGTCTTCGCGAATCGCGTTGCGTTGCAGATAATCGTTGTACAGCGTGAACGAAGCAAACGCGGCAATCACGACCAGTGCGGCCGCAAGCAGGATCTTATGGCTGAAACGCAGATTTTTGTTCATGGCTTGGGGTGTCCGCTAAGGTCTTAATGTCCAGGTCGTGCTTTTATAAGCACGGGCAAATCGGGCTGCGTGAAATCAAGCTGATATTCCGTCTCTCCTTAGGGAATTACCGAGGCTCTCTTCAGTCTGGTTCTCGCCATTATTTATCGGCCGTCAACGATCAAAGATTAACCATGGGTGACAAAATGCCTGACTCCTCGAAACTCGTTATCGGCGCCGACCTTGCAGGGCAGCCGATTGCCCAGGCCATGCGCCTGGCCAATCGTCATGGTCTGGTCGCAGGCGCCACCGGCACCGGCAAAACCGTCACCTTGCAACGTCTGGCCGAAGCCTTCAGCGATGCCGGCGTAGCGGTGTTCGCCGCCGACATCAAGGGCGACTTGTGCGGACTCGGCGCCGCCGGCGACCCGCAAGGCAAAGTCGCCGAGCGCATTGCCGGGATGCCGTGGCTCAATTACACGCCGCAGGCTTATCCCGTGACCTTGTGGGACATTCACGGCGAGTCCGGTCATCCACTGCGCACAACCTTGAGTGAAATGGGCCCGCTGCTGATCGGCGCGTTGCTCGAACTCACCGACAGCCAGCAATCGGCGCTGTATGCCGCGTTCAAGGTCGCCGACCGTGAAGGCCTGTTGCTGCTCGATCTGAAAGATTTGAAAGCGCTGCTCAATCACCTGCGTGACAACCCGCAATTGCTCGGCGATGACGCGGCGCTGATGACCACCGGTTCCAGCCAGGCGCTGTTGCGACGCCTGGCCATCCTCGAACAGCAGGGCGCCGAAGCCTTGTTCGGCGAGCCGGCGCTGCAACTCGAAGACATCCTGCAACCGGCGGCCGATGGTCGCGGGCGCATTCACTTGCTCGATGCCAGCCGTCTGGTCCACCAAGCGCCGAAGGTTTACGCGACGTTTCTGTTGTGGCTGTTGGCGGAACTGTTCGAGCAACTGCCGGAACGTGGCGACGCCGACAAACCGTTGCTGGCGCTGTTTTTCGATGAGGCGCATTTGCTCTTTGCCGACACGCCGAAAGCCTTGCAGGAGCGACTTGAGCAAGTGGTGCGGCTGATTCGCTCGAAAGGCGTTGGCGTGTATTTCGTCACGCAATCGCCGGGCGACTTGCCGGATGACGTGCTGGCGCAGTTGGGTCTGCGGGTTCAGCACGGTTTGCGCGCGTTTACCGCCAAGGAGCAGAAATCCCTGCGGGCGGTGGCGGACGGTTTCCGGCCGAATCCGGCGTTCGACGCCTTGTCGGTGTTGACCGAACTGGGGATCGGCGAGGCGCTGGTCGGCACCTTGCAGGATAAAGGCACGCCGGAGATGGTCCAGCGCGTATTGGTCGCGCCGCCGCAGTCGCGGATCGGGCCGTTGACGGCCACCGAGCGCACGATGCTGATCGCCGGGTCGCCGTTCAAGGGCCGTTACGACAAGCCCGTCGACCGCGAATCGGCGTATGAAGTGTTGATGGGGCGCAAGGGGCTGGCGCCTGAGGCTGAACCGGATAAACCTGCTGCCGAGGAGCCGAGCTTCACCGACAAGGCCGGGGAGTTCCTGGGCACAGCGGCGGGGCAGGCGTTGAAATCGGCGATGCGCCAGGCGGCTAATCAGATTGGTCGGCAACTGGTGCGCGGGTTGATGGGCTCTTTGCTCGGTGGCAGCAAACGCCGTTGAATAGCTGAATGGCCATAATCAATGTAGGAGCGAGGCTCGCCCGCGAAGCTTTTGGCGTCCTCAAGGACCTCTTCGCGGGCAAGCCTCGCTCCTACAGGATGTGTGTCAATCCTTGGGTTTGGCGTGCGCCGCCAGGCGCTCCAGCGCTGCCCGCAAATTCGGATCGCTGATCCCGTCGGCCGTCGCCTGAATGGTCGCACCCGCATCGCTGGATAAACTGATGGTATGCCCCGCCGCGCCTTGCTGCACGGTCGGCGGCTGAACCTTGAACAGAATCCGCGTCAGGCTGGCGAACTCATCAAACAACTGCAATTGCCGTTGCAGGCGTTTTTGCTGGTAACGCAAGCGCGTCGCCCAGTGACCGTCGGTGACAATCAACAGCAAACTGCCTTCGCGCCACGACGCCACATGGCAATGCTCGCGTGCGGCAGGCTGCAACTGGCTTTCCACCAGACGTTGTAAATGACCCAGGCGTTGAGCGTGGCCGAAGATGGCTTTCAGCGGTTTGGCTTCGCGAAGCAGAACGGCGGGTGCTCTGGCCGTGAGGGGGCGAAATGCCATGATCAGACACCTGAAGTAACAGAGCGGCCATGGTAGCAGAAAGCATTCGATCAGCCTGACCCATTGCTTTGCGCGCGCTTTACCCATTAAATCAACAAGTAACTTCTGCCGTGAATGGCTTGAAGTTCAGCAAAAAGCCCTTATTTTAAGTGAGCCCCGTAACAGCGCAGTGCATGCATCGTGGAACAACGCCACTTTCCTCACCTTCGTTTCCGGGTAGAATGCTCGTTCGCATGCGGCCATGAGGGCTGCTCGGGCGACTCACGGGGCCGCCCTCCATCCCTTTAGTGTGGAAGATCCTGCCGATATGTTTGCGCCTTTGTTAAAGAAACTTTTTGGAAGCAAGAACGAGCGTGAAGTCAAACGCATGCTCAAGACGGTGCAACTCGTCAATGCCTTCGAAGAGCAAATGGTGGCCCTTTCGGACGATCAGTTGCGTGCCAAGACAGATGAGTTCAAGGCCCGCATCGCCAAAGGGGAAACCCTCGACAAGCTGTTGCCAGAAGCCTTTGCGGTCGCCCGTGAAGCCGGTAAACGTGTCATGGGTATGCGTCACTTTGACGTCCAGTTGATCGGCGGCATGACCTTGCATGAAGGCATGATCGCGGAAATGCGTACCGGTGAAGGCAAGACCCTGGTGGCAACACTGGGTGTTTACCTCAACGCGCTGTCCGGCAAGGGCGTTCACGTAGTAACCGTGAACGACTACCTGGCTCGTCGTGACGCCAACTGGATGCGTCCGCTCTACGAATTCCTCGGTCTGTCGGTCGGTGTGGTCACGCCATTCCAGCCGCCGGAAGAGAAGCGCCTGGCTTACGCCGCGGACATCACCTACGGCACCAACAACGAATTCGGTTTCGACTACCTGCGCGACAACATGGCGTTCAGCATGGAAGAAAAATTCCAGCGCGAACTCAATTTCGCCGTGATCGACGAAGTCGACTCGATTCTCATCGACGAAGCCCGTACGCCGCTGATCATCTCCGGCCAGGCCGAAGACAGCTCCAAGATGTACGTCGAGATCAACAAACTGATCCCGCAACTGGAACTGCACGTCGAAGAAGTTGAAGGCGAAGTCACCAAGGCTGGCCACTACACCGTTGACGAGAAGACCCGTCAGGTCGAACTCAACGAAGCCGGTCACCAGTTCATCGAAGACATGCTCACCCGCGTCGGCATGCTTGCCGAAGGCGAGAGCCTGTACTCGGCGCATAACCTTGGCCTGCTGACTCACGTGTATGCCGGTCTGCGTGCGCACAAACTGTTCCATCGCAACATCGAATACATCGTGCAGGACGGTCAGGTTGTCCTGGTCGACGAACACACCGGCCGTACCATGCCGGGTCGTCGTCTGTCCGAAGGCCTGCACCAGGCCATCGAAGCCAAGGAAAACCTGAACATTCAGGCCGAAAGCCAGACCTTGGCGTCGACCACGTTCCAGAACTACTTCCGTCTGTACAACAAGCTGTCCGGCATGACCGGTACTGCCGACACCGAAGCGTTCGAATTCCACCAGATCTACGGTCTGTCGGTGATGGTTATCCCGCCGAACAAGCCGCTGGCGCGTAAAGACTACAACGACCTGGTGTTCCTCACCGCCGACGAGAAGTACGCGGCGATTGTTGCCGACATCAAGGAATGCATGACCCAGGGCCGTCCGGTGCTGGTGGGTACTGCAACCATCGAAACGTCGGAACACATGTCGCGCCTGCTTGAGAAAGAAGGCATCGAACACAAGGTTCTGAACGCCAAGTTCCACGAAAAAGAAGCCGAAATCATTGCCCAGGCCGGTCGCCCAGGCGCATTGACCATCGCCACCAACATGGCTGGTCGCGGTACCGACATTCTGTTGGGCGGTAACTGGGAAGTGGAAGTGGCTTCGCTCGAAGACCCGACCCCTGAGCAGATTGCCCAGATCAAGGCCGATTGGCAGAAGCGTCACCAGCAAGTGCTGGAATCCGGCGGTCTGCAGGTAATCGCTTCCGAGCGTCACGAATCGCGCCGTATCGACAACCAGTTGCGTGGTCGTGCCGGTCGTCAGGGTGACGCCGGTTCCAGCCGCTTCTACCTGTCGCTGGAAGACAGCCTGATGCGCATCTTCGCCTCTGATCGGGTGAAGAACTTCATGAAGGCCCTGGGCATGCAGTCCGGTGAAGCGATCGAGCACCGCATGGTGACCAACGCCATCGAAAAGGCTCAGCGCAAGGTTGAAGGTCGCAACTTCGACATTCGTAAACAACTGCTCGAGTTCGATGACGTCAACAACGAACAACGTAAAGTGATTTATCACATGCGTAACAGTTTGTTGGCCGCTGACAACATTGGCGAAACCATCGCCGATTTCCGTCAGGACGTGCTCAACGCAACGGTCAGCGCGCACATTCCACCGCAATCGCTGCCAGAGCAGTGGGACGTGGCCGGTCTGGAAGCCGCGTTGCAGAGCGACTTCGGCGTGGCGTTGCCGATCCAGCAATGGCTCGACGAAGACGATCACCTGTACGAAGAAACCCTGCGCGAGAAGCTCATGACCGAGCTGCTGGCGGCGTACAACGAGAAAGAAGAAGCGGCAAGCGCCGAAGCGCTGCGCACCTTCGAGAAGCAAATCGTCCTGCGCGTTCTTGATGATCTGTGGAAAGACCACCTGTCGACCATGGATCACCTGCGTCACGGCATCCACTTGCGTGGTTATGCGCAGAAGAACCCGAAGCAAGAGTACAAGCGCGAGTCGTACACGCTGTTCTCCGAGTTGCTGGATTCGATCAAGCGCGACTCGATCCGTGTGTTGTCGCACGTTCAGGTGCGCCGCGAAGATCCGGAAGCCGAAGAGCAACGTCTGCGTGAAGAAGCCGAGGCACTGGCGGCGCGCATGCAATTCCAGCACGACGAACCGCCGGGTCTCGAGCAACCGGAACTGCTCGGTGAAGAGGTCGATGTCGCACTCGCGACCGCGCCGGTGCGCAACGATCAGAAGCTGGGCCGTAACGAACTGTGCTACTGCGGTTCGGGCAAGAAATTCAAGCATTGCCACGGGCAGATCCAGTAAAACCCGTTTCAATCGCTGAAATACCCGCGCCGCGACCGGCATCAGCCGTCGCGGCGTTTTGCCATTTGAACGCCGACGCTGCGGCGCCGGTGCTGACATCATTTATTAAGGAGCGCATTCATGGCTGTTGGTCTTGGTCCTTTGCCAACGTTGCACCCGGTTGCCGGTTTTGAACTCGGTATCGCCTCGGCCGGCATCAAGCGCCCTGGGCGCAAGGATGTCGTGGTCATGCGCTGCGCCGAAGGTTCGACCGTTGCGGGCGTGTTCACCCTGAACGCGTTTTGCGCCGCGCCAGTGATTTTGGCCAAGCAACGCGTGCAAGGTCCGGTGCGTTACCTGCTGACCAACACCGGCAATGCCAACGCTGGCACCGGCGAACCTGGCCTCGCCGCCGCCGCACGCACCTGCGCGAAACTGGCTGAACTGACTGGC
Organism: Pseudomonas prosekii; assembly: GCF_900105155.1. Taxonomy (NCBI): domain Bacteria; kingdom Pseudomonadati; phylum Pseudomonadota; class Gammaproteobacteria; order Pseudomonadales; family Pseudomonadaceae; genus Pseudomonas; species Pseudomonas prosekii. Next base: position 4,410,384 of record NZ_LT629762.1, read on the forward strand.
GTCGACGCCAGCCTGGTGCTGCCGTATTCCACCGGCGTCATCGGCGAGCCACTGCCGGTCGAGAAAATCGAAGGCGCACTGCAAGCCGCGCTTGATGATCTGTCGGTAGACAATTGGGCCGCCGCCGCCACCGGCATCATGACCACCGACACCTTGCCGAAGGGCGCCAGCCGCCAGTTCGAACATGACGGCGTGACCATCACCGTCACCGGCATCAGCAAGGGCGCGGGGATGATCCGCCCGAACATGGCAACCATGCTCGGCTACATCGCCACTGACGCCAAAGTCTCCCGTGATGTGCTGCAAAACCTGATGCTGGACGGCGCCAACAAGTCGTTCAACCGCATCACCATCGACGGCGATACCTCGACCAACGACTGCTGCATGCTGATCGCCACCGGTCAGGCTGCGCTGCCGGAAATCACTGCGGCCAGCGGCGAACTGTTCGCCAAGCTCAAACAAGCGGTTTTCGAAGTGTGCATGGACGTGGCCCAGGCCATCGTGCGTGATGGCGAAGGCGCGACCAAGTTTGTCACCGTCGAAGTCAATGGCGGCGGCAATCACCAGGAATGTCTCGACGTCGGTTACACCGTGGCGCACTCGCCGCTGATCAAAACCGCGCTGTTCGCCTCCGATCCGAACTGGGGGCGCATCCTCGCCGCCGTCGGCCGTGCCGGTGTGCCGAACCTCGACGTGAGCAAGATCGATGTGTTCCTCGGTGACGTGTGCATTGCCAGCCGTGGCGCGCGCGCCGAGACCTACACCGAGGCCCAGGGCTCGGCGGTGATGCAACAGGAGGAAATCACCATTCGGATCGAGTTGGGTCGCGGCGATTGCAGCGAAACCATCTGGACCACCGACCTGTCCCACGAGTACGTGAAGATCAACGCCGAGTACCGGACGTAAGACCGCGGCGCCTCATTCGCGGGCAAGCCTCGCTCCTACAGGTAGGACATCGCTCTTGTAGGAGCGAGGCTTGCCCGCGAAGAGGCCCGACCAGACGCCAAAGATTCCGGCCCTGAATTCCTCAACAAAAAGGTCCCGAACATGAGCCTGCACCTGATCATCGGCGACAAACTCTATTCCTCCTGGTCCCTGCGCGGTGCCCTGGCGCTCGACCTGACCGGCGCTGCGTACACCGAAGAACTGATCAAACTCAATCAGCCCGACACCCGCGAGCGTGTGCTCAAGCATTCGCCGACCGGCAAAGTGCCGCTGCTGAAAACCGCGCACGGCGTGATCGCCGATTCGCTGGCCATCGCCGAATACCTCGCTGAACAATTCCCCGAGGCCAACCTCTGGCCCAAAGACACCGCCGCCCGCGCCCAGGCCCGTTCGGCCTGTGCGCAAATGCACAGTGGATTTTTTGCGATGCGCAGCAACATGCCGTTCGACTTGAGCCGCGACCAGGCACTGCCATCGACGCCGCCAGAGGTTGCAGCGGAAATCCAGCGCATGCTCGCGCTGTGGGCAGAATGCCGCGCGGTGGCGAGTGAAACCGGGCCGTTCCTGTTTGGCCCTGCCTCGCTGGCCGATGCGTTTTTCGCGCCGATTGCCGTGCGTCTGCGCACTTACCGGGTGAAGTTGCCGGCGGCGGACGAGGCTTATGTTGAAACCATTTACCAATGGCCGTTTTTCAAGGCCTGGCAGAAAGCCGGTCTTGCGGAGGTAACGCAGTGAAACGAGTTCACGTCGCCGCCGCCGTCATCCGTGACAGCGCTGGCAAGATTTTGATTGCACGCCGTGCCGATACTCAGCATCAGGGCGGTTTGTGGGAATTCCCCGGTGGCAAAGTCGAGGCTGACGAGTCGGTCGAAACCGCTCTGGCCCGCGAGCTGCAGGAAGAGTTGGGCATTGTCGTCAGCGCCGCGCGACCGCTGATCAAGGTTCAACACGACTACCCGGACAAGCAGGTGTTGCTGGATGTGTGGGAAGTCTCGGCGTTTAGCGGTGAGCCGCATGGCGTCGAAGGTCAGCCGTTGGAGTGGGTCGCCCAGCGCGATTTGCTCAACTACGAATTTCCTGCGGCCAACCAGCCGATCGTCGCCGCGGCGCGGTTGCCGGCCGAGTACCTGATTACCCCGGAAGACCTGGAAACCCCGGCACTTCTGCGCGGCATCCAGAAAGCCATTGCCAGCGGCATCAAGCTGATTCAGCTGCGCGCGCCGAACGGCTACGACCCGAAATATCGCGATTTGGCGGTGGACGCGGCGGGGCTGTGTGCCGGCAAAGCGCAGTTGATGATCAAGGGACCGTTCGAATGGCTGGGCGATTTCCCGTCCGCCGGTTGGCACATCACCGCCGCGCAATTGCGCAAATATGCGCAGAAGGGCCGCCCGCTGCCGGCGTCGCGCTGGTTGGCGGCGTCCTGCCATGACGCAGAAGAACTGGCGCTGGCCGAGCAAATGGGCGTGGACTTCGTGACATTGTCGCCGGTGCAACCGACCCAGACTCACCCGGATGCGCAGCCGTTGGGTTGGGAGCAGGCTGCAAGCCTGATCGCCGGTTTCAGCAAACCGGTGTTCTTGTTGGGTGGCGTTGGCCCGGCGGACCGGCAGAAGGCTTGGGAAGCAGGGGCGCAGGGTGTGGCGGGGATTCGCGCGTTCTGGCCTGATTCTTTGGTCTAGCGGCTGGCCTCTTCGCGGGCAATCCTCGCTCCTACAGGATTTGTGTCTTTCACAACATCCGCGAACAACATAAACCGTGTAGGAGCGAGGCTTGCCCGCGAAGGCGTCCTCGAAGGCGCCGACTAAACCTTAGGTTTCGCCGCCGGTTGCCACAATATCTCGGCGATCCCCTGGCGCTTGGCAATCAGCCGCGCCGCCACAAACAGCAAATCCGACAAGCGATTGATATACGCCAGCCCAACCCCGGTCAGCGGCTCTACCGCATTCAAATGCTGACACCGGCGCTCGGCACCGCGCGCCAGGCTTCGGCACACGTGTGCTTGCGCAATCAACGCCGAACCGCCCGGCAGAATGAAATTCTCCAGCGGCCCCAGCTCTTCGTTCCATAGATCAATCGCCGCTTCCAGGCGCTCGATTTCCGCGTCGTTCAACGCCTGGTAAACCGGCATCGCCAGTTCACCACCGAGGTCGAACAAGCGATGCTGACACGGCGCCAGCACCTCGATCACTTCATTCAAACCCGGATACGCGGCGCTTTCCGCCGCCAACCCGGCCAGCAACACGCCGACCTGACTGTTCAACGTATCGACCTCGCCAATCGCTTCGATGCGCGGGTGATCCTTGGGCACGCGGCGGCCATCGCCCAGGCCGGTCTCGCCTTTGTCGCCGGTGCGGGTGTAAATCTTCGACAAGCGAAAGCCCATGGTTACCTCGGTAGCTGATTGAGTTCTTGAGAGACCAGCGGGGTGCCCGCCAACGGCAAGCGCAAAGTAAAACAAGTGCCCTGGCCGAGGGTCGATTGCACTTCCATCTGACCTTTGTGGTTGTTGGTGATGATGAAATACGAAACGGACAAACCGAGGCCGGTGCCCTGGCCGATTTCCTTGGTGGTGAAAAACGGCTCGAAGGTGCGTTTGCGCACGTTCTCGCTCATGCCGATGCCGTTGTCCTCGACCTGAATCTCGGCCCACGGCGGATTGAGTTTGGTCCGCAGAATAATCCGCCCCGGCTCGCTGTCGTCTTCACGCTGGTGAATCGCCTGCGCGGCGTTTTTCAACAGATTGAGCAGCACTTGTTCCAGTTCGTTGGCGGTGCCGGGCACCGGGCCGAGCGCGGGGTCGAACTGGCGAATGATCGCCTGGCCCTTGAAGTCAAAACCGATCGCCAGATCAAAGTCGTTTCCGGCGATTTCCACGGCTTGGTCGATCAGCGCCGGCAAGTCACACGGGGCCATTTGCCGCGTGCTGCGACGGCTGAAACTGAGCATGTGCGTGACGATCTTTGCCGCCCGCGCGCCGGCCTGCTGGATGCCATCGAGCAATTGCGGGACTTCCCGCGCTTGCAGGTATTGATTGACGGTTTCCAGCTCAATGCCGACCTGTTCCGCTTGTTCGAGGTTTTTCGGCAGCTCCGGCGACAGGCGTCGGCGGATGTTCTGCACGTTGTGCAGGATCGCGCCCAGCGGGTTATTGATTTCGTGGGCCATGCCCGCGGCGAGGCCACCGACCGAAAGCATTTTTTCCGATTGCACCATCATTTCCTCCAGCGACAGGCGCTGGGTGATGTCATCGATGCGGATCACCACGCCACGCCCGGCGCCGCCCATCAGCGGATAGAACGTCAGCGCGTAATGCTTGGCTTCATCGTCCTTGATCCAGGTCACGCGCTCGATTTTCGCCACGGTGTGCTGTTCGACGGTTTGCTTGAGTTGCGGCAAAAACGGCTTGAGCGGTTCGAACGCGAGGAAAATCGGCTGGTTCAGCGCTTCGTCCAGACGCGTGCCGGACAGGGCGCTGGCCTCCTGATTCCACTGCGTGACGTAGAGCTGCTCATCGAGGGCGATCAGCGCCGAAGGCATCGAGTCGATGATGCTGTTGAGGTAGTTCTGGAAACCGGTGAGTTTCTTCTCGATCTTGCTCCGCACCTGCACTTCCAGTTCCAGTTTGCGGTTGGTGTGGCGGGTTTCTTCTGCCAGACCTTGTGCCTGATCGTAAGCCTCTTGCGACTCATCGCGGGCGCGCTTGAGCTGCTGCTCGCGCGCCTCGATCCGCGACAGCATGGTGTTGAACGCCTCGGCGAGGCTGCCGATTTCGTCGTGGTTGCCGCGAGAGGCGCGCAGCGCATAGTTCTCTTCGCGGGTGACTTGGCGCGACAGCTCTTCGAGTTGATGAATCGGTCGAGTGATGAGGCGTTTGATCTGCCGCGCAATCACCAGCCACAGCAGCACACTGAAGATCAGGATGCCGAGGCTCGCGGTCAGGGTGCCGGTGTAAAACGCCATCGGCAATTCGCTGCTGGCCACCAACAGCAAATGCCCCGGCTGAGTGCCGGGGCGGGGCAGGGTGATGATCTGGTTGCTGCGAAACTCCGTGGATTGCCAGGCTTCGATGTGCCGATAGCGCTCCGGCAACTTCAGTTTGTCGCCGTGCTGCAACTGCGCGAGACGCTCGCCGTTACCGTCGTACAGTGCTGCGGCGCGCAACGGTGAATAACTGTTGAGTTCCTTGAGCAGGCGGTCGGCGCTTTGCGGCGACTGCAACGCTTCGGACACCAGACTCGGATTCGACACCAGCCGGCCGATGGTTTGCAGGGCCTGCGGCGCCATGCTTTCCTGGGAAATGTAATACGCGGCGCTGATAAACGTCAGGTTGGCGACCAGCAGCACGGTGATCAACAGCACCAGCAAAGCGGCCAGCAATTTCTGGCCGACGGGAAGGTTTTCGAGGCGCTGGCGCAATGGCATCAGGTTCGTCGCTGAAAGGGAACAAGTCGCCAGCGTAGCCGCTGCTCAGTCGCTGGGCAATCCAAGGCTGTGCAGATGCGTGATCAGGCGCTGCTGCAATTGATTGAGGTGCGGCAGGTTCAACTGATGCCGCGCCGCGACTTTGCACACATGGCCCAACAGATAGCTGATTTCAGTGCGGCGCTGATTGGCGACATCCTGATACATCGACGAGTAATTGGCGGCGGTGGCCTGGATCACCCGTTCGACTTCCTGCTGCAAATCCTCGGCAGCAGCGGGCTGACCGCAGCGCTCGAGCAGCTCGGTCAGCTCGACGCAGAGCGTGGCGACTTCGCAATGATGGTCCTGCAACCCACCGTTGCGGCAACCGTGCAGCACCGTCAGCGGATTGATCGCGCAATTGAGCGCAAGTTTGCGCCACAGCCGCGTGAGGATTTCGGTGCTCCATTCGTGGGGAATGCCGGCGGCGTTCAAATCGTCCAGCCAGATCGGCGCCACCGGATGCCCGGCATCGCCGAGCCAGGTGTAACCGTGGCCGGCGAACACCACGCGCCAATCGCCATCGCGAAACGCGCCTTCAGTGCTCGACGCGCTGATGCAGCGCGCTTGCGGCACGCGCGCCGCCACGGCGTCCTGACTGCCGAGGCCGTTCTGCAACAGGATCAGTTCGGCGCCCTCCGTCAGGCGCGGCGCCAGTTGCGCCACGGCGTGCTCGGCGTCGTAGGCTTTGCAGGCGACCAGCAAGCGGCTGATCGGCGCGTCGCCGTCAGGTGTTTCAGCGGGCACGGCGTAGGTGCTCGCGCTGCCGTTCTCGACCAGGGTCAAGCCGCCCGCCGCGTGATATGCGTTTAAACGATTTTCGTCTCGCACAATCAAACGCACCGCAACCCCCGCGCGCGCCAGGCGGGTGGCCCATAACGTGCCGAGGCTGCCGGCGCCGAGAACATGCCAGGTGGTCGACATCAGCTTTTTGCTCGGTTTGAGGCACGCATGAGAGGCTCGCAGTATCGGTTGGAAAAGACCCGTTATAATGAGCCCGATTTTAACCGCAAGCCAAGCGCGCTCCATCGTGATCGAGCGCGCCTTTTTTTACCGGATTATTGGAGAAATTACATGCCGTCGTTCGACGTGGTATCCGAACTGGACAAACACGAAGTCACCAACGCGGTCGAGAACGCCGTCAAGGAACTCGATCGTCGTTATGACCTGAAAGGCAAGGGCACTTTCGAGTTCAAGGAAAAGGAGCTGACCGTCAACCTGACCGCTGAAGCCGATTTCCAGCTCGAAGCGATGATCGAAATCCTCAAGCTGGCGCTGGTCAAGCGCAAGATCGACGTGCAGTGCCTTGAGGTCAAGGATGCTTATGCGTCGGGCAAGTTGATGAAGCAGGAAGCCGTGCTCAAGGAAGGCATCGACAAGGAGCTGGCGAAGAAAATCGTCGCTCACGTCAAGGACGCCAAGCTCAAGGTCCAGGCCGCCATTCAGGGCGAGCAAGTGCGGATCACCGGCAAGAAGCGCGACGATTTGCAGGAAGCCATCGCGGCCCTGCGCGCCAAGACGTTCGACATGCCGCTGCAGTTCAACAACTTCCGCGACTGACCCTCGCAACACACAATCCTGTGGCTGTGAGCCTGCTCGCGATGAGGTCGTGGCATTCGACACCTGTGTTGAATGGCTCAGCGCCATCGCGCGCAGGCTCGCTGCCATAGCAGGATTGTGCTGACCCCGGAGAAAGTAGATGGATTTGAATACTGAAGTGGACCATTTGGTAAAGGCCTCGCAGGCCTGGATCCCGATGATCATGGAATACGGCAGCCGTGTGCTGCTGGCGGTGATCACCCTGGCCATCGGCTGGTGGCTGATCAACAAAGTCACGCAAAAACTCGGCGGCCTGCTGGCCCTGCGTAACGCCGACCTGGCGCTGCAAGGTTTTATCAGCAGCCTGGCCAACATCATTCTCAAAGTGCTGCTGATTGTCAGCGTCGCATCGATGATCGGCGTCGAGACCACCTCGTTCGTTGCCGCCATCGGTGCCGCAGGTCTGGCAATCGGCCTGGCATTGCAGGGCAGCCTGGCGAACTTCGCGGGCGGCGTGCTGATTCTGTTGTTCCGTCCGTTCCGCATTGGTGACTGGATCGAAGCCCAGGGCGTGTCCGGCACGGTCGACAGCATTCAGATCTTCCACACAGTGCTGCGCACCGGCGACAACAAAACCATCATCGTGCCAAACGGCAATCTGTCGAACGGCATCATCACCAACACCAATCGTCAGCCAACCCGCAAAGTTGTGTTCGATGTCGGCGTGGACTACGAAGCGGACTTGCAGAAAGCCCGCCAAGTGCTGCTCGACCTGGCCAACGATGAGCGCGTGATGACCGATCCGGCACCGCAAGCCGTTATCTCGACGTTGGGTGACAGCTCAATCACTGTTTCGCTGCGTGTGTGGGTGAAGACTGCGGATTACTGGGATGTGATGTTCATGTTCAACGAACAGGCGCGTGATCGTCTGAAAAGTGCCGGCATTGATATTCCGTTTCCGCAGCGAGTTATTCGCGTGGTTCAGGAAGCACCAGTGCAATAAGTCTGTTGAATTTGGCCAGCAGCTTTTTTAGTTGGCCGTTCAGTCAACTTAAAAGCGGCAGCCCAAGAGTCGGTAAGGCTCTTGGGTTTTTTTATGTCTGCACTTCCGGAAAGATAGCTGGCTAATGTTATTAGTTGAAGTTAGTTAGCTTGCTTTCGAAGTTGCCTTGTAACGCGCATAAAAAAACCGCCCACCTGAAACAGGTGAGCGGTTTTTGTCAGAGCAGAGCTCTACAGTACGACCGTTTTACATCCTGATTACAGGATGGTCAGCGGGTACTCAATGATCAGACGGGTGTCGTAGTTGTCAGGAGCGTAGCCGCTGTACGCGCCGTTCGAGCGGTAGTTGGCGAAACGCAGACGCATCGACAGGTCTTTTGCCGGACCGTCCTGGAATACGTACTTGGACTCAACGTTCCACTCGTTTTCCTTGCCTTCACCCAGACCGTTGGTCTTGATGTTGTCACCCATTACGTAACGGGTCATGAAGCTCAGGCCAGGAACGCCGTAAGTTTTCATGTTCAGGTCGTAGCGAGCCTGCCAGGAGCGCTCGTCGCGGCCCACGAAGTCGGAGATCTGAATGGAGTTGGCTACGAAGATCGTGCCGTTACCGTCAACGCCGTAGTAGTAGCCGTTGTCACCGCTGGAGCGCTGGTGAGCGACGGTGAACTTGTGTGCGCCGAGGCTGTAAGCAGCTGCCAGGGACCACAGTTTGTTGTCTACGCCGGTGGTGCCGTCGCCGATTGCGTCGACCAGGTCGCCGCGCTTCTCGCCTTTGGTGTTGTACCCGTTGAAGTCGAAGTTCAGCGACTGATCTTCGTTGATCGGCAGGGTGTAGTTCAGGTTGATGTACTGCTTCTTGAAGTAGTCATCAGCGTCGGAAGCCGCTACTGCACCGGTGAAGTTATCGGTGAAGGCGTAGCTGGCGCCGAAGATATTGATGTTGGTCAGGCCTTTGCCGCCAAAACCGTTTTCATCGGAGAGACCGCCGATGCTGTCACGACCCATGCCGGTTTGCTTGCTCAGGGAGGTGAAGCGACCTGCGCTCAGTTCCAGGTTCTTGATCTCTTTGGAAGTGATCAGAGTACCGGTCGCGACTTCTGGCAGCAGACGGCTGTCATCGGTAGCAAATACTGGGCTGGCAACGAATTGCTGGCCGTATTTCAGAGTTGTGTCGGAGAGGCGGAACTTCACTGCTGCGCCGGACTTGGACTGAGTCTTTTCCGGGTTGCCCTCGCTGTCGTTAGCGAACAGGCCATTACCGCGACGACCCGAACCACCGTCCAGTTTCGCCGAACCCATCACCATTGCATCCAGGCCTACGCCGATGGTGCCTTGGGTGAAACCGGATTCGTAAGTGATCAGCTCGCTGATACCAGTGTCCTGACGATAGCCGCTTTCAAAGGTGCCATCACCTTTGGCGATGTTACCGGCACCGTTCTTGAAATCACGGTTCATGTACTGGATACGGGTCTTGGCTTTCAGACTTTGATCTTCGATAAAGCCTTTGGACTCGTCCTGGGAGGACGCGATTGCGAACTGCGAGGTGCCTGCTGAAACAGCCAGTGCGATTATGCTCCACTTCATCACGCGCATCGTGATTTGCTCCTTTGGTTTTTAGAAGAGTACTGCCGTCCCACCTGTTTTATTATCTGGGCGGCTCTTTCTTTTTGTGTCGGCGCAAACTTATATCACGCCGACAATGTTGGCGATACTTGCTCATCTATCCTTTCAGCTTCTTTACGACCCTGTCGCAAACAGCTGTGTAGATGTCGCAAATTTACAACCTCGACGCAAGCGGACAAACAACTTCGACGTTGTTTTTCAAAGCTTTGGCGTCGCTAAAAAGAGTCCCTGGCGCAACCTCTGAAACTCCATCGGGCAACCCTGCCGCTGTTTTTATTTGCCTGAACGCTGCCACTTCCAGTGGACGCTTTCAGGCGATATGGGTGTGAATGCAACAAGCGTGCTCAAACCTGGATTCTGTTGCTGTTTTTTTAAGAAATTGTGCTGGTGCCTGCAAAAACCTCATAAAACCGGGGGTTTCAAGTGCGTTTTGTTTGCGCTTGACGCCATGCATGACCTGGTGTTGCTGCACCCTGAAAAATGCGCGACCACGAAAAACGTTACCGGTTCACCCCTGAAGTGAGTAGTTGGCGGATCCCCGACCGCCTCAGCGTAGACGCGATGTGCGGTTTTGGTGCAGAAAATTTCAATCACTGTGTCGAATTCATACAGCTTGGCCACAGGCGCGAGGTGGGCGGGTGAGCGTTTGTCAGTCACTTCGGCTGTTTTCGCCGAGCGCCTGGTTCTGTAATGGTGCGTTCGCCGTAAAAATGTCTCATGGCGGGGCGCGGGTTCCGGCGGCAGGGCATTCGCGGGTATGCTGCCGTCCTGTCGCTTGGCGCGCGGCCTTGGAGCCGGGGCGCTAAGCTGAAACTGATGAACCAGGCGGGAGTGCGCGCAGTGTTCGCTTTAGATTCACAACTTCAACAAGACACTTTACCCATCGGTGATTTCCCTCTCTGCCGGCTGCTGCTGTCCAACGAAGCGAATTACCCGTGGTTCATCCTGGTGCCGCGCCGCGAAAATATCAGCGAGTTGTTTCAGTTGGATGTCGATGATCAGCAGCAGCTCTGGCAGGAAACCAACGCATTGGCGGAGATGCTCAAAGACCTGTTCGACGCCGACAAAATGAATGTCGCGACGCTGGGCAACGTGGTCAGCCAACTGCACATGCATGTGATTGTGCGCAAGCGCGACGATGCCGCGTGGCCGGCGCCGGTCTGGGGCAAGCACCCGGCCAAGCCGTACACCGCCGAGCAGGTCGCAGCGATTCGCGAGCGGCTGCGCTCGGTGCTTGCCGATCAAATCACCTGGTTGTCACCTGAAGGGAGCGTGTAAGCGATGAACCTCGAAGAGCGCGTCAACGATCTGGAGAGCCGCTTGGCGTTTCAGGACGACACCATTCAGTCATTGAACGATGTGCTGGTGGCGCAGCAGCGCGTGGTCGAACGCCTGCAACTGCAAATGTCGGCGTTGCTGCGCCGTCAGGAAGAAATGGCCGGGCAGTTCGAGTCCTCCGAAGAAGAGGCGCCACCGCCGCACTATTAATAAGGCAAGGGTCAAGAACGCAAGGGTTAAGAAGGCGAGAACGCCGGACAAACCCCGGGCAATAAAAAACCGCGAACAGCCAGGCTGTTCGCGGTTTTTTTATCGCTTGGGATCAGCGACGGGGCAGTGCGGCGATCACGTCTTCGGCTTGCAGGCCTTTGTCGCGGTTCATCACCGAAAACTCCACGCGCTGGCCTTCGACCAGAACGCGGTGGCCTTCGCCACGAATGGCGCGAAAGTGCACGAAAATATCATCGCCCGAATCGCGCGAGATAAAGCCGAAGCCTTTGGAGGTGTTGAACCACTTGACGGTGCCGGTATCGCGGTTGCTCATGTCATAGCTTGGCGAGGAGGCGGCCGGTGACGATTTGTAGAAGCTGATGGCCAAGTGCAGGAACACGGCAACCAGGGTAACAACGAGGCTGAACAGCACCGCAGGCTGACCGGCAATAACCGGCATCGGCGCGATCAGTGTCAGGGTTTGCAGCACCACAGCCAGGACCAGCAGAGCGCTGACGAGGTTTTGCAGTTGGTGGCGAGGACCTTTGTTCCAGTAAGGGATAACCGGCGCGAGGGTCAGATTGAGCAGGCCGAAAAAGGCCAGGTAAAGTGCATCGGGTTGTTGCAGGTAAGGTACCGCTTCGGATTGCAGGCTAGGGATGAAGGACAGCAGCAAAGCTGCTGCGCCCATTAGCAGGTGGACGATTTTCAACATTTTGATTGACTCACGTTAAGACGGATCACAAGGAAGAGCTGACAAGGCACGGTTCGCTTCAGAACAATAAGAGGCGGTGGACACGTACCCGCTATCAGCCTATGCGCCGGCCCCCGGAAAAATAAGGGAATGACGACACGCTGCCTATTTAACAGCAAAGCCTGCGGCTACTCAAATCAGGCAGTCGGGCGGCGGCCCTTGGGCGATTTGTCGCAGGCTGGGCAATTATCCGGGGCTGCATGGCGTGGACAGCCTTGCTACAGTGGTCCAGCACTTGTCGGATGAATTTCATCACCTTTAGGGGATAAGCATGGCAATCGATATCGGTATCAGTGAAGAGGATCGCAAGTCCATCGTCGACGGGCTGTCGCGTCTGCTGTCGGACACCTACGTGTTGTACCTGAAAACCCACAACTTCCACTGGAACGTCACCGGGCCGATGTTTCGGACCCTGCACCTGATGTTCGAAGAGCAATACAACGAGCTGGCGCTGGCCGTCGATTCGATCGCCGAGCGTATTCGTGCGCTGGGCTTCCCGGCTCCTGGCGCCTATTCGGTGTACGCGCGGCTTTCTTCTATTAAAGAAGAAGAAGGCGTGCCGAGCGCCGAAGACATGATCAAGCAACTGGTCGACGGGCAAGAAGCGGTCACCCGCACCGCGCGCGGGATCTTCCCGCTGCTGGACAAAGTCAGTGACGAGCCCACGGCCGACCTGCTGACCCAGCGTATGCAAGTCCACGAAAAAACCGCGTGGATGCTCCGTTCGCTGCTGGATCACTAAGTGCGAAGGTGCGCGGATGACGCCAGCGGCGTTGTTCGTGCACCGCTGTTCCTGTAGCCGGAATCTCTATTTGGCTGCGGAAAGTCGCCGCGCTGCTGTAGGAAACTGTCCGGCCTAGGACCGTGTCCAGGATCCTCCCCCATTTGTTGGCTTATCCTACGTCGATGGTCATAAAGTCATCTGGCTATAACTTTGCGCCTGCGTTTTTATAAGGATTCAGGAGAACTGATCTGATGAAAACCACGGATGGCAAAGGAGTGTCAGCGCTATGGTTTATGGACAAAGTGAGCGCGAGTGGAGGTTTGTCGCGCAACCGGCGATAAAGATTGACCCGTTTGTCAGTGAATTTGATATGGGCCTGGCCCGGCCGTTATCGCGGTCGGTACGCTTGAACGGTTTTGCGACCTGCCTGCGGCTCGAGCAGGTCTATTGGGACATTCTGGGCGAAATGGCCACCCTCAACGGCTGCTCGGTGAGTACCTTGTTGTCGCACGTGGACCGCGAGGTGCATTTGCGTCACGGCGGGGTGAAGAATTTCACCGGGCTGGTGCGCGTGGTCTGCGTCGTCCACAGCTTGAAGTGAGGTGTGGATAAGCCGGTTTGCGGTTGAAACGGGCGCAGTGTCGGTCTGTGCAGTCTTACGGCTGCACAGGCCGCATTTAATCGATATAATCCCGCTCTTTGCCGCAAAACCCTGCGTTTGCGGTAGCAATCTGATCACCGAGACAACCCCATGCCGATGTACGACTATCAATGTGCTTCCTGTGGTCATCAGTTGGAAGCCATTCAAAAGATCAGCGCAGCACCGCTGGTCGACTGCCCTGCGTGCCAGGCACCAGAGCTGAAGAAGATGCTGTCCATGCCGGGTTTCCGCCTCAGCGGCACCGGTTGGTACGAAACCGACTTCAAGACCGGTTCGAAGAAAAACCTGGCCGGCGGCGACAAGGCTGACTAGGTTTGCAACCTGTTGAACGACACGCGTGAGCTCTTGCATCATCTGGCAACTGCCGTGAGCACGACCTCCAACCGAATTTCGAATTACGAGAAGTGAAACCACTACCATGATGCGCAGCCATTATTGCGGCCAACTGAACGAAGCCCTGGAAGGCCAGGAAATTACCCTTTGCGGATGGGTTCACCGTCGCCGTGACCACGGTGGGGTGATTTTCCTCGATATCCGTGATCGTGACGGTCTGGCCCAAGTGGTGTTCGACCCGGACCGCGCTGAAACCTTCGCCGCCGCCGACCGCGTGCGCAGCGAGTACGTAGTCAAGGTCACCGGCAAGGTGCGTCTGCGTCCGGCCGGTGCGACCAACGCCAATATGGCGTCGGGCATGATCGAAGTGCTGGGCTACGAACTGGAAGTGCTGAACGAAGCGGAAACCCCGCCGTTCCCGCTCAACGAGTTCTCCGACGTTGGCGAAGAAACCCGCCTGCGTTATCGCTTCCTCGACCTGCGTCGCCCGGAAATGCTCGAGAAGCTGCGTCTGCGTTCGCGCATGACCACCAGCATCCGTCGCTTCCTCGACGAAAACGGCTTCCTCGACGTCGAGACGCCGATCCTGACTCGCGCAACCCCGGAAGGCGCTCGCGACTACCTGGTGCCGAGCCGCACTCACGCCGGTTCGTTCTTTGCGTTGCCGCAATCGCCACAGCTGTTCAAGCAACTGCTGATGGTCGCCGGCTTCGACCGCTACTACCAGATTGCCAAGTGCTTCCGTGACGAAGACCTGCGCGCTGACCGTCAGCCGGAATTCACCCAGATCGACATCGAGACCAGTTTCCTCGATGAAAAAGAGATCATGGCCATCACCGAAAAAATGATCCGCAACCTGTTCAAGGAAGTGCTGGATCTGGAATTCGGCGAATTCCCGCACATGACATTCGAAGAAGCCATGCGCCGTTACGGTTCCGACAAGCCAGACCTGCGTAACCCGCTGGAACTGGTAGACGTTGCCGACCAGCTCAAAGAAGTCGATTTCAAAGTCTTCAGCGGCCCGGCTAACGATCCGAAGTGCCGGATTGCCGCACTGCGCGTTCCAGGCGCTGCGAGCATGCCGCGCAAGCAGATCGACGACTACACCAAGTTTGTCGGCATCTACGGTGCCAAGGGCCTGGCGTACATCAAGGTCAACGAGCGCGCCAAAGGCGTCGAAGGCCTGCAGTCGCCGATCGTCAAGAACATTCCTGAAGCCAACCTCAATGTGATCCTCGATCGCGTTGGCGCGGTTGACGGCGACATCGTGTTCTTCGGTGCCGACAAAGCCAAGATCGTCAGCGAAGCCCTCGGCGCGCTGCGGATCAAGGTGGGTAACGACCTGAACCTGCTGACCTGCAAGTGGGTGCCGATGTGGGTTGTCGACTTCCCGATGTTCGAAGAGAACGACGACGGCAGCTTCACTGCCTTGCACCACCCGTTCACCGCACCGAAGTGCACGCCGCAGGAACTGGAAGCCAACCCGGCGACCGCACTGTCCCGCGCCTACGACATGGTTCTGAACGGCACCGAGCTGGGTGGCGGTTCGATCCGTATCCACCGCAAGGAAATGCAGCAGACCGTGTTCCGTCTGTTGGGTATCAATGAAGCGGAACAGGAAGAGAAATTCGGCTTCCTGCTCGACGCCCTGAAATACGGCGCGCCGCCGCACGGTGGCCTGGCTTTCGGCCTCGACCGTCTGGTGATGCTGATGACCGGCGCGCAGTCGATCCGTGAAGTGATCGCGTTCCCGAAAACCCAGAGCGCGGCTGACGTCATGACTCAGGCACCGGGCGCTGTCGACGCCAAGGCATTGCGCGAATTGCACATTCGTTTGCGCGAAACGCCTAAGGCTGAATAAGGCCGGGCTGAGTAAGGCTGACCCTGAAGGCGCATCCTCATGGGATGCGCCTTTTCTTTAGGTCGAGATTTTTTTTTGCTGGCCGGCGCTGATGCGCGGCGGGCAATGTTTCAAAGAGAATTCGGAGCGAGTTATGGCGGGTCATTCGAAGTGGGCGAACATCAAGCACCGCAAAGAACGTCAGGATGCCAAGAAGGGCAAGATTTTCACCAAGTGGATTCGTGAACTGACGGTTGCGGCCCGTCAGGGTGGCGGCGATCCGGGCTCCAACCCGCGCCTGCGTCTGGCGCTGGATAAAGCCCTCGGCGCCAACATGAGCCGCGACATCATTGATCGCGCGGTCGCGCGCGGTGCCGGCGCTGCCGATACCGACGACATGGTCGAACTGACCTACGAAGGCTACGGCCCGGGCGGCGTGGCGGTGATGGTCGAATGCATGACCGACAACCGCAATCGCACCGCAGCGGCGGTGCGCCATGCGTTCAGCAAGTGTGGCGGCAACCTTGGCACCGACGGCTCGGTGGCTTATCTGTTCGAACGCAAAGGGCAGATTTCCTTCGCGCCGGGCATCGATGAAGACGCGCTGATGGAAGCCGCGATGGAAGCCGACGCCGACGACGTGGTCACCCACGAAGACGGTTCGATTGAGGTGTTTACCTCGTTCGCCGGTTTCTATTCGGTGCGTAACGCGCTGGAAGCAGCGGGTTTCAAAGGTGACGACGCGGAAATCGTGATGCTGCCGACCACCAGTGCCGAACTGGATCTGGAAGGCGCGGAGAAAGTGCTCAAGCTGATCGACATGCTTGAAGACCTGGATGACGTGCAGAACGTTTATTCCAATGCCGATATCCCGGAATCGGTTGCCGCGCAACTGGGTTGAGGGCGAGTAAGATCCCCTGTGGGAGCGAGCCTGCTCGCGAGCGCGGATTTCAGGCAGCATCGTTGCTGAATATGAAACCGCTTTCGCGAGCAAGCTCGCTCCCACATTTGTTATTCGTGTATTGAATACCGTGCTTTTACTGAACCCGCAGGCGTTATGACTTTAATCCTTGGTATCGACCCCGGTTCGCGCATTACCGGTTACGGCGTGGTACGCGATACCGGGCGCGGCTGCGTTTACGTGGCGTCGGGGTGCATTCGCACCGGTTCCGGCGAGCTGCATGAACGCCTGCAAATCGTCTATCGCGGCGTGCGCGAAGTGATCCAGACCTACGGCCCGACAACCATGGGCATCGAAAAAGTCTTCATGGCGCGTAACGCCGACTCTGCGCTGAAACTTGGTCAGGCGCGCGGCGCGGCCATTGTTGCTGGCGCCGAAGAAAGCCTGGAAATCGCCGAGTACACCGCGACCCAGGTCAAGCAAGCGGTCACCGGCACCGGCGCGGCGAATAAAGAGCAGGTGCAGATGATGGTCATGCACATGCTCAAACTCACCAGCAAACCGCAAATCGATGCCTCGGATGCGCTGGCAATCGCCATTTGTCACGCGCACACCCGTTCCAGTCTGCTGCCGCATGGCCTCGGGACTGCACGCAGTCGTGGCGGGCGCCTGCGTCTCTGATAGCATCAGCAATCATTTTTACGGGATGAGGGTTTTGCGCCTGTGTCGTCGGCGCCAAACCCTGGTCCTGTCAGTCGCCAGCACCTGGCTGGCCAACGCTCAAGGATCTGAAACGTGATTGGACGCTTGCGCGGCACCCTGGCTGAGAAACAGCCGCCGCACCTGATTCTGGATGTAAACGGCCTCGGGTATGAGCTGGAAGTGCCCATGACCACGCTGTATCGCTTGCCGTCGGTCGGTGAACCGCTGACGTTGCACACCCATTTAGTCGTACGCGAGGACGCGCAGTTACTCTATGGCTTCTACGGCAAGCGTGAGCGAGACTTTTTTCGCGAGTTGATCCGTCTCAATGGTGTAGGGCCGAAATTGGCCTTGGCGCTGATGTCGAGTCTGGAAGTCGATGAGCTGGTGCGTTGCGTGCAGTCCCAGGACACCTCGGCGTTGACCAAGGTGCCGGGTGTCGGCAAGAAGACTGCCGAGCGTTTACTGGTCGAACTCAAGGACCGGTTCAAAGCCTGGGAAACCGTGCCGGCGATGTTTGCACTGGTGCCGAACCAGCCGGGAGGGCCGGATGCGCCAGCACCGGCAGTCACCGCCGAGAGTGATGCGATCAGCGCGCTGGTCTCCCTGGGCTACAAGCCGCAGGAAGCCAGCAAGGCGATTACCTCGATCAAGGAGAAAGGTTTGAGCAGTGAAGATCTGATTCGCCGTGCCCTGAAGGGAATGATTTAAGTGATTGAAGCTGATCGTCTGATTGCCGCCACGCCGGGCCCTCGTGATCGCGAGGAAGTTCAGGACCGGGCGATTCGTCCCCTCAGCCTGGCCGAATACATTGGCCAGCCCACCGTTCGCGAGCAAATGGAGTTGTTCATCCAGGCCGCTCGCGGGCGCAGTGAATCGCTGGACCACACGTTGATCTTCGGCCCGCCGGGCTTGGGTAAAACCACGCTGGCCAACATCATCGCTCAGGAAATGGGCGTGTCGATCAAAAGCACTTCGGGGCCGGTCCTTGAGCGCCCGGGCGATCTCGCCGCGCTGCTGACCAATCTTGAGCCGCATGACGTGTTGTTCATCGACGAAATCCATCGGTTGTCGCCGATCGTCGAAGAAGTGCTGTACCCGGCGATGGAAGATTTCCAGCTCGACATCATGATCGGCGAAGGGCCGGCCGCGCGTTCGATCAAACTGGATTTGCCGCCGTTCACTCTGGTCGGCGCGACCACCCGCGCGGGCATGCTGACCAACCCGTTGCGCGACCGTTTTGGTATCGTCCAGCGTCTGGAGTTCTACAGCACCGCCGACCTGGCGACGATTGTCAGCCGTTCGGCGAGCATTCTCGGGCTGCCGCTGGACCCGGAGGGCGCCTTCGAAATCGCCCGTCGCGCCCGCGGCACGCCGCGAATCGCCAACCGCTTGCTGCGTCGCGTGCGCGATTTCGCCGAAGTGCGCGCCAAGGGCCACATCACTAAGCCGATTGCCGACCTCGCGTTGAATTTGCTGGATGTCGATGAGCGCGGTTTCGATCATCAGGACCGGCGTTTGCTGCTGACCATGATCGAGAAGTTTGACGGCGGCCCGGTCGGCGTCGACAGTCTGGCCGCGGCGATCAGTGAAGAGCGCCACACCATTGAAGATGTGCTGGAGCCGTACCTGATTCAGCAGGGCTATATCATGCGCACTCCGCGGGGGCGGGTGGTCACTCGACACGCGTATCTGCACTTCGGTTTAAACATCCCGTCACGATTGGGCGAGATGCCCGTAGTAGACGAGTTCCTCGATGCAGTAGACGATTAATCACCTTTGCGGGCTGATCGATTGAGCGTTTGTGTGGTCCTAGGGGCTCACATGACGAATCTTTCGCTGGAAAGCTGCATAAACAATGAAAAACAGTTGCCTGGCTGGATTGGCAACCTGAGGAGTAAGCACTAGAGTATGCGCGCGCAAAACGGGCTTGAGCCTTCCGCATTTCGTTGTCGCGTTTATTACGAGGACACCGATGCGGGCGGCATCGTGTATTACGTTAATTACCTCAAGTTTATGGAACGGGCTCGAACCGAGCGGCTCCGGGAACTGGGCTTTGCCCAATCCCAGCTGGCAGGGGAGGACCTGTTGTTCGTCGTGCATTCCAGCGAAGCGCGATATCACGCGCCGGCGCGACTGGACGACGAACTGACGGTAAGCGCTGAAGTAATCGAATTGAACCGTGCCAGCCTGCGCTTTAAACAGCAGGTCAGGCGGGCTACGGATAATGTGCTGCTCTGCGAAGGGCAGTTTTTGGTGGCCTGTGTGCGCACTGACAGTTTGAAACCCCGGGCCATTCCCGAAGCTCTACGTGCGGCCTTTGCCGACGTGAGCGGCGCGGGTAAACACTCAAAGCAGGAGATAAAGCGTGGAAGCTAACGTCGTCGACCATTCCTCCATGTGGAGCCTGGTCAGCAATGCCAGCGTCGTGGTGCAGTTGGTAATGCTGATTCTGGTAGCCGCATCGGTGACCTCATGGATCATGATCTTTCAGCGCAGCAACTTGCTGCGCGCCGGTCGACGTGCCCTGGAGAGCTTTGAAGAGCGCTTCTGGTCGGGTATCGACCTGTCCAAACTCTACCGTCAGGCAGGCAGCAACCCTGATCCGGATTCGGGCGTCGAGCAGATCTTCCGTGCCGGTTTCAAGGAATTCTCCCGTCTGCGCCAGCAGCCAGGCGTTGACCCGGAAGCGGTCATGGAAGGCGTGGCCCGTGCCATGCGCGTGGCGATTTCCCGCGAAGAAGAAAAGCTCGAACAGAGCCTGCCATTCCTCGCCACCGTCGGTTCCGTCAGCCCGTATATCGGCCTGTTCGGTACGGTCTGGGGGATCATGAACTCCTTCCGTGGTCTGGCCACTGCCCAACAGGCGACCCTGGCCACCGTAGCTCCAGGTATTGCCGAAGCACTGATCGCCACCGCGATCGGCCTGTTCGCGGCCATCCCGGCCGTTATCGCTTACAACCGTTTTGCTGCACGCAGCGAAACCTTGCTGGGCCGTTACTACACCTTCGCCGACGAATTCCAGGCGATCCTGCACCGCAAAGTGCACACCAGCGAAGAATAAGCAGGTAATTTCCAATGGCTTTAATCGCTCGAGCTCGCAAAAAGCGCAAGCCGGTTGCCGAGATGAACGTGGTGCCTTACATCGACGTGATGCTGGTACTGCTGGTCATCTTCATGGTGACCGCGCCGATGCTCAATCAGGGCGTGAAAGTTGATCTGCCCAAGGTTTCCAGCGAAGCCTTGCCGCAGGACAACAACACTCAGGTCCTGACCATTTCGATCAAGTCTGACAAGACCTATTACTGGAACCTTGGCAGCGAAGTCGACACCGAAAAGCAGCAGGACAAGGCGATGACCTTGCCGCAGATGACCAGCGCGGTGACCAAAATCATCAGCGCCGGCAACGACAACGGCAAGCGCACCCAAGTCTTCATTCGTGGCGACAAGACCGTCGACTACGGTTCGGTCATGGGCGCCATGGGCGGGCTGCAGAAAGCCGGCGTCGGTAATGTTGGCCTGATTACCGAGGCGCCCTGATGCAGCAACAACGAGAGCCAACAGCCTCGGAAAGCTACTTCTGGCCTAGTGTCTGGGCGATTGGCTTGCACGTGCTGGTTTTCGGCATGCTGTTTGTCAGCTTCGCCATGACGCCTGAGTTGCCGCCGGCCAAGCCGATTGTCCAGGCGACCCTGTACCAGCTGAAATCGAAAAGTCGGGCGACCACCCAGACCAATCAGAAGATTGCGGGTGAAGCGCAGAAGTCTGCTGCGCGCCAGACCGAAGTCGAACAGATGGAACAGAAAAAGGTCGAGCAGGAAGCGGTGAAGGCTGCGGAACAAAAGAAAGAAGAAGCGGCTCAAAAAGCCGAGGAAGCCAAGAAGGCCGACGAGTCGAAGAAGTCTGAGGAAGCTAAAAAGGCTGATGAAGCCAAGAAAGCCGACGAAGCGAAGAAGACCGCCGAAGCCAAAAAGGCTGAAGAGAAACAATTGGCTGATATAGCCAAGAAGAAATCTGAAGAAGAAGCCAAAAAGGCTGCTGAAGAAGAGGCCAAGAAAGCGGCCGCTGAAGAAGCGAAGAAAAAGATTGTCGAGGACGCGAAAAAGAAAGCCGCGGACGACGCCAAGAAGAAATCCGAAGCTGAAGAGGCGAAGAAGAAAGTCGCCGACGAAGCGAAGAAGAAAGCTGCTGCCGATGCTGCGAAGAAGAAAGCGCAGGATGCGGCACGTAAATCTACCGAGGATAAAAAGGCTCAGGCCCTGGCAGATTTGCTTTCCGACACGCCGCAGCGTCAGCAGGCCTTGGCGGATGAGCAGGGTGACGAAGTCGCCGGCAGTTTCGATGATCTGATTCGTGCTCGGGCAGCGGAAGGGTGGGCTCGTCCTCCTTCGGCACGCAAAGGCATGACAGTTGTGTTGCAGATCGGCATGTTGCCGGACGGCACGGTGACTTCGGTCAGCGTGGTCAAGTCCAGCGGTGATGGCCCGTTTGACGCTTCTACTGTAGCGGCGGTCAAGAATATTGGACGTTTGACAGAAATGCAGGGAATGAAG
Source organism: Pseudomonas prosekii (assembly GCF_900105155.1). Classification (NCBI taxonomy): domain Bacteria; kingdom Pseudomonadati; phylum Pseudomonadota; class Gammaproteobacteria; order Pseudomonadales; family Pseudomonadaceae; genus Pseudomonas; species Pseudomonas prosekii. The sequence goes on from NZ_LT629762.1 coordinate 4,431,916, forward strand.
CCGAGCGATTTCGCTCCGTATCGTTCATTCAAGATGACATTCACACCTGAGGATCTAGCCTTGTGAGAAACCTTCTTCGAGGAATGCTGGTCGTTATCTGCTGCATGGCAGGGTTAGCGACGGCAGACGAAAAAAACATTCTGGTCACCAGCGGCAGTGATCGGGCTACTCCGATTGCGGTAGTTCCGTTCGGTTACCAGGGCGGCACCGTCCTCCCGGACGACATGGCCGAAATCATTGGTAACGACTTGCGCAACTCGGGCTACTACTCGCCGATCGCCAAGCAGCAGATGATCAGCCAGCCGAGCCAGGCCAGCGAAATCATTTTCCGTGACTGGAAGGCGATCAGCGCCCAGTACATCATGGTCGGCAGCATTGTTCCGGCGGGCGGTCGTCTGCAGGTGCAATACGCACTGTTCAACGTCGCTACCGAACAGCAAGTGATGACCGGCAGCGTGTCGGGCAGCGTTGATCAACTGCGCGACATGGCGCACTACATCGCTGACCAGTCGTTCGAAAAACTCACCGGTATCAAAGGTGCGTTCTCGACGCGTCTGCTGTACGTGACAGCTGAGCGTTTCTCCGAGAAGAACACGCGTTACACGCTGCAACGTTCGGACTACGACGGTGCCCGCGCCGTGACCCTGCTGCAATCGCGCGAGCCAATCCTGTCGCCGCGTTTCGCACCGGATGGCAAGCGCATCGCTTATGTTTCGTTTGAACAGCGCCGTCCGCGCATCTTCATGCAGAACATCGACACCGGCCGCCGTGAGCAGATCACCAACTTCGAAGGCCTGAACGGTGCTCCAGCGTGGTCGCCGGATGGCAATCGCCTGGCATTCGTATTGTCCAAGGATGGCAACCCGGATATCTACGTGATGAACCTCGGTTCGCGCCAGATCACCCGTGTTACCAATGGCCCTGGCATCAATACTGAACCGTTCTGGGGCAAGGATGGTTCGACCATCTACTTCACCTCCGACCGTGGCGGCAAACCGCAAATCTACAAAACCAGCGCAGGCGGCGGTGGTGCAGAACGCGTTACTTTCATCGGTAACTACAACGCAAACCCGAAACTTTCGGCCGATGAAAAGACCCTGGTGATGATTCACCGCCAGGATGGCTTCACTAATTTCAAGGTTGCGGCCCAGGATTTGCAGCGCGGAAGCGTAAAAATCCTAACTGATAGCACTCTGGACGAGTCGCCTACTGTTGCGCCCAACGGCACCATGGTAATCTACGCCACCCGCCAGCAGGGCCGGGGAGTCTTGATGCTCGTGTCCATTAATGGACGCGTAAGGCTCCCGCTTCCTACCGCACAAGGCGAAGTCAGAGAACCATCCTGGTCCCCTTACCTGAACTGACGCGGCGCTACAAAAAGATTTGCTTAACACACTGGGGTTCATTAGGAGTTTCACGATGGAAATGCTGAAGTTTGGTAAATTTGCTGCGCTGGCTCTGGCCATGGCTGTAGCTGTAGGTTGCTCGTCCAAAGGCGGCGACAATGCCGGTGAAGGCGCTGTTGATCCAAACGCTGGTTACGGCGCTAACACTGGTGCAGTTGACGGCTCCCTGAGCGAAGAAGCTGCTCTGCGCGCTATCACCACTTTCTACTTCGAATACGACAGTTCGGACCTGAAGCCAGAAGCCATGCGCGCTCTGGACGTTCACGCCAAAGACCTGAAAGCAAACGGCGCTCGCGTTGTTCTGGAAGGCAACACCGACGAACGTGGTACTCGTGAGTACAACATGGCACTGGGCGAGCGTCGTGCGAAAGCCGTTCAGCGCTACCTGGTACTGCAAGGTGTTTCCCCAGCTCAGCTGGAACTGGTTTCCTACGGCGAAGAGCGTCCAGTTGCTACCGGCAACGACGAGCAGTCCTGGGCTCAAAACCGTCGCGTCGAACTGCGTAAGTAATTCGTCATGCGAACGTGCCGTCGTGCTGTAACTGTTTTGGCTCTCAGTCTCGCACCGCTTGCGGTGTGGGCTGCGGTTCCTGTGGTCGATGACAACAACTCCGGTAATAGCGGAAGTAGTTATCCGCCTGCGGGTTACGGTACGAACGGCGCCTATGCCGGGGGAGGGGTTTCGGCCCCTGTCTCGGCACAGGGCGAGCTGTTCAACCAACTGCAATCAATGCAGGAGCAGATCTCACGCCAACAAGGTGTGATCGAAGTTCTGCAAAATGATGTATCGCGCATGAAGCAGGAAAACCTGGAGCGATACCAGGATCTTGATCGGCGCATAGGAACCGGCGTTGCACCAGCCGCGACTCCTGATAATTCTTCCACCAGTGGCACGTTGAATGCCCCTGGTGCAGCAGCCGCTGCAGGCGCAAGTGCAGGAGCGGGTGCCGCTCAGGCACCGGCCGCCAGCAGTGAACCGGGTGATCCGGCGAAGGAAAAACTGTATTACGATGCAGCCTTCGACCTGATCAAAGCCAAGGATTTCGACAAGGCCAGCCAGGCTTTCGCCGCTTTCCTGCGCAAATACCCGAACAGCCAATACGCGGGCAACGCCCAGTACTGGTTGGGCGAAGTCAATTTGGCCAAAGGTGATCTGCAAGGTGCAGGTCAGGCGTTTGCCAAGGTTTCGCAGCTGTACCCAAAGCACGCCAAAGTGCCTGATTCGCTGTACAAGCTCGCTGATGTAGAGCGCCGCCTCGGTCATAACGACAAGGTAAAAGGCATTCTGCAACAGGTGGTGGCCCAATATCCGGGCACGTCCGCCGCTCAGTTGGCGCAACGCGATCTGCAACGCATGTAAGCCTGCTTGAGCTGAATTGAAGAAACCCGCGCTTGTCGCGGGTTTTTTCGTTAGAATTCACGCCCTTTTTCTGAAACACGCTTTTTGGGATTCGCGCGTTGGCGGGGTTCCTTGAAGAGCCTGACGGAGGCGGACAGCCTGTTTAGCTGTTACGCCCGTGGCGACTATGCAAGACACATTGAGAATCACCGAAGTTTTCTACTCTTTGCAGGGGGAAACGCGGACTGCCGGGCTGCCCACTGTTTTTGTGCGCCTGACCGGTTGCCCATTGCGTTGCCAATACTGCGACAGCGCTTATGCGTTCACCGGCGGGACCATTCGCACGCTCGATGACATCCTCGAGCAAGTGGCCGGTTATCGTCCGCGCTACGTCTGTGTCACCGGCGGCGAGCCGTTGGCGCAACCCAATGCCATCCCGTTACTCAAGCAGTTGTGCGACGCCGGTTACGAAGTGTCACTGGAAACCAGTGGCTCTATCGACATCTCGGCGGTAGATTCGCGCGTCAGTCGCGTCGTCGACCTGAAAACGCCAGGATCGAAAGAAGCGCATCGCAACCGCTACGAGAACATCGACCTGCTGACGCCCAACGACCAGGTGAAATTCGTCATCTGCTCGCGGGAGGACTACGACTGGTCCGTGTCCAAGCTGATCCAGTACGGTCTGGAGCGACGTGCCGGCGAAGTGCTGTTTTCCCCAAGTCACCACGACTTGAATGCACGGGAGCTGGCTGACTGGGTGGTGGCGGACAACCTGCCAGTGCGTCTGCAATTGCAGCTGCATAAATATCTTTGGAATGACGAGCCGGGGCGCTGAGATGACCGAACAATTGAACACGACTGAAAAACGCGCAGTAATCCTGCTGTCCGGTGGCCTCGACTCGGCAACGGTCGTCGCCATGGCCCGCGCAGAAGGCTACAGCTGCTACACCATGAGCTTCGATTACGGCCAACGCTCCCACGCCGAATTGCACGCCGCTGCACGCGTCGCCCGCGACCTCGGCGTGGTCGAGCACAAGGTTATTGGCCTGAACCTCGACGGTATGGGCGGTTCTGCTTTGACCGACACTAGCATCGACGTGCCGGAAGAGGCGGGTGAAGGCATCCCAGTGACTTACGTGCCAGCGCGCAACACGGTGTTCCTGTCTCTGGCGCTGGGCTGGGCCGAAGTGCTCGGCGCGCGTGACATCTTCATTGGTGTCAACGCCGTGGATTATTCCGGTTATCCGGATTGCCGTCCCGAGTTCATCGAATCGTTCGAACGCATGGCCAATCTGGCGACCAAGGCTGGCGTCGAGGGCAACGGCTTCCGCATCCAGGCGCCGCTGCAGAACCTGAGCAAGGCACAAATCGTCCAGGCTGGCGTGAAGCTCGGCGTTGATTACGGGCTGACGGTTTCCTGCTATCAGGCCGACGATAAGGGCTACGCCTGCGGTAAATGCGACAGCTGCCGCCTGCGCTCCGAAGGCTTCGCCGCCGCCGGAATCAGCGACCCAACCCCTTATTTTTGATTTATTTCAAATTAGGTGTTGAATAGTCCTTAAAAATCAGTATTATACGCGCCACCACACAGCGGGTCGTTAGCTCAGTTGGTAGAGCAGTTGGCTTTTAACCAATTGGTCGTAGGTTCGAATCCCACACGACCCACCATTTTTGTAGCAGTTTTAAAAGTCTGGAAGGCCCACGCAAGTGAGGATTTCCGGATTTTTTTTTGCCTGCGATTTGCCTCCGCCCAACGGCGCACGACACAAGTCAGAATCATCTTTTGCATCCACGGGATATTCTGTAGCCTTGCCCGGCTCCAACGCTGTGCCTGATGAATACTCACTCTCCCGGCGGTACCCATTTGTGGTCCGGAGCCGGGTGTATACTCGACTTTCGCGCGAAAGCGCCCGCAGGTCTTGCGAACATGACGCAAATTTCTGAACGCCTACTGGTTCAAGCTCACCTCGACGCCAAGCAGCCCAAGCCGCTGACGAGCGAGGAAGAGGCCTATTACCGTTCTGCCATCGCTGCCGAGCTCAAGGCTCAGGACGCGGTGCTGGTGGCCCACTTCTATTGTGATCCGGTGATTCAGGCCCTGGCCGAAGAAACCGGCGGCTGCGTCTCCGACTCCCTCGAAATGGCGCGCTTCGGCAATGCCCATCCGGCCAAGACTGTAGTGGTCGCCGGCGTGAAATTCATGGGCGAAACGGCGAAGATCCTCAACCCTGAAAAACGCGTGCTGATGCCGACACTGGAAGCGACTTGCTCGCTGGACCTCGGTTGCCCGGTGGACGAGTTCTCGGCGTTCTGCGACCAACATCCGGAGCGCACGGTGGTGGTCTATGCCAACACCTCGGCGGCGGTCAAGGCTCGGGCGGATTGGGTGGTGACTTCGAGCTGTGCGCTGGAGATTGTCGAAAGCCTGATGGACAACGGCGAGACCATCATCTGGGGCCCGGACAAGCACTTGGGCACGTACATCCAGCGCAAGACCGGCGCGGACATGCTCCTATGGGACGGTGCCTGCATCGTTCATGAAGAGTTCAAGTCCAAGCAGCTCGAAGACATGAAGGCGCTGTACCCGGACGCCGCGATTCTGGTGCACCCGGAGTCACCGACCGCGGTGATCGAGCTGGCGGACGCCGTCGGCTCTACCAGTCAGTTGATTGCCGCCGCGCAAAGCCTGCCGAACAAGACGCTGATCGTTGCTACCGACCGCGGCATTTTCTACAAGATGCAGCAGCTGTGCCCGGACAAGGTCTTCATCGAAGCGCCAACAGCCGGCAACGGCGCCGCATGCCGCAGTTGCGCGCATTGCCCGTGGATGGCGATGAACACGCTTGAGCGCACGCTGAAGAGCTTGAAGGAAGGGACGAACGAGATCTTTGTCGATCCGGCACTGATTCCGCAGGCGATCCGACCGTTGAAGCGCATGCTCGACTTCACCCAGGCGGCGCGGATGAAGCTGGCCGGAAACGCCTGATATCTTTCAGGTAAATCGCAGTACCTGTGGGAGCGAGCTTGCTCGCGATAGCGGCGCATCAGTCAACATTGAGATGACTGAAAGACCGCCATCGCGAGCAAGCTCGCTCCCACAGTGGTTTTCGCTGAGGCTGAGTTACTTGGTCTTCTTCGGAATCCGCACCAGCTGCGTATTCGAATACATGTCGTGCCAGCTGCGCTTTTGCTTATCAAACAGCGGCCAGATAAACCCCAGCCCCACGCACAGCCACGACGCAATCGACACCACAAAGCGCAACAACGCCTGCCACAGGCTGATGGACGAGCCATCCGCGTTCTGCACGCGAATGCACCACACCTGCATGCCCAGGGTCTGGCCAGACCAGGTCCAGAACTTGGCGAAGAACCCGAACAGCACAAACAACAGCACGGTCGACAGCAACGGATCGCCATCCAGCGCCCCGGCCTCGGTCAGCGCGCGCATGCGGTCTTCGCCGATGATTGCCATCTGAATCATCTTGTACACGCCGCTGGTGACGATCAGCAGGGCGGTGCACAACAGGAAGTCGTAAAACATCGCTGCCAGGCGACGGCCCAAAGTGGCGGCGGGGAAGTCGCCCTGGGGTTTGAGCAGGTGTTTCGACATGGCAGCCTCGGGGCGAAAAAAGAAAGCCATTTTACGGATTTATGCGCACAAAAAAGCCCCTGATGTCAGCATCAGGGGCTTTTTCGTAACAGAAGGTTAGGCTTCGGCTTGTACTTCGTCAGCCTGCATGCCTTTCTGGCCTTGCACTGCAACGAAAGTCACTTTCTGGCCTTCTTTCAGGCTCTTGAAGCCGTTGCCCTGAATGGCGCGGAAATGCACGAACAGATCCGGACCGCTTTCAGGAGTGATAAAACCAAAACCTTTCTCGTCGTTAAACCACTTGACGGTACCGCTCTGACGTTGGGACATTTCTTATTTCCTTTGACGCAATAATTAATGACAGTCTCCTTCTCATGAAAGAGTACTGGGGCTGGTTGCAGGAGAGTAAGAAGACGTCGAACGGGATGTAGCTAACTTGTAGGCTACTGCCCAGGTCACGATTCCAAGCGACCCATGCAAACACAGTGGAGAGACTCTACGCCAACTAGCCAATAAAAAACAAGCCCCCGCGAGAGGCCCGGTTTTGCTCGGCTTGGTGGCTGTTAGCGATGTCGCTAGTGCAGGCTTAGACGATTGAGTGTTTCAATTGTTTTCGTTCGTTATAAGCCAAGTTCGTAATCGAAAACTTGCACTGTTTTATGGCGGTTGCGTTACACATTAGTGCACTGTTAACGCAACCGCGTTACTTATAGAAACAGTCAATCAAACACGGTAGTAGCGTTGTGCAACAAATGGCATTTTGCTTACAAGCAAAGGCACCTTTTTCCCACGCACGATCGCCCAGACCGGCGTATCCAACGCGATGTACGCACTGTCCACGTAACCCATCGCCAATGGCGCGCCCAGTGTCGGGCCGAATCCACCGCTGCAAACGCTGCCAATGATCTCGCCTGCTTCATTGACGATTTCTGCGCCTTCGCGCACCGGTGTGCGTTCTTGTGGCAGCAGGCCGACGCGTTTGCGGCTGACCCCGCCCTGTTGCTGCGCGAAGATGTTCTCCGCGCCCGGGAAACCGCCCGCCCGCGCGCCATCGGCACGTCGTGGTTTGGAGATTGCCCACAACAGGCTGGCTTCGATCGGCGTTGTTTCGCTGTTCATGTCGTGGCCGTACAGGCACAGGCCGGCTTCCAGACGCAATGAGTCACGCGCTCCAAGGCCAATCGCCGACACTTCCGGCTCGGCCAGCAAGGCGCGGGCGAGGGCTTCGGCATTCGCGGCCGGTACGGAGATTTCGAAACCGTCTTCGCCGGTGTAGCCCGAACGACTGACAAAGCACTCAACGCCCAGCAGCTCGACGCGGGCGAACTGCATGAAGGTCATCTTCGCCACGTCTGGCGCCAGCCGCGCGAGTACGGTCACAGCGGCCGGACCTTGCAACGCGAGCAACGCGCGTTCTTCGAACAGCGGTTCGATGCTGCACTGATCGCTGAGGTGCTGACGCAAGTGCGCGAGGTCTTGATCCTTGCACGCCGCGTTCACCACCAGAATCAATTCGTCGTTGCCGAGGTTGGCGACCATCAAGTCGTCGAGGATGCCGCCCGTCTCGTTGGTGAACATCGCGTAACGCTGCATGCCCACCGGCAGGTCGATGATGTCCACCGGCACCAGGGCTTCCAGAGCCTTGGCGGCATTCGTGCCGGTCAGGCGGATCTGGCCCATGTGCGAAACATCAAACAACCCGGCCTGCTCACGGGTGTGCTGATGTTCTTTCATCACGCCCAGCGGGTATTGCACCGGCATGTCATAGCCGGCGAACGGCACCATGCGCGCGCCGAGTTCGAGGTGCAATGCGTGCAACGGGGTTTTCAGCAATTGTTCGGTGGACATATTCAGCTCCTGAAAAAGTCTGCAAAGGCCAATGCGCGCGCATCAGCACTCAATAATGTTGACCGCCAAACCGCCACGGGCGGTTTCCTTGTATTTGCTTTTCATGTCGGCGCCGGTCTGGCGCATGGTGCGGATGACCTTGTCCAGCGAGACAAAATGCTGGCCGTCGCCGCGCAACGCCATGCGCACCGCGTTGATGGCTTTCACCGAGCCCATCGCATTGCGCTCGATGCACGGCACTTGCACCAGTCCGCCAATCGGGTCGCAGGTCAGACCGAGGTTGTGTTCCATGCCGATTTCGGCAGCGTTTTCCACCTGCGAGACGCTGCCGCCGAGGACTTCGCACAAGGCCCCGGCGGCCATCGAGCAAGCGACGCCGACCTCACCCTGACAACCCACTTCGGCGCCGGAGATCGAGGCGTTCTCTTTATAAAGAATGCCGATTGCCGCCGCCGTTAGCAGAAAACGCACGACGCCGTCTTCATTGGCGCCGGGGATGAAGCGCATGTAGTAATGCAAAACTGCCGGGACAATGCCCGCCGCACCGTTAGTGGGCGCGGTGACCACGCGTCCGCCGTTGGCGTTTTCTTCGTTGACCGCCAGCGCGTAAAGGTTGACCCAGTCGAACACCGACAGCGGGTCGCGCAGCGCAGATTCCGGGTTCTTGCACAGTTGCCGATGCAGCGCTGCGGCGCGCCGTTTGACCTTGAGGCCGCCGGGCAGGATGCCTTCGTTGCGACAACCGGCGGCGACGCAATCCTGCATCACTTGCCAGATGTTCAGCAGCCCGGCACGGGTTTCCGCTTCCGGGCGCCAGGCACTTTCATTGGTCATCATCACTTGGCTGATCGACAAGCCGTAAGTGGCGCAATGCCCAAGCAAGTCCTTGGCGCTCTTGAATGGAAAAGTCAGCGGCGTGGCGTCCTCGACGATGCGGTCGGCGCCGGCGGCGTCTTCATCGACGACAAACCCGCCGCCCACGGAATAGTACTCGCGGCTGCGAATCTGCAGGCCCGCGGCATCGAACGCGCGAAAGATCATGCCGTTGGGGTGATAGGCCAACGGTTTGCGAATCATCGCCAGGTGCAGTTTTTCATTGAATTCGATGGAATGCTCACCGAGCAGGTTCAAGCGACCGCTGCTGCGAATCTCTTGCAGGCGCTCAGCGACGGTTTCGGTGTTCACGGTGTCCGGGTGTTCGCCTTCGAGGCCGAGCAACACGGCTTTGTCGCTGCCGTGGCCCTTGCCGGTCGCGCCGAGCGAACCGTAGAGCTCGACTTTGACGCAGGCGGTTGCTGCCAGCAGTTGTTCACGGCGTAAACCTTCGACAAAACGCGCAGCCGCCCGCATCGGGCCGACGGTGTGCGAGCTGGAAGGGCCGATGCCAATCTTGAACAGGTCGAACACGCTTAACGACATGAGTGGTTCTCCGGTTTCTTGTTATAGGCGCAACGCGAACCTGTAGGAGCAAAGCTTGCTCGCGATGAACGATGACGCGGTTCATCAGATAGACCGTGGAGCGGCTATCGCGAGCAAGCTTTGCTCCTACAGGGTTATGCGGTGTTCTTGAATGGGGCGAGTAAACCCGCCCCTTACACGTTTAAGCGTAGCTTTCGATCGACGGGCAGGCGCACACGAGGTTGCGGTCGCCAAACACGTTGTCGACGCGACCGACCGGTGGCCAGTATTTGCCTTCGATCAACGAAGCCACTGGGTACACCGCTTGCTCGCGGCTGTACGGGTGGGTCCACTCGCCAACGATTTCCGCTGCGGTGTGCGGCGCGTTTTTCAGCGGATTGTCTTCCTTGTCCAGCGTGCCGTTTTCCACCGCGCGAATCTCTTCGCGGATGCGGATCATCGCGTCGCAGAAGCGGTCCAGTTCTTCCTTGGATTCGCTTTCGGTCGGTTCGATCATCAACGTGCCAGCGACCGGGAACGACATGGTCGGCGCGTGGAAACCGAAGTCGATCAGGCGCTTGGCGACGTCATCGACGCTGATGCCGCTGCTGTCCTTCAATGGGCGCAAATCGAGGATGCATTCGTGCGCGACCAGGCCGTTGCTGCCGGTGTAGAGCACTGGGTAATGCTCTTCGAGGCGACGGGAAATGTAGTTGGCATTGAGGATCGCCAATTGCGAAGCGCGCTTCAGACCGGCGCCGCCCATCATCCGAATGTACATCCAGGTGATCGGCAAAATGCTCGCGCTGCCGAACGGTGCCGCGCACACCGCGCCTTCCTTGCGAGCCATTTGCCCGTGGCCCGGCAGGAATGGCGTCAGGTGCGATTTCACGCCAATCGGGCCAACGCCCGGGCCGCCGCCGCCGTGCGGGATGCAGAAGGTTTTGTGCAGGTTCAAGTGGCTCACGTCGCCGCCGAACTTGCCCGGTGCGCAGAGGCCGACCATCGCGTTCATGTTGGCGCCGTCGATGTACACCTGGCCGCCGTGGTCATGAATGATGCCGCAGATTTCGCGGATGCCTTCTTCGAATACGCCGTGGGTCGACGGGTAAGTGATCATCAGCGCCGCGAGGTGTTCGCGGTGCTCGATGGCTTTGGCGCGCAAGTCTTCGATGTCGACGTTGCCGCGGGCGTCGCACGCGGTGACGACGACGCGCATGCCCGCCATGTTGGCGGTCGCCGGGTTGGTACCGTGGGCGGACGAAGGGATCAGGCAGATATCGCGACGGTCATCGCCACGGCTCTGGTGATAAGCGCGAATCGCCAGCAAACCAGCGTATTCACCTTGCGAACCGGCGTTCGGTTGCAGCGAAATCGCGTCGTAACCGGTCGCGGCGCAAAGCATCGCTTCCAGCTCATCGGTCAGTTGCTGATAACCGGCGCTTTGCTCGGCCGGGGCGAACGGGTGCAGGGCGCCGAACTCGGCCCAGGTCACCGGGATCATTTCGCTGGCGGCGTTGAGCTTCATCGTGCAGGAACCCAGCGGAATCATCGTGCGATCCAGCGCCAGGTCCTTGTCGGCGAGCTTGCGCAGGTAGCGCATCAGCTCGGTTTCCGAGTGGTAACGGTTGAACACCGGGTGGCTGAGAATCGGCGATTGACGCACCAGCTCGGCCGGAATCGTGCTCTGCACGGAAGCGGCGAGGGCGGCGAAGTCCGGCAGCGCCTTGCCGTCGGCCAGCAGGGCCCACAGGGTTTCCACGTCAGCTTGCGAGGTGGTTTCGTCGAGGGACAGGCCCAGACGATCCGCATCGATCACGCGCAGGTTGATCTGCTGGGCGCGCGCCTTGTCGTGCAGCTTGGCGGTGTTGGCGCCAGTGTTGAGGGTCAGCGTGTCGAAGAAGTTGGCTTGCTCGACGCTCAAGCCCAATGCGTCCAGGCCTTTGGCCAGAATCGCCGTCAGGTGGTGCACGCGGTTGGCGATTTGCGTCAGGCCTTTCGGGCCGTGGTAGACGGCGTACATGCTGGCGATGTTGGCCAGCAATACCTGCGCGGTGCAGATGTTCGACGTGGCTTTCTCGCGGCGGATATGTTGCTCGCGCGTCTGCATCGCCAGGCGCAATGCCGGTTTGCCGAAACGGTCCACGGAGACGCCGACCAGACGGCCCGGCATGTCGCGTTTGAACGCATCTTTAGTGGAGAAGTAAGCGGCGTGCGGGCCACCGAAACCCAGCGGCACGCCGAAACGTTGCGCGCTGCCGATGGCCACGTCAGCGCCGAATTCGCCCGGCGGGGTCAGCACGGTCAGGGCCAGCAGGTCGGCGGCGACCGCGACCAACGCGTTGGCGGCGTGGAAGCGTTCGGTCAGTTCGCGGTAATCGAACACGTCACCGTTGCTCGCCGGGTATTGCAGCAGCGCGCCGAAGAACGGCGTCACGTCGGTCAGTTCGCGTTCGTCGCCGACCACCACGTCGATGCCCAATGGCTCGGCACGGGTGCGCAATACGTCGAGGGTTTGCGGGTGGCAATGCGCGGAAGCGAAGAAGGCGTGGCTGCCCTTGTTCTTGCTCAGGCGTTTGCAGAAGGTCATGGCTTCGGCAGCCGCGGTGGCTTCGTCAAGCAAAGAGGCGTTGGCGATCGGCAGACCGGTGAGGTCGCTGATCAGCGTCTGGAAGTTCAGCAACGCTTCGAGACGGCCTTGGGAAATCTCCGGTTGGTACGGCGTGTACGCGGTGTACCAGGCCGGGTTTTCCAGCAGGTTGCGCAGGATCGGCGACGGCGTGTGCGTGCCGTAGTAACCCTGGCCAATGAAGGTCTTGAACAGCTGGTTTTTGCCGGCGATGGATTTGATCAGCGCCAGCGCATCGGCTTCGCTCAGGCCATCTTCGAGGCCGAGGACGCTGGTGCCCTTGATGCTTTCCGGGATGACGCTGGCGCTCAGGGCTTCCAGCGAGTCGAAACCGAGGCTGTTGAGCATGGCTTGCTCATCGCCGGAACGCGGGCCGATGTGGCGCGCGATGAATTCGTTGGCGGTGCTCAGATTAATAGTCATGGCGGCTCCTCAGGCTTCGGCGTTGGCTTTGATCAGACGGTCGTAGGCGTCCTGATCCAGCAGTCTGGCGACTGCCGCAGGGTCTTTTGGCTGGAAGCGGAAGAACCAGCCTTCGCCCAGCGGATCTTCGTTGACCAGTTCCGGGCTGCTGTCGAGCGCCGGGTTGACTTCGAGCACCTCGCCATCAAGCGGCATGTATACGCCGCTGGCGGCTTTGACCGATTCCACGGTGGCGGCTTCGGCGCCTTGCTCGTAGGACTGCAGCTCCGGCAGTTGTACGAAAACCACGTCGCCCAAGGCGTTCTGCGCGAAAGCGGTGATGCCGACAGTAACGCTGCCGTCAGCTTCGGTGCGCAGCCATTCGTGATCTTCAGTAAAACGCAACTCGCTCATGGAAACTCCTAAAGGGGCCAGACTCGTCTGGTGGACGCGATTGAATGCTTGGGCGGGGAAAGCCCTTATTTATGAGTGGTAACTAAGCAAAATCGCGGCCAATGTTGTTTTCTACATAGGAATCAATGGCTTGGAGGATTGTGGGCATTGCTGGAACGGCAGGCGTGTAGCGATATCGCTACAGAACAAGAGAGGGAAAAAAGCTTATGCGGATCAAAGCCTTGCACAGCAGTGATCAGGGGAGGGTGTAGCGATATCGTTCCGCTGTAGCGCTTTCAGTACAGGTGGAAGTCGCTTTTGAACAGCTTTTGGGCTGACAACAACCCATGTAGGAGCCGAGCTGATCTGGTCAAGTAATCTGATCTGGTCAAGTAATCCTGGACACCAATTACGGTTTTTTCACGCCGCCATTTTCTCCATGGCGACCGGTGACCGGTAATCGTTGTAGCTATGGAGCCTGAAGTTGTTGTAGCGCACCACGTAGCGCTGCAAATCAGCCCGGGCTTCATACTCCGAGCGGTAACCGGCTTCAGGCACCCACTCTGATTTCAGACTTCCAAAGAAACGCTCCATCGGGGCGTTATCCCAGCATTCGCCTTTACGACTCATGCTTTGCCGCAGTCCATTCGCCAGCAACTCATTCCTGAACTTATGGCTGGTGTACTGGCAGCCTTGATCGGAGTGAAACAGCACGTCTTTGGGTTTGCCTCGCAGCTCAACCGCCATCCGTAGGGCCTCGCAGGTCAGCTCCGCATCCGAGATCATCGAAAACGCCCAGCCCACGAGCCGGCGGGCGAACAGGTCCAGAACCGCTGCAAAATACATCCACCGCGTGCCGACCTTGATGTACGTCACGTCCGCGCACCACACTTGGTTGATCGCCGTGACATCAAACTCGCGCTTGAGCACGTGCGGCGCCACCAAGGCTTCAACGCCAGATGACTTGTATTTGTGACGTCGGCGCTGACGACTGACCACGCCGGCTTCTCGCATCAAGCTGCGAGCCATGTGCCGCCCGACGCGATGCCCCTTGGCTTGCAGCTCCCTAGAAAGGGTGCGCGCCCCCGCGGAAGCTCTGGATTCCTTGTGATGCTCTACCAGCATGGCTTTGAGTTTCTCCCGCTCAGGGTTCACCTTGCCTTGGCGCTGACGCCAAGCATAAAAACTGCTGCGGCTGACTTCAAACACCCGGCAGCAGTCGTTAACGCCATATCGCTCGCCCAGCTCATTGATCAGTGAGAATGATCTTTGGCGTCCAACAGCAGGAGAGCACTGGCCTTTTTTAGGATTTCGATATCCCGGTCTTTTTGCCTGAGCAAGGCTTTGAGTTCCTGAATTTCTCGCTGGTCAGCCGTGATCGCTTTGGCTCCCACCGGGGTCGAACCCTGGCGTTCTTTACGCACCTGATCGACCCAGCGACGCAAGGCGGTAGGGCCAATATCTAAACTGGCGCAAACCTCGGGAACCGATATCCCCTCATCCAGCACCATGCCAGCAGCCTTGAGTTTGAACTCAGTTGAATAAGAATTACGCATATCCAAAAACACCTCAGATTTGGGCGCCATCATAGCGCCCGATTGAAGTGTCCAAAATCATTAGGCCAGTTCAAGCTTGCTCGCGATGAGGCCAGGTCAGTCAACATTGATTTTGAAGGACAGACCGCTATCGCGAGCAAGCTCGCTCCCACAGGGATCTTCGGTGTTCAGCAGATTTGTGGCCAACTCCGCTCAATGTGGGAGCCGAGCTTGCTCGCGATGGCGGCCTTACGGCTTATTGGGAATCCCGTACTTGCGCAGCCGATGGGCAATCGCGGTGTGGGAGGTTTGCAGGCGGCTGGCCAGTTGGCGGGTCGAGGGGTAGCTGACGTAGAGTTTTTCCAGCAGGGTTTTCTCGAACTCTTCCATCGCCTGCTCCAGGCTGTCGACTTCGCTGTCACTCTGGCGCGCAACCGAGGTGCCGGCGATGTCCAGATCACCGATATCCACCAGGCTGCTTTCGCAAATCGCCGCCGCGCGGAAAATCACGTTCTGCAATTGCCGGACATTGCCCGGCCAGCGATTGCCGAGCAGCGCCGGATATGTCCCCGGCGCCAGACGACACACCGGGCGCTGGATTTGCGCGCAGGCCTGCTGCATGAAATAGCGCGCCAACAGCAGAATGTCCTGGCCACGTTCGCGCAGCGGTGGGACTTCGACGTTGAGCACGTTGAGGCGATAGAACAAGTCTTCGCGGAAGGTGCCTTCGCTGACCATTTTTTCCAGGTCGCGGTGGGTCGCGCTGAGGATCCGCACGTTGACCTTGACCTCACGATCACCGCCGACCCGGCGGAAACTGCCGTCGTTCAAAAAGCGCAGCAACTTCGCTTGCAGGTACGGCGACATTTCGCCGATTTCATCGAGAAACACCGTGCCTTGGTTCGCCAGTTCCATCAGCCCCGGTTTGCCACCGCGTTGCGCGCCAGTAAAAGCACCGGGCGCATAGCCGAACAGCTCGCTTTCGGCGAGGTTCTCCGGCAACGCCGCGCAGTTCAGCGCGAGGAACGGCGCACTGTGCCGCGCACTGATGGCGTGACAGGCGCGCGCCACCAGTTCTTTGCCGGTGCCGGTTTCACCCTGGATCAACAGCGGCGCATCAAGCGCGGCGACGCGTTGCGCGCGGGCCTTCAAGGTGCGAATGGCCGGGGACTCGCCGAGCAATGCGTCGAAACCTTCCGCGTGATCGTGGTGCAGCGCCGACAGACGTTCGCCGATGCGATTCGGTTGATACAGCGTCAGCAGCGCCCCGGCGTCGGTGATTGGCGTGGCGTCCAGCAGCAGAGTCTGGCCGTTGACGGTGATTTCGCGCAGCGGCAGGCGGAAGCCGTTTTCCAGCAAGGCATCAAGCAATGCCGGGTCGGCAAACAGCTCGGCGATGCTTTCGCCGGCCGGTTCGCGACCGTACAACGCGATCAGCGCCGGGTTGGCCAGCAGCACTTTGCCGGCGCTGTCCAGAGCCAGCACCGGGTCGGTCATGGCCGCGAGCAACGCGTCGAGTTGCAAGTGCCGGCGCTGGCCGGGAAGGATGTCGACCACCGTCATGGCCTGCACGCCGTGCACGCTGAGCAACGCATCGCGCAGCTCTTCGAGCACTTCGGGGCTCAGGGTCGGGGCGTCGATGTAGACGTTGGGCGGGACCATTTCCACCGCATCCAGATTGAGATTGCGCCCACCGAGCAGGGCCAGGACTTCCTGGGTAATGCCGACGCGGTCGATGAAGCTGACGTGGATACGCATGGGGCGGTTTTTGATTCTGGAGTGCGGAGGGTGGCAAGTATGCCTTGGTGGAGCGCTGGGGTGAAATCTTGAGATTTGAGGTGTAGTTGAAAACCACCCCTCACCCCAGCCCTCTCCCCAAAGGGGAGAGGGGAAAGGGGGTCGACCTCTGTTGCTTTCAAGGCCTGAGTTCGACTCGGGCTTTCAGGTCGATGTCGCTCGAACATGCAACTCGGGCAGTCCCCTCATCCCTTTGGAGGTGGAGTTGAAAACCACCCCTCACCCCAGCCCTCTCCCCAAAGGGGAGAGGGCGAAAGGGGGCCGATCTCCGTTGCTTTCAAGGCCTGAGTTCGACTCGGGCTTTCAGGTCGATGTAGCTCGAACATGCAACTCGGTCAGTCCCCTCATCCCTTGGAGGTGGAGTTGAAAACCACCCCTCACTCCAGCCCTCTCCCCAAAGGGGAGAGGGGGAAAGGGGGCCGATCTCTGTTGCTTTCAAGGCCTGAGTTCGACTCGGGCTTTCAGGTCGATGCAGCTCGAACATGCAACTCGGGCAGTCCCCTCATCCCTTTGGAGGTGGAGTTGAAAACCACCCCTCACCCCAGCCCTCTCCCCAAAGGGGAGAGGGGGAAGGGGGCCGATCTCCGTTGCTTTCAAGGCCTGAGTTCGACTCGGGCTTTCAGGTCGATGTCGCTCGAATATGCAACCCCTCATCCCTTTGGAGGTGGAGTTGAAAACCACCCCTCACCCCAGCCCTCTCCCCAAAGGGGAGAGGGGGAAAGGGGGCCGATCTCTGTTGCTTTCAAGGCCTGAGTTCGACTCGGGCTTTCAGGTCGATGTCGCTCGAATATGCAACTCGGTCAGTCCCCTCTCCCCCCTGGGGAGAGGGTTAGGGTGAGGGGTGGCCTCTGGATTCACTCCAAGTGTTCAGGCTTCACCGGATCACCCGATTTCATGTCCAGTTGCACCCGCACATCTTCAAACATCGCGTCGTAATGCTTGTGCACCGAACCGATGCTGCTATGGGTTTTCGGAATCCCGTATTTCTCGACGATTTTCGTCACGTTGCTGGCGAAGTTGTAGGCCTGATCCTTGGGCAAAAAGAACGACTCGTTAAAATCCTTGCCTTGAGCGCTGCCATGCAAGGTGAACTGCATGCCTTTGCCTTCCTGCGGATCTTCCGACACCTCGTAGTCGAGGCACAGGTTGTAGCTGACGTCGTCTCCATTCAGCGCGTGGCGCTCGAAGTGCAGGTGACCGGGTTCGAACGTGGCCATTGGCGTCTCTCCTTATAAATAAGTAATACCAGGCGTCGCCGTGCTGATGCGCGTGCCGGCCTTGCCCTGGACGATTGCTTCGATGTCGGAGAGTGAACCGATGACCGCAACTTTGCCAGTATTGCGCGCGAACTCGCACGCCGCCTGGACCTTCGGCCCCATGGAACCGGCGGCGAAGCCGAGTTCTTCCATGGCGTCGGGGTGCGCCTGGGCGATGGCTTTTTGCGTTGGTTTGCCGAAATCGATAAACGCCGCGCTGACGTCTGTGGCGATCACCAGCAGATCGCTTTCCAGCTGTTCGGCCAGCAGCGCCGAGCACAGATCCTTGTCGATCACCGCTTCCACGCCTTCGAGTTTGCCGTCGGCGCCGTACATCGTCGGAATGCCGCCGCCGCCGGCGCAGATGACGATGCTGCCCTTGTCCAGCAGCCACTTGATCGGGCGAATTTCGAAGATGCGTTTTGGCCGTGGACTGGCCACGACACGGCGATATTTGTCACCGTCCGGGGCAATCGCCCAGCCTTTTTCCGCGGCGAGCTTCTCCGCTTCAGCCTTGGCGTAGACCGGGCCGATCGGTTTGCTCGGATTGTGGAACGCCGGGTCGTTGGCATCGACCTCGACTTGCGTCAGCAGCGTGGCGAACGGCACTTCGAAGTCCAGCAGATTGCCCAGTTCCTGCTCGATGATGTAACCGATCATGCCTTCGGTTTCGGCGCCAAGCACGTCCAGCGGATACGGCGAAACCGAGGTGTAGGCCGCCGCTTGCAACGACAACAGGCCGACTTGCGGACCATTGCCGTGAGCGATGACCAGTTGGTTGCCGGGGTAAATTTTGGCGATCTGTTCGGTGGCCACGCGAATGTTCGCGCGTTGATTGTCCGCCGTCATGGGTTCACCACGACGGAGCAGGGCGTTACCGCCCAGGGCGACGACGATACGCATAATGCAGTCCTTTCAGAGTTCGATGATCCCCTGTAGGAGTGAGGCTTGCCCGCGAAGCTTTTCAGCGGTCTTGATGGACTCTTCGCGGGCAAGCCTCGCTCCTACAGGTTCAGTGGCGGCTCACAAAAATGTGTTCAGCCTTTTAGATATCCGCCAACGCCGAGACCAGAATCGCCTTGATTGTGTGCATGCGGTTTTCCGCTTGCTCGAAGGCGATGTTGGCTGGCGATTCGAAGACTTCTTCAGTCACTTCGACGCCATTGGCCAAGTGCGGATAACGCGCGGCGATGTCTTTGCCGACCTTGGTTTCGCTGTTATGGAACGCCGGCAGGCAGTGCATGAACTTCACGCGCGGGTTGCCCGAAGCTTTCATCATTTGCGTGTTGACCTGGTACGGCAGCAATTGCTCGATGCGCTCGTCCCACGCTTCCACCGGTTCGCCCATCGACACCCAGATATCGGTGTGAATGAAGTCGACGCCTTTGACCGCTTCCTTCGGGTCTTCGGTGATGGTGATGCGCGCGCCGCTTTCTTCGGCGAAGGCTTTGCACTGGTCGATGAAATCCTGGTGCGGCCACAGCGCTTTCGGCGCGCCGATGCGCACGTCCATGCCGAGTTTGGCGCCGATCATCAGCAACGAATTGCCCATGTTGTAGCGCGCATCGCCCAGGTAGGCGTAGCTGATGTCATGCATCGGTTTGTCGCTGTTTTCGCGCATGGTCAGCACGTCGGCGATCATTTGCGTCGGGTGGAATTCAGCGGTCAGGCCGTTGAACACCGGGACCCCGGCGAACTTCGCCAGCTCTTCGACGATTTCCTGTGCGAAGCCACGGTACTCGATGGCATCGAACATCCGGCCGAGGACGCGGGCGGTGTCCTTCATGCTTTCCTTGTGACCGATCTGCGACGACACCGGGTCGATGTAGGTGACGTGGGCGCCTTGGTCGTGGGCCGCGACTTCGAACGCGCAACGGGTGCGGGTCGAGGTTTTTTCGAAGATCAGCGCAATGTTCTTGCCTTGCAGGTGCGGACGCTCGGTGCCGGTGTACTTGGCGCGCTTGAGGTCGCGGGACAGGTCGATCAGGTAGTTGAGCTCGCGAGTGGTGTGGTGCATCAAGCTCAGCAGGCTGCGGTTGCGCATGTTAAAAGCCATTTTGGATCTCCTTGGGTTTCGGTTATCCGCCGGCTCCGCGCCTCATGGGCGCGCAGCAGGGCACAGTAATTAATAATCGATCGGGTCACGAATGATCGGACAGGTCATGCAATGGCCGCCGCCACGACCGCGACCGAGTTCGCCGGCGCTGATGGTGATGACTTCGACGCCAGCCTTGCGCAGCAAGGTGTTGGTGTAGGTGTTGCGGTCATAGCCGATGACCACGCCCGGTTCCAGCGCCACCACGTTGTTGCCGTCATCCCACTGCTCGCGCTCGGCGGCGAAACTGTTGCCGCCGGTTTCGACGACGCGCAACGCCTTGAGATTGAGCGCCGCGGCGACGGTGTCGAGGAAGTTGCTTTCTTCGCGGCGAATGTCGATGCCGCCCGGTTTGCTGTCGTCAGGGCGCAGGGTGAACGCAACGATCTGGCTGACCACTTCGGGGAAAATCGTCACCAGGTCGCGGTCGCAGAAGCTGAACACGGTGTCCAGGTGCATCGCCGCGCGGGACTTCGGCAGGCCGGCGACGATCACCCGTTCCACAGCGTTGTGCTTGAACAGGTTCAGCGCCAATTGGCCGATGGCCTGGCGCGACGAACGTTCGCCCATGCCGATCAACACCACGCCGTTGCCGATCGGCATCACGTCGCCGCCCTCAAGCGTGGCATTGCCGTGTTCCTGATCCGGGTCGCCGTACCAGACCTGGAAGTCGGCGTTGGTGAATTCCGGGTGGAATTTGTAGATGGCGCTAGCCAGCAGGGTTTCCTGACGGCGCGCAGGCCAGTACATCGGGTTCAGCGTGACGCCGCCGAAGATCCAGCAAGTGGTGTCGCGGGTGAATTGGGTGTTGGGCAGCGGCGGCAGAATGAAGCTCGAGTGGCCGAGGAAATCGCGGAACATCTCGATGGTCTTGCCGCCGAAGCTGTCCGGCAGGTCATCCGCCGACACGCCGCCGATCAGGAACTCGGCAATCTTGCGCGGTTCGAGGCTGCGCAGCCATGAGCTGACTTCGTTGACCAGGCCCAGGCCCACCGAATTGGCGGTGATCTTGCGTTGCAGAATCCAGTCCAGCGCTTCCGGAATCGCGACGATGTCGGTCAGCAGGTTGTGCATTTCCAGCACATCGACATTGCGTTCGCGCATTTTCGTGACGAAGTCGAAATGGTCACGTTTGGCCTGGGCGACCCACAACACGTCGTCGAACAGCAGCTCGTCGCAGTTGTTCGGGGTCAGCCGCTGGTGGGCCAGGCCTGGGGAGCACACCATGACTTTGCGCAGTTTGCCGGCCTCGGAATGGACGCCGTACTTGATTTTTTCCGTGGTCATTCAGTGATCCTCCAGATTTAAACGGTTACAGAGTCAGGAAGCCGTCATACAGCCCGTAGGCCGCCACAAGGGCGCCAACCACGACGGCGGCGAAAATCAGCTTCTCGACATTGGTGAAGACCGGTTTGCCCACTTCCATTTTTGCCTTGGCGAACAGGATCGCGCCGGGGGCGTAGAGCAGGGCGGACAACAGCAGGTATTTGATCCCGCCGGCGTACAGCAGCCATACCGCATAGACCACCGCAATGGCGCCGATGATCAAATCCTTGCGGCGCTCGGCGAGGGCGTTTTCGTAAGTCTCGCCGCGCACCGCCAGCAGCAGCGCATAGGCCGCCGACCACAGGTACGGGACTAGAATCATCGAGGTCGCGAGGTAGATCAGCGACAGGTAAGTGCTGGCGGAAAACAGCGTGATGATCAGGAACACCTGGACCATCGCGTTGGTCAGCCACAAGGCGTTGACCGGCACGTGGTTGGCGTTTTCCTTGCGCAGGAACGCCGGCATGGTGTGGTCCTTGGCGGCGGCGAACATGATCTCTGCACACAGCAACACCCACGACAGCAATGCGCCAAGCAACGAGATGATCAGGCCGACGCTGATCAGCACCGCGCCCCAGTGACCGACCACGTGTTCCAGCACTGCAGCCATCGACGGGTTCTGCAATTTGGCCAGTTCCGGTTGGGTCATGATCCCCAGCGACAGCACGTTGACCAGCATCAGGAACAACAGCACGGTGATGAAACCGATGACCGTGGCTTTGCCGACGTCACTGCGTTTTTCCGCGCGGGCCGAGAAAATGCTCGCGCCTTCGATGCCGATGAACACCCACACGGTGACCAGCATCATGTTGCGCACCTGGTTCATCACGCTGCCGAGGCTGGTGTTTTGCGTGCCCCAGATGTCCGCGGTGAAGATCTCGAGTTTGAACGCGAAGACCGCGATCAACACAAACAGCAGCAGCGGCACCACTTTGGCGACCGTAGTCACGAGGTTGATGAACGCCGCTTCCTTGATCCCGCGCAGCACCAGAAAGTGCACCGCCCACAGCAGCACCGACGCGCCGATCACCGCCGCAACGGTGTTGCCCTCGCCGAATATTGGAAAGAAATAACCGAGGGTGCTGAACAGCAACACGAAATAACCGACGTTACCCAGCCACGCGCTGATCCAGTAACCCCACGCGGAGGAGAAACCCATGTAGTCGCCGAAACCGGCCTTGGCGTAAGCGTAGACACCGCCATCCAGCGTCGGCTTGCGGTTGGCCAGGGTCTGGAACACGAAGGCGAGGGTCAACATGCCGACCGCCGTAATCGCCCAACCGATCAGCACCGCGCCGACGTCGGCACTGGCGGCCATGTTTTGCGGCAAAGAGAAGATCCCGCCGCCAATCATTGAGCCAACAACCAGCGCAACCAGTGCGCCAAGTCGAAGTTTTCCGGGGGTATCAGACATTAAATGACTCCAATGCAGGAGAAGCGAGGACAACAGAGTAAATCTGTTTAATGTTCGATCAGCTGACTTGGATCAGTGCATCAGCACATTACGTGATTAATTAAAGACTTGTGAACTAATCGCGATCATAACGGTATCACTGGAAATCCTCGTTCCAGAGCCTTCGACCCGTCAGCTGCGGCTGATGCGTTGCGCATCGAGCCTTTAAACTAGTTGGTATTTCCAGTTTGGCAAGTTTTGTCGGATATAATCCGCGCGGATTGAATTATCAGAATTAATCCCCATAACTGCGCTACGACCGGTGGCGCTAGATTGATCGGTTATAAATAAAAGACGTTAGTTTTGACTAATAAATAAGGGCTTAAACGCTTTATTTATTTAATTAACGTCATTCATTTGTGCTGGGGGCCAAGCCCTCACGCAGTATTAGTGAAGAAAGGAAAAAGTCAGGAATGTCGCAACCGACGCAAAAGCTGCGCCTGAGTGCGTTGATCGCCCTGGTGGTGGGGTCGATGATTGGCGGCGGGATTTTTTCCCTGCCGCAGAACATGGCGGCGCGGGCCGATGCCGGGGCGATTCTGATCGGTTGGGCGATCACCGCGGTCGGCATGCTGACCCTGGCGTTCGTGTTCCAGACCTTGGCCAATCGCAAGCCTGAACTCGATTCCGGGGTGTACGCCTACGCCAAGGCCGGTTTCGGCGACTACATGGGTTTCTCGTCGGCGTGGGGTTACTGGATCAGTGCCTGGCTGGGCAATGTCGGTTATTTCGTCTTGCTGTTCAGCACGCTCGGGTATTTCTTTCCGGTGTTCGGCCAGGGCAATACGCCGGTCGCCATTGGCTGCGCCTCGGTGCTGCTGTGGGCCGTGCATTTTCTGGTGCTGCGCGGGATCAAAGAAGCGGCGTTGATCAATCAGCTGACCACCATCGCCAAGATTGTGCCGCTGGTGATGTTCATCGTGATTGCCGCCGTAGCGTTCAAGGCTGACATTTTTACCCGTGACATCTGGGGTCGCAGCAACCCGAGTTTCGGCGGTGTGATGGACCAGGTGCGCAACATGATGCTGGTCACCGTGTTCGTGTTTATCGGCATTGAAGGCGCCAGTGTCTACTCGGCGCGCGCGGAAAAGCGCAGCGATGTCGGACGGGCAACGGTGATTGGCTTTGTCGGGGTGTTGGCGCTGCTGGTGCTGGTCAATGTGTTGTCGCTGGGGATCATGAGTCAGCCGGAATTGGCGACGCTGCAAAACCCGTCGCTGGCGGCGGTGCTGGAACATATCGTCGGCCCGTGGGGCGCGTTGCTGATCAGCATTGGCCTGGCGGTGTCGCTGCTGGGGGCGTTGCTGTCGTGGGCGCTGCTCTGCGCGGAAATCCTCTTCGCCACGGCCAGGGACAACACCATGCCGGCGTTCCTGAAAAAGGAAAACGCCAACCGTGTGCCGGTCAATGCGTTGTGGATGACCAACGTGATGATCCAGATTTTCCTGCTGATCACGCTGTTTTCGGCGGGGACTTACACCAGTCTGATTTACCTCGCGTCGTCGATGATTCTCGCGCCGTATCTTTGGTCGGCGGCGTATGCGCTGCTGTTGAGCGGGCGTGGCGAAACCTACGCAAATGCCTCGAAGGCGCGGGGCAAGGATTTGCTGATCAGCGCCATCGCGGTGATTTATGCGGTGTGGTTGTTGTATGCCGGCGGGATGAAATATCTGCTGCTGTCGGCGCTGCTGTACGCGCCGGGGGTGATCCTGTTTGCCAAGGCAAAACGCGAACAGGGCCAGCCGTTGTTTACCCATGTCGAGAAGGGCATTTTCACCTGCGTCGTCAGCGGCGCGGGGCTTGCGGCTTATGGGTTGTATAGCGGGATGTTGTCGTTGTGATCCGGTATTTGTAGCGGCTCGTTCGGTGTCTTCGCGAGCAAGCTCGCTGCCACAGGTAAGCGCATTCCTTCAGGGAAAACTCGCTTCACTGTAGGCGCGAGCCTGCTCGCGAAAGCGATTTCGCCGTTACCACCATTGCGCGCGGTGTGAGCCGAGTTCCGTTGCCGGAATCGCCCATTGCAGCGGTGTGCCGGTGATTTTCAGCGGCACCTGCAAGCGATGCGCCGGCCCCCAAGGCGTCTGTTCAACCAGCAAACCCTGATCGCGGTCATCCTCGGCGCGCAATGGCTGATCCGTCCCGGCGCCGTGCTCGATCAGCAGCTTCGCCGTGCGCGCCAGCGACAACCGCGCCGAACCTCCGTGTGCCAGCAATTTGAGCGCTGCGGCGGCCATCAAGTAGCCGGTGGCATGATCCAGTGCCTGCACCGGCAGCGGCGTTGGCTTATCGGCGTTGCTCCATTGCTGACCCGCCGCAGCAATGCCGCTGCTCATCTGCACCAGGCTGTCGAAACCCCGACGATTCTGCCACGGGCCGCTCCAGCCGTAGGCGTTCAGGCACACATCGATCAGGCCCGGGGCCAGTCGCTGGCGTTCAGCGGCGCCAAAACCCAAACGTTCCAGGGCATCGGCGCGGTAGCCGTGGAGCAAGATATCGGCGTCCTGAAGCAGATTCGCAAACACTGCGCGATCAGCCGTGTCGTGCAAATCCAGACGCGCGCACCGTTTGCCGAGGGTGACTTCCGGGACCACGCCCGGCTCGTTCCAGGTCGGCGGGTCGATGCGCAACACGTCGGCGCCGAGTCCGGCAAGAAAGCGACTGGCGACTGGGCCGGCGAGCACTCGGGTCAAATCCAATACCTTGAGCCCGGCCAGCGGCCGAGCGACCGAGCCTTGCCACGCTTTGGCCCGATAGCGCGGGTTTTCACTGAACTGAATCAACGGCTCGGCGTTTACCGCGATGCCTTGCGGATGCGCCTGCCATTGCGCCCAAGTGCGCATTTCGGCGGCGCAACCCGCGGCCTCGACCACGGCATGTTCGAGATCGGTGCTGGCCCATTTCGCCACGGCAGTCGCCATCGCGGCGCGGTCGCGGCAGGCGCCGAGCATACGTTCCGCCGCCGCGCGATGATGCGGCGCGTTGGTGTGCAGGCGAATCCAGCCGTCCTTGGTCGCGTAATCGCCGGCAATCGGGTCCCACAAGGGCGGCACGTTCCAGCCGACCGGGCGGATCGAAGTGGCAAACCAGAACGAGGCGAGGCGCCGGTCGACTTCCAGCGTCGGCGTGCGTGCGGTGTGTTGCTGCAGCAATTCGCCGAGGGCCTGGCCAGCGGCGGCAATGCTCGCGCATGCGAGGTCGGTCACGGCAAACGCCGAGGGCAGGGCGCCGCTCGAGGTGAAAGGGACCGGGGTGTGCGGCAAGCCGAGTGCGGCTTGAATGGACGTGAGTAAATCAGTCATCGAAGGCCCTCCGGAACGAGAGGGCGATCATAGAACAAAAAAAACTGCCGCCGGATGAAATCCCCGCAGGCGCGCGAGGCTTTGTGGCGAGGGGGCTTGCCCCCGTTTCGGCCGTGAACCTGTCGTAAATTCTGGGAGCGCTTCGCACTCCAGCGGGGGCAAGCCCCCTCGCCACAAGTGCTCGTTCCCACGGGGATGGGTGCTGGATCGTTAAACGCGGAACTGGTCCATCAGTTTCATCTGGTGGGTGGCCAGTGCGTTCAATTGGCTGCTGATCTGCGCCGATTCGGTGGCTTGGCCGGTCAGGGTTTCGGTGACGGTGCGGATCGCCGAAACGTTGCGGTTGACCTCTTCGGCCACAGCGCTTTGCTGTTCGGCGGCGCTGGCGATTTGCAGGTTCATGTCGCTGATCACTGTCACTGCGTCGCTGATCTTGCCCAGCGCCTGCACCGCTTGCTGGATTTGCCCGGCGTTGCTGTGCGCCTGGGTCTGGCTCGAATGCATGGTCGCGACCACGCCACGGGTGGCGGTCTGGATGCGCTCGATGACCACGCGAATTTCTTCCACCGAATCCTGCGTGCGTTTGGCGAGGTTGCGCACCTCATCGGCGACCACCGCAAAACCACGTCCACTTTCACCGGCCCGCGCCGCTTCAATTGCCGCGTTCAGGGCGAGCAGATTGGTCTGCTCGGCGATGCTGCGAATCACTTCCAGCACCGAGCCGATCTGCTCGCTGTTCACCGCCAGCGCCTCGACTTCGGTCACTGCTTTGCTGACTTCGTCGGCCAGTTGATTGATGTTGTGGGTGCTGCGCTCAATGATCTGCATGCCATCGCGGGCCGATTGGTCGGCGCCTTTGGCTGCATTCGCCGCGTTCGAGGCGCTGTTGGCGACGTCGTGCGCGGTGGCGCTCATTTCGTTGGACGCGGTGGCGACCTGATCGATTTCGCGGAATTGCACTTGCATGCCTTCGCTGGTTTGACGGGCGATTTCCGAAGACTGGTCGGCGGTGCCGCGCGCGTCGGTAATGCTCTGTTTGATCTGGGCGATGGTCGGTTGCAGTTTGTCGAGGAAGCGGTTGAACCAGCTCACCAGTTCGCCGAGTTCATCCTTTTTGCTGTAGTGCAAACGCTGGGTCAGGTCGCCGTCGCCGCTGGCAATCGCCTTGAGCATTTGCGCCACGCTGTTGATCGGCCGGGTCACGCCCGACGCGGTCAGCCAGATCAGCAGCAAGCCGACCAGGCCCGCCGCCGCCGCGACCAGCAGCGACTGAAGGGTGCCGGTTTCCTGCGCGTCATCGAGCACTGCTTGCAGCTTCACCGAGTCGGCGAGCAACACCTGTTTTGGCAGATCGATGACCACGCCCCAGGCTTTCGAATCGCTGATCGGGCTGACCGGGTACACCGCGCGGATCATGTCACCTTGTTCGATGATCTTCGGCGAACCGCTGCCGAGCAGTTGCAGGACTTCCTTGCCATCGGCGCCCAAGGTTTCGCCGATGTTTTTGCCGACTTTGCCAGGGTCGACGCTGTAACCGGCGAGCACGCCGCTGCCGGAAACGATCAGCATGTGCCCGGCGTTGTTGAACAACTCACGCTGCGAATCCACCGCCGCCGCTTGCAACGCATCGAGCGCGATGTCGACGCCGACCACGCCGATGGCTTTGCCGTCCACCAGCAGCGGCACGGAAATCGTCGTCATCAACATTTCCTTGCCGCCGACGGTGTCGGCGTAAGGGTCGAGCAAGCAGGTGCGTTTGTTGTCGCGAGGGCAGGTGTACCAGCTGTTGTACGGCGTGCCACTGAGGCTGAGGGTGGTTTTGGTCATGTCGTCTTCGACCATGATCGTGTTCAGCCCGGCGCCACCGGCACGGCTCCAGTAACTGGCGAAGCGCCCGGCCTCGTTGGACTGGCGGGCGGCGTCGTTGGCGAATTCGCTGTCCTTGCCATCGAGGGCATTGGGCTCGAACGCCAGCCAGATGCCGAGCACTTTGCTGTTGCGCTCGAACGCGGTTTTCAGGCTCTGGTTCAACTCTTCGCGCAGCGCGCCGGGCTCAAGTGAACGCTTGGCAGCGAGGTTGCGCAGGTCCTTGATTTGGTCGGCCAGCGCCGTCACCACCAGCAGGTTTTCACCGAAGGTTTTCTGCACGCGCACGGCTTGCTCGGCGGCTTTGGCCTGCAGCAGGTTTTGCACGCTGGCGGTGAGCATTTTGCTGCTGGAGGCGCTGACGAGTTCGTCGTTGCGGTCGGTCTGGTAGATGTTCATGCCGACGATCAGCGCGACCACGCCGAGCAGGCACAGACCGGACAACAGAACGATTTTCAGGCGGATGGACAGTGAGTCGAACATAGGGCGAACTCGCGAATGGATGAGGTGTTGGCCTGGAGTCGGAAACGATCCGGCTCGCCAAGTCCATTCAGCGCCATTCCTCAACCATCGGCGTGGGGCGCAGTTGCATGAGGAAAAGCCGATGAGCGGTCAACGCAAAGGTTTGCGGGGGTTTTGTGGCGAATCGACTGCCGCCATCGCGAGCAGGCTCACTCCCACAGGGATTTGTGTTGTGACGAAGATCCAGTGTGGGAGCAAGCTCCCTCTCAGGGATTTGTGTTGTGACGAAGATCCAGTGTGGGAGCGAGCTTGCTCGCGATGCGGGCACCGCGGTTTCAGGAAGCTTGCACCACCGACTCTGGCCGCGACCAGATCCACACATTGCCCAGACTCATCCCGGCAATCGCCAGGTAAATCGGCCAGCCATGATCGAGCATCACCAGCATCAACCCCGCGCACAGCAACATGCTGACGGTGGCGCTGACTTTGGCCCGGCGCGCGATGATCTTGCCGTTGCGCCAGTTGCACAGGATCGGTCCGAACAACCGATGGTTTTCCAGCCAGGCACTCAGGCGCGGCGAACTCTTGGTCGCGGCCCAGGCCGCGAGCAGGATGAACTCGGTGGTCGGCAGGCCCGGTACGACAATCGCAATCAAGCCGATACCGAGGCTGACGTAGGCCAGCAGGCCAAAAAGGATGCGCGCGAGTCTGGAAGAGGCGAGGTGTTTGCGGGTCATAAGGTCGACATTTATACCCTGTAGGAGCATGGCTTGCCCGCGAAGAAAGCGGCGCGGTGGTACAGACAGACCGCGTTATCGTTCTTCGCGGGCAAGCCTTGCTCCTACAGGGGGGTGTGTAATCAGGCGAGTTCCGGGGTGTAGGCCTGTTCCAGCAGCACGGTGAAGCGGTTGAAGGCATCGACCGCCGCTTGCTCGATTTCGGCTTCTTCCTGGGCGCTGAACTCCAGCGAATCAAGCGTTTTGACGAAGCTTTTCCAACCTTCCGCGCGACCACCCGCCGGCTCACCGAGGTGACGCGCGCCAAAAGTTTCGCTCAACCCCAGACCCACCGCGCGCTTGATCAAAAACGCGGCACCGAGCTTCGAACCTTCGGAAACAAACAACCAGCCCAGTGCCGCCGCTTTGCCTGGGTTTTTCACTGCGCCCGCCACCGGCGCCGGCACTTCGGTGTCCAGGTCGGCGAGGTCAGCTTTGGCTGCTTCGGCGCGGCAACGCGCTGGCAGGTCCGGGACGATCGCGGTCAGCTCGGCGTCGTTGTACAGCGCCACCAGTTCCGACTGGAACAAATACTGCGCGACCACAAAACGGGCGAAATTGGCCTGGGTTTCAAACGGCGCGTGCGCCTTGACCAGCGCGTCCAGTTTGGTGTGCGGCGCGTTGGTGATCTGGTTCAAACGTTGCGAACGCAGGGCCGGGCGTTGAGCAGTGTCCTGGGAGGTCATCGAGTAATCCTTGAGAAATAATGCCGCTTGCGAGAAAAGCGCCGCGTGCGAAATAAACAACCACTGGGTAACGAGACGAATCAGAAGACGTCCGAGCGTAAAAAAACCTCACTGCGACGCATTAACAAATGTTTCGCAGCGAGACTTTCTGGTTCAAATGCTCAAGCTCAGATGCTCAAGCTCAAATATTCAGGCTCGGACGCTCAGCCTCAGATATCCCAGACCAGATTGATCGCGAAGTTGCGGCCCGGCTGGGTCAGGCGATCCAGATTGGCCGGTTGCGTGACCGAGGCTTCGCCGACGCTGTCGTAACCGCGCACGTCATCCCACTGCCAGTATTTCTTGTTGGTCAGGTTGTACAGGCCGGCGTTGAGCGTCACGTCGTCGGTGACTTTGTAGAAACCGGCCAGGTCGAGCACGCCATAACCCGGGGTCTTGAACTGCGTGCTGGTGCCGTCCGGGGTCTTGAAACTGCTGCTGTCGACGCGGTCCTTGCGTTTGACCAAGGTCCAGCTCAGCAGCGCGCCGTAGTTGTCCTGGTCATAACCGAGGCCGAATACGCCGGTCAGCGGGTTGACGCTGTTCAGCGGTTCGCCGCTGTCATCGTTGCGGCCATACAAATAGGCCAGCGAGCCTTGGCTGTAGAGGCCGGTCGGCGCGCCGAGGGTGTCGAGGTTCAGACGGCCCTTGAGCTCGACGCCCTTGATGGTCGCGTGCTTGATGTTGTTGGTCTGGAATGTGGTTTCCGAGTAGCCGGGCGTGATCGCGTTCTCGTCGATGAAGTCGCGGTATTTGTTGTAGAACACCGCCACGTCGAAGGTCCCAGCGTCGAACTGACCACGCAGACCGGTTTCGTAGCTCTTGCTCTTCTCCGGCTCAAGGTCCGGATTCGGCGCCACCTGATAGCCGCCGGAAAGGTTTTCGAAGCGTCCGTACAAGGCTTTCGCGGTTGGCGTGCGGAAGCCTTCAGCGTATTGGCCGTACCAGGTGTAGTGGTCGTTGAAGCTGTAAGTGGTGCCGAACTTCGGCGACAGACGATGCCAGGTCTTGGTTTTGTCGCTGACCACGCCGTTGCCGCTCTGGTCGGCGGTCGCCAGGAACTCATCGGTGATGTGCGGCTTGAGCTGCGTGTAGTCGTAGCGCGCGCCGGGCAGGAAGGTCCAGTTGCCCCAACTGATCTGATCCTGCGCGAACAGGCTGTAGCTGTTGATCGTCGGGTCCGGGAAATCGCTGGCCGGGGCCGGGCTGTCGGCGGCGCTCGGTGCACCAATCACCCGGCACGCGCCGGCCACGCTCAGGCAGGTGCCGCTGCCGGTACGCAGGCCGGTGACTTTGTCCTGCTTGATGGTGGTGCCATAAGTCACCGTGTGATCGGTGCTGGCAATCGCGAAGGACTTGTCGGCCTGGGCGTCGAACACCCATTGGCGATCCTTGTAGGTGGTGTCGCGTTGACGCAAAACCGTGCGCGATGGCGCGTAGATTTCTTCGGTGCTCTGGTCGGTCTTGGCGATCTGATAGTTCAGCGACCACTTGATGTTATCGGCCAGCGCGCTGTCGAGTCCGAAACTGTGCTCGATGCCGAAACGTTCGCGGCTGACCGTGTCGTTACCGGTGCGCGACTTGTAGAAACCGAAACCGCGTCCGGCGTTGAACGGCCCGCCAACCGCGCTCAGTTGATTGGTGTCGCGGTCATCCTTGTACTTTTCGTAGGTCAGGCCCAGGCGCGCGTCGTCGGCGTAGTTCCAGCCGAGTTTGGCCAGCACGTTGGTGGTGCGCACGTCCTCGGGGTTGGCCTCGGTGCGGTTGAGGCCGCTGCCGCCGTGTTCGCCGTAGGAATCGGTTTCGTGGCCATTGCGCTGGCTCAGGTGCAGCAAAGCGTCGAAATCACCGGTGCGGCCGGCGACCGTGCCGGAAGTCAGCCAGCTCTCATCCGCCGAGCTGTAGCCGGTTTTCAGGCGCGCGCCGACGTCTTTGCCGGGTTTGATGATGTCGTCCGGGTCCAGCGTGTAATAGCTGACGGCGCCGCCGATGGCGTTGCTGCCGTACAGCACCGAGGCCGGGCCACGGAGAATTTCCACGCGTTTGACGATTTCCGGGTCGACGTAATTGCGGTTGGTTTGCGCGTACGGGCCGTTGAAGAAGCTGTCTGGCACTTGCACGCCGTCGACTTGCGTCAGCACGCGGTCGCCGTCGATTCCACGAATGTTGTAACCGGTCAGGCCGGAGCGCTGGCCGGCGCCGCCGACCGAGACCCCCGGCTCGTAGCGCACCAGATCCTTGATGCTGTTGACGTTGTTGCGGTCGAGTTCGTCGCGGGTCTGCACGCTGACGGTGGCAGGCACGCTGTCGATGCTTTGTTCCTGGCGAGTGGCGCTGATCGTCACTTGTTGCAGATTGAGCGCGCCGCTGTTGCTGCGTTTTTCCAGCACGATGTTGTTGGCGCCGAGTTTGCGATAGCTCAAGTTGGTCCCCACCAACAAGCGCTCGAGGGCTTTGTCCGCTGGCAACGAACCGCGCACGCCCGGCGAGGCAACGCCTTCAGCCAGTTCGGCGGGCAGGCCGACTTGCCAACCGGTGACGCCGGTAAAGGCATTCAGCGCCGACACCAGCGATTGCTGTGGAATGGCGAACGAGTAATCGCCGATGTTGCGGCTCGGCTGCTCGGCGGCAGTCGCCGCCATCATTGGCGCAGTGCCGGCCATCAGGATGGCGGCGGTCAGCAGCGACAGCATGCGCGAGGGTGAAGAGGACTGGCGGGTATGGCGAGAGGACATCGATAGCGCTCCGTGTCGCACGAATCTTATAGGTGCAGATTGGCATCGATAGATGCGAATCAATTGCATTGGCTATAACGAGACGAACGAGCATCGGCTATCGAGTAAAAATAATTCTCATTTAGTTCAAGATCACCAGCGCCGGGAATTCCTGCAGGCGCGCCGAGGTGATGTGAGCGAGGGAACGGACCACGTCCAGCGGCTGGTCGAGACGGTAATTGCCGGTGACGGCGACGTCGGCGAGTTGCTCATTGTTGTTGATGATCCAGCCCGGATAGTAGCGGCGCAGTTCCGCCAGCACTTGGCTCAACGGGCAATTCTCGAACACCAGACGTCCGTCGACCCAGGCCAGGTCAGTCGCCGCATCGAGTTTGGCCGGGCGGTCAAAACCGTTGGGGCCGATGCGGATGCTTTCGCCGGCGCTCAGCCGCACCCGTGCATCGTCGCGGGTCGCGCGCAAATCGACATCGCCGCGTTGCACCCGCACCTGCGCCACGCCGTCGAGGTAACGCACGGCAAAATCGGTGTCACGCACACTGGCCTTGACCGGCCCGGCATCGATTTCCAGCGCCTGGTCACGGTTGGCCGGCACTTCGAAAAACGCTTCGCCCTGATACAGACGCGCGACGCGCTGCTGATCGTTGATGGTGCTGGAGAACGCCGAATTGGTGTTGAGCAAGACTTTCGAGCCGTCCTCCAATTGCAGGCGCTGGCGTTCGCCGACCACGGTCAGGTGATCGGCCTGCAGGCGCAGGGGCACGTTGCTGAAACTGAACAACCCGAGGATCAACACCGCAGCAGTGGCCAGCGGTTTCCAGTGCGGGCGCAGGCGCGCCAACACGCTGACTTTCGCCGGTTGGGCGGCAAGGTTTTGTGCGCTTTGCACCACTTGCGGGCCATCCCAGATCGCTTGCGCCTTGGCGAACGCTTCAGCGTGCAGCGGGTCAGCGGCCAGCCATTCATGGAACTGGCGCGATTGTTCCTCGCTCGGACTGCCCATCACGATCAACCAGTCCAGCGCCTGGTCCATCGCGCTGGCGGGGTCTCGCGCCGGGGCGGGCGGAAGAGAGCGGTGGGTGTCCGTCACGGTGTTTCCTCGGCAGTGGCAGGTGGAGCAGTTTCAAGCTACAAGCTGCAAGCCGCAAGCCTGAGCTGAGATCGGTGTTGCGCTTGCAGCTTGCAGCTTAATGCTTGCCGCTGCCGTTATGCCGCTCGGCGACGCCAATGCAGATCGCCATGATCAGCTTCAGTTCCTTTTGCACGGTGCTCAACGACACGCCGAGCTGCTCGGAAATCTCCAGATAACTGTGCCCGTGCAGGCGGCTGAGGATGAAAATCTGCTGCTGGCGGTGGCTGAGTTCACTAAGGCTCACGTTCAAGCGCTCCAGCAATTGTTCGGCATGCGCGGCGTCTTCGGCGCTGCTGACCGGAGCGGCGATGCTTTCGACGACGTCCAGCGGCACGTCATCAAGCAAGGTCCGCGACTGAATGCGCCGCGCACGCAAATGGTCCAGCGCCAGGTTGCGGGCGGTCTGGAAGACGAAGGGTTCGAGGTGATCGATGGCCCGTTCACTCAACGCCCGGGTCACGCGCAGGTAGGTTTCCTGCAGCAGGTCTTCGGCGGTGCTGTGATTGTTGACCATCCGCTCCAGCGTGCGCAGCAGCGAAACGCGCTGGGCGATGAAGACGTGATTGAAGCGCGATTGACTCACGGGAGGACCTGATCCATTTCAAGCGAATGATAATGCTTATCATCTAGCTCGATGGTCAAGTGTTGATTTGTGGCGGTTATGTAACACCGCTGAAACCTGTGGGAGCGAGGCTTGCCCGCGAAAGCAGTGTGTCAGTCACCGTTAAGGTCGCTGACACGCCGCCTTCGCGGGCAAGCCTTGCTCCTGCAAATCGGTGTGGGTTACTCGGCGTTACACAGCGCCAGGCAGTTATCCAGCATGCGGTTGGAGAAGCCCCATTCGTTGTCGTACCAGGCCAATACCTTGAGCAGTTTGCCGCTGGATTTGGTGTGGTTGGCATCGAAGATCGACGACAGCGGATTGTGATTGAAATCGCTCGAAACCAGCGGCAGGGTGTTGTAGCCGAGGATTTTCGAGTGCTGTGCGGCTTCTTTCAAAAGCGCGTTGACCTCATCGGCCGACGCTTCGCGCTTCAATTGCACGGTCAAATCCACCAGCGAAACGTTGATCACTGGCACGCGTACCGCCATGCCGGTCAGTTTGCCCGCCAGTTCCGGCAGCACCAGGCCTACCGCTTCAGCGGCGCCGGTCTTGCTCGGGATCATGTTCTGCGTGGCCGAACGCGCGCGGTACGGGTCGGTGTGGTAGACGTCGGTGAGGTTCTGGTCGTTGGTGTAGGCGTGGATCGTAGTCATCAGACCGCTTTCGATCCCCAGCTCGCGGTGCAGCACCTGCGCAACCGGCGCGAGGCAGTTGGTGGTGCACGACGCGTTGGAAATAATTTGGTGCGACTGGCGCAGAATGTCGTGGTTGACGCCATACACCACGGTGGCGTCGGCGCCCTTGGCCGGGGCCGAGATAATCACTTTGCGCGCGCCGGCCGTAATATGCGCAGCGGCTTTGGCGCGGTCGGTGAACAGACCGGTGCATTCGAACACCACGTCGATCTTCTCGGCCGCCCATGGCAGTTCGGCCGGGTTACGAATGGCGCTGACCGAAATGCGGTCGCCGTTGACGGTCAGGCTTTCATTGTCGTGCTGCACTTCGGCGTCGAAAGTGCCGTGAACGGTGTCGTACTTGAGCAGATGAGCGTTGATCGAGCTGTCGCCCAAGTCATTGATCGCAACAATCTGCAAATCCTGGCGGTAGCCTTGGGTATACAGTGCGCGAAGGACGTTGCGGCCGATACGGCCAAAACCATTGATTGCGATTCGAAGAGTCATTTAACTGGGCCGCCGTCGATTTGTTGTTGGAATTACAAGATTATTCGCATAAAAATAGAAAACAAGCCTTTTTAATGGCAATATTTTGTTCAATCTACAACGAGTGACCTGAATCAACTGGTCCGATCGATCAAGTAAACCGTCTGTCATCTCACCGACAGCGGCGCTTGATCAGCATAGACAATCAGGTCGCCACATCCGTTAGCCTGGAGTTCTACACATGCATCCCCGCGTCCTTGAGGTCACCGAACGGCTTATCGCCCGTAGCCGAGCTACTCGTGAGGCTTACCTTGCGCTGATTCGCGGCGCTGCCAGCGACGGTCCGATGCGCGGCAAGCTGCAATGCGCCAACTTCGCCCATGGCGTGGCCGGTTGTGGCACCGAAGACAAGAACAGTCTGCGGATGATGAACTCGGCCAACATCGCAATTGTTTCCTCATATAACGACATGCTCTCGGCGCATCAGCCGTACGAAGTCTTCCCCGAACAAATCAAGAAAGCCCTGCGCGAAATCGGTTCTGTCGGCCAGTTCGCCGGCGGCACTCCGGCGATGTGCGATGGCGTGACCCAAGGCGAGCCGGGCATGGAATTGAGCCTGCCGAGCCGCGAAGTGATCGCTATGTCGACCGCCGTGGCGCTGTCGCACAACATGTTCGATGGCGCGCTGATGCTCGGAATCTGCGACAAGATCGTCCCGGGCCTGATGATGGGCGCGCTGCGTTTCGGCCATCTGCCGACCATCTTCGTCCCGGGCGGGCCGATGGTGTCGGGCATTTCCAACAAGCAGAAAGCCGATGTGCGCCAGCGCTACGCCGAAGGCAAAGCGAGCCGCGAAGAGCTGCTGGAATCGGAAATGAATTCCTACCACAGCCCCGGCACCTGCACGTTCTACGGCACCGCCAACACCAACCAACTGCTGATGGAAGTCATGGGCCTGCACTTGCCGGGCGCCTCGTTCGTCAACCCGAACACGCCGTTGCGCGATGCCCTGACCCGCGAGGCGGCGCATCAAGTCACGCGCCTGACCAAACAGAATGGCGATTTCATGCCGATCGGCGAAATCGTCGACGAGCGTTCGCTGGTCAACTCGATTGTCGCGTTGCACGCCACCGGCGGCTCGACCAACCACACCTTGCACATGCCGGCCATCGCCATGGCCGCGGGCATTCAATTGACCTGGCAGGACATGGCCGACCTCTCCGAGGTGGTGCCGACCCTCAGCCACGTCTATCCGAATGGCAAAGCCGACATCAACCACTTCCAGGCGGCTGGCGGCATGTCGTTCCTGATCCGCGAGCTGCTGGAAGCCGGGTTGCTCCATGAAAACGTCAACACCGTGCTCGGCCACGGCTTGAGCCGGTACACCGTCGAACCGTTCCTCGATAACGGCGAACTGGTCTGGCGCGAAGGCCCGATCGAAAGCCTCGACGAAACCATCCTGCGTCCGGTGGCGCGCGCGTTCTCGCCCGAGGGCGGCTTGCGGGTGATGGAAGGCAACCTCGGTCGCGGCGTGATGAAAGTCTCCGCCGTAGCGTTGGAAAACCAGATCGTCGAAGCACCGGCAATGGTTTTCCAGGATCAGCAGGATCTGGCCGACGCGTTCAAGGCCGGTTTGCTGGAGAAAGATTTTGTCGCGGTGATGCGCTTCCAGGGCCCGCGCTCCAACGGCATGCCGGAATTGCACAAAATGACCCCGTTCCTCGGCGTGTTGCAAGATCGCGGCTTCAAGGTGGCGTTGGTCACTGATGGGCGCATGTCCGGCGCTTCGGGGAAAATCCCGGCGGCGATTCATGTCAGCCCGGAAGCTTTTGTCGGCGGCGCTTTGGCGCGCGTGCAAGAGGGCGATATCATCCGCGTCGATGGCGTCAAAGGCACTCTTGAGCTTAAGGTGGACGCCGAAGAATTCGCAGCGCGCGAACCCGCCAAAGGCCTGTTGGCCAACAACATCGGCAGCGGGCGCGAACTGTTTGGTTTCATGCGCATGGCCTTCAGCTCCGCAGAGCAGGGCGCCAGCGCCTTCACTTCTGCCCTGGAGACGCTTAATTGAAACTGGCTTTGGTCGGTGACATCGGTGGGACCAACGCACGTTTCGCGTTGTGGAAAAACCAGCAATTGGAATCGATCCAGGTGCTGGCGACGGCGGATCACGCCAGCCCCGAGGAGGCCATTGGCGTGTACCTCGGTGGGTTGGGCTTGAAGCCCGGCGACATCGGCTCGGTGTGCCTGTCGGTGGCGGGCCCGGTGAGTGGTGATGAATTCAAATTCACCAACAACCACTGGCGCCTCAGCCGCAAGGCGTTCTGCGAGATTTTGCAGGTCGACAGATTGCTCCTGACCAACGACTTCTCGGCGATGGCGCTGGGCATGACCCGTTTGCAGCCGGATGAGTTTCGTGTGGTTTGCGCCGGCACGCCGGAGCCCCTGCGCCCGGCGGTGGTGATCGGCCCCGGCACCGGTTTGGGCGTCGGCACGTTGCTGAATCTGGGCGAAGGCCGGTTCGCGGCATTGCCGGGCGAGGGCGGTCACGTCGATCTGCCGCTGAGCAGCCCGCGTGAAACCCAGCTGTGGCAACACATCTTCAACGAGATCGGCCACGTCAGCGCCGAGACGGCATTGAGCGGCGGCGGATTGCCTCGGGTTTACCGGGCGATCTGTGCGGTGGACGGCCACGAGCCGGTGCTCGATTCTCCGGAATCAATCACCGCGGCAGGGCTGGCGGGCGATCCGATTGCCTTGGAAGTGCTGGAGCAGTTCTGCTGCTGGCTCGGGCGAGTCGCCGGCAATAACGTGCTGACCACCGGCGCGCGCGGCGGGGTGTTTATCGTCGGCGGGGTGATTCCACGGTTTGCCGATTTCTTCATCGAAAGCGGTTTCGCCCGGTGTTTTGCCGACAAGGGCTGCATGAGCGATTACTTCAAAGGCATCCCGGTGTGGCTGGTAACAGCGCCGTATTCCGGGCTGGTCGGCGCGGGAGTAGCGCTGGACCAAGCCTGAAACACATTAAACCTGTAGGAGTGAGCCTGCTCGCGATGGCGGACTGACATTCAACATTGATGTTGACTGGTATACCGCTTTCGCGAGCAGGCTCACTCCTACATGGGGTTTGTGGTGTTTGTCGGTTCCGCGCTTGAGGCATAATCCGCCCAATTCAAACAACAAGGATGCCGCCCCTGTGAGCTCAGTCAACAAGTCGATTTTGTTGGTCGATGACGATCAAGAGATACGCGAGTTGCTGGACACCTACCTGACCCGCGCAGGTTTTCAGGTGCGCACCACGCCGGACGGCGCCGGTTTTCGGCAGGCAATGAACGATGCGCCGAGCGATCTGGTGATCCTCGACGTGATGTTGCCGGACGAAGACGGTTTCAGCCTCTGCCGCTGGATTCGCCAGCATCCGCGCCAGGCCCAGGTGCCGATCATCATGCTAACCGCCAGCTCCGACGAGGCCGACCGCGTGATCGGTCTGGAACTCGGCGCCGACGATTACCTCGGCAAACCCTTCAGCCCGCGCGAATTGCAGGCGCGGATCAAAGCGCTGCTGCGTCGCGCGCAATTCGGCCAGGAACGCTCGGGCAGCGAAGTGCTGGCCTTCGATGACTGGCGACTGGACATGGTCAGCCATCGGCTGTTTCACACCGACGGCGAAGAAGTGATTCTGTCCGGTGCCGATTTCGCCTTGCTCAAACTGTTTCTCGACCACCCGCAGGAAATCCTCGACCGCGACACCATCGGCAACGCCACCCGTGGCCGCGACTTGATGCCGCTCGATCGCATCGTCGACATGGCCGTCAGCCGCTTGCGCCAACGCCTGCGCGACACCGAAAAACCGCCACGGCTGATCCGCACCGTGCGCGGCAGTGGTTATCAACTGGCCGCCAACGTGGTCGCCAGCAATGGTCATTAACGGGCTGCGTTCCCTCGCCGCCAAGGTTCCGGTACCACGCTCATTACTCGGGCGGATGTTGCTGTTGACGTTGCTGGTGGTGATGTTCGCTCAGGCGTTGTCGAGTGTGATCTGGGTTTCGCAATTGCGCGCCACTCAGCTTGAAGGCCTGGTCACCAGCGCGCGCAGCCTCGCGCATTCGATGACCGCCAGCGTCAGTTATTTCCGCTCGTTGCCGGTGGCGTTTCGGCCGCTGGTACTCGACCAGTTGCGCAGCATGGGTGGCACGCGATTTGTGGTGACGCTCAACGACAAGCCGCTGGGCATGGAGGTGTTGCCGATCACGCCGCGCAAGGAAGCGGTGCTCAAAGCGGTCGACGAAGTGTTGCGCCAATCCCTCGGCCACGACACTGACATCTCGGTGACGTTCGTCAGCCCCGAAGACCTGCGCATCTTCAACAGTGGCTTGAAACTCGATGAATTGCCGCGTTCGTGGGCGCATTACGCGTTGACCCTGGAACCGGTGAATCCGCCGGTGCTGGTCACGCAAATTCAAATGGCACCGGGCGAATGGCTGTACATCGCCTCGCTGTTGCCCGAACCCTACACCAGCCTTGAAGAACAAGGCCTGCCCGCGCAGCAAGTGTGGTTTATCGTGCTCACCAGCGGATTTTTACTGTTGTTTATCGGCCTGCTGGTGCATTGGCAGAGCCGGCCGCTGAAGCGTTTGGCGCGTGCGGCGCGGGACATGTCGCTTGGCGCCGAAGTCGAGCCAGTGCCCGAGGGCGGCGGCAGCGAAGTGGTCGAGGTCGGCCGCGCGTTTAATGCCATGCGCGAACGCATCAGCCGTTACCTGACCGAGCGCAGCCAGTTGTTCAGCGCGATTTCTCACGACTTGCGCACGCCGATCACTCGCCTGCGCCTGCGCGTCGAATTGCTTGAAGACGAGAAGCTGCAAGCCAAGTTCGGCCGCGACCTGGATGAACTGGAGCTGCTGGTCAAAGGCGCGCTGCAATGCGTGAAAGACACCGACATTCACGAAAACATCGAGCCGGTCGACCTCAATCATGTGCTCGATTGTCTGGTGGAACCGTACCTGGCGCCGAATGGCAATGGTCGCGTGACCCAGCATGGCCGGGCGCTGGCGGCGTATCCGGGGAAACCGCTGGCGCTCAAGCGGTGTATCGGCAACCTGATCGACAACGCGTTGAAGTACGGGCAGAACGCGCATTTGCACATCGACGATGACCAGAGCGCGTTTGTCTTGCACGTCGACGACGAAGGCCCGGGCGTGCCGGAGCAGCGTATGGAGCAGGTGTTTGAACCGCACTTTCGTCTGGCCGGGCAGCAGCAGGGTTACGGTTTGGGCCTGGGCATCGCGCGCAACATCGCACACAGCCATGGCGGCGAAGTGAGTTTGCAGAACCTGCGCGAGGGCGGGTTGCGCGTGACGTTGCAGTTGCCGCGGTCGCTTGATTGATTTTCGCTCTTCAGATCCACCCCTCACCCCAGCCCTCTCCCCAGAGGGGAGAGGGGGAAAGGGAGCCGATCGGGGGTTTTTCAGAACCTGAGTTCGACTCGGTAGTTCAGGTCGATGTATCTCCATCGATCGGGGGTTTTTCAATACCTGAGTGCAACTCGGTAATTCAGGTCGATGTATCTCCAAGAACAACTCGGTCGGCCCCCTCTACCCCTTGGGGAGAGGGCTGGGGTGAGGGGTGGCTCTTAAACTCAACACAACAGCAAAGTCCCAACACATTTGTCACAACTCGGTGACAAAACCCGTCCCCTTCGTTACCTGCCGTTCCTCGGCCGTTGTTTAGACTGCCGGCAGTCATAACAACAAAAAAGGTACCCCATGGACACCTTCCAACCGAGCTTCGACAGTTGGCTCAATGCGCCTGCCCATCAGCACTGGCTCGCCGCCGAAGGCCTGCGCCTGCTGACGTTTGCCAAGGCTTCGAAGCTGCCGGAAGGCTTCGGCAATCTCGATGAAAAGGGCCACCTCGCGCCCGACGCTCACGCAGAAACCATGAACACCGCGCGCATGACGCACAGCTTCGCCATGGCGCATATTCAGGGCCTGCCGGGGTTTGCCGAGCTGGTTGATCACGGTGTCCGCGCCCTCAGCGGTCCGCTGCGAGATGCCGAATATGGCGGCTGGTTCGCGGTCGCCGGGCATCGCGATGACAACACCGGCAAAGCCGCGTACCTGCACGCTTTCGTTGCGCTCGCCGCCAGTTCGGCCGTGGTCGCCAAGCGCCCCGGCGCGCAGGCGTTGCTCGATGAAGCGATCCGCGTGATCGACGCGCATTTCTGGAGCGAAGAGGAGGGCGCCATGCGCGAATCCTTCGCGCGCGACTGGAGTGGCGAAGAGGCCTATCGCGGCGCCAACAGCAACATGCACGCCACCGAAGCGTTCCTCGCGCTGGCCGATGTCACCGATGACCACCGCTGGCTGGTACGCGCGCAACGCATCGTCGAACGCGTGATCCACGGCCACGCTGCCGCCAACGATTACCTGGTGGTCGAGCATTTCGACCGCGACTGGCAGCCGCTGCGCGAGTACAACCACGACAACCCGGCGGACGGTTTTCGCCCTTATGGCACCACGCCGGGCCACGGTTTTGAATGGGCGCGGCTGTTGCTGCACCTCGAAGCCGCGCGGGTCCGGGCCGGCATGTTGACGCCGGGCTGGCTGGCGACAGATGCGCAGAAACTCTTCGATAACAATTGCCGCCACGGCTGGAACATTGATGGCGCGCCGGGGATTGTCTACACGCTCGACTGGGACAATCGCGCGGTGGTGCGCCATCGTTTGCACTGGACCCATTGCGAGGCCAGCGCTGCCGCCAGTGCCTTGCTCAAGCGCACCGGCGATGAGCAATACGAAACCTGGTATCGCCTGTTCTGGGAATTCTGTGAGAGCCATTTCATCGATCGTTGCGACGGCAGTTGGCACCATGAACTCGACCCGCTGAACCGCCCGAGCGCGGATATCTGGGCGGGCAAACCCGATCTGTATCACGCCTGGCAAGCTGTGCTGATTCCACGTTTACCGCTGGCGCCAAGCATGGCGACTGCGCTGGGCCAGTGGTCACAGCGCGTTCCTGTGTAACCATGTGGTGACATTCAAGCGTCCCTTCGTTACCTGCGAAGGGATAACTCCTGTTTAAAATCCGTGCAGCGCAAGCACCAGACTTGCAATGCATAACAACAAGAAAGGTACTTCTAGATGAATGCGATTTCTCGCCTCGCTACTGTCATTTCTCTCGTTTCCCTGTCTGCGATCCCCCTCAGTGTGCTTGCCGCCGAATCCAAAGGTTCGGTAGAAGTCGTTCACTGGTGGACGTCCGGTGGCGAAAAAGCCGCTGTTGACGTGCTCAAGGCCCAAGTCGAAAAAGACGGCTTTACCTGGAAGGACGGCGCCGTTGCCGGTGGCGGTGGCGCTACGGCCATGACTGTTCTGAAAAGCCGCGCCGTGGCCGGTAACCCGCCAGGCGTTGCGCAAATCAAAGGCCCGGACATTCAGGAATGGGCGTCTACCGGTCTGCTCGACACCGACGCTTTGAAAGATGTCGCCAAGTCGGAAAAGTGGGACAGCCTGCTCGACAAGAAAGTCTCCGATACCGTGAAGTACGACGGTGATTACGTGGCCGTGCCGGTGAACATTCACCGCGTCAACTGGCTGTGGATCAACCCGGAAGTGTTCAAGAAAGCCGGGATCGAAAAAGCACCGACCACCCTCGAAGAATTCTATGCCGCGGGCGACAAGCTCAAGGCTGCCGGTTTCATCGCGCTGGCCCACGGTGGCCAACCTTGGCAGGACAGCACCGTGTTCGAAGCGGTGGTGCTCTCGGTGATGGGCGCCGACGGTTACAAGAAGGCTCTGGTTGACCTCGACAACGCGACCCTGACCGGTCCGGAAATGGTCAAGTCGCTGACCGAGCTGAAGAAAGTCGCGACCTACATGGACGCCGACGGCAAGGGCCAGGACTGGAACCTGGAAGCGGCCAAAGTCATCAACGGCAAGGCCGGCATGCAGATCATGGGTGACTGGGCCAAGAGCGAATGGACCGCCGCGAAGAAAGTCGCCGGCACCGACTACCAGTGCGTAGCGTTCCCGGGCACCGACAAGGCGTTCACCTACAACATCGATTCCCTGGCGGTGTTCAAGCAGAAAGACGCGGGCACCGCTGCCGCTCAGCAAGACATTGCCAAAGTGGTATTGGGTGAAAACTTCCAGAAAGTCTTCAGCATCAACAAAGGCTCGATCCCGGTTCGCAACGACATGCTCGCCGACATGGGCAAGTACGGTTTCGATGCGTGCGCCCAGACCGCGGCCA
The DNA here is from genome assembly GCF_900105155.1 of Pseudomonas prosekii. Lineage (NCBI taxonomy): Bacteria > Pseudomonadati > Pseudomonadota > Gammaproteobacteria > Pseudomonadales > Pseudomonadaceae > Pseudomonas > Pseudomonas prosekii. The sequence continues at coordinate 4,475,388 of NZ_LT629762.1, forward strand.
AAGACTTCCTGACCGATGCCAAGTCCGGCGGCCTGCAACCAAGCATGGCGCACAACATGGCGACCACGCTGGCGGTGCAAGGCGCCTTCTTTGATGTGGTGACCAACTACATCAACGACCCGAAAGCCGATCCGGCCGATGCCGCGAAGAAACTCGGCGCCGCGGTCAAGTCGGCCAAGTAATGCTTGGCCCTGTAGGAGCGAGCCTGCTCGCGATTGCAATCTGTCAGTTGATGATTGGCTGACGGATACGCCGCTATCGCGAGCAGGCTCACTCCTACAGGGGTCAGCATTTCCAACGTAAATTTTCTCTTCGTACTGGATCTTCCCATGAGTTCTGTTGCTGTGTTCAGCAAGGCCTCGCCATTCGATGCGCTGCAGCGCTGGCTACCGAAACTGGTGCTGGCGCCCAGCATGTTCATCGTTCTGGTGGGCTTCTATGGCTATATCCTGTGGACGTTTGTCCTGTCGTTCACCAGTTCGACATTTCTGCCGACCTACAAATGGGCCGGTCTGGCGCAATACCAGCGGCTGTTTGAAAACGACCGCTGGTGGGTTGCGAGCAAAAACCTCGCGGTCTTCGGCGGCATGTTTATCGGCATCACGCTGGTGATCGGTGTGCTGCTGGCGGTGTTTCTCGACCAGCGCATCCGTCGCGAAGGTTTCATCCGCACCATTTACCTGTACCCGATGGCGCTCTCGATGATCGTCACCGGTACCGCGTGGAAATGGCTGCTCAACCCGGGCATGGGCCTGGACAAATTATTGCGTGACTGGGGCTGGGAAGGCTTTCGTCTCGACTGGCTGATCGACCCGGATCGCGTGGTGTATTGCCTGGTGATCGCTGCCGTCTGGCAAGCCTCGGGCTTTATCATGGCGATGTTCCTCGCCGGTCTGCGTGGGGTTGATCAATCGATCATCCGCGCCGCCCAGATCGACGGCGCGAGCATGCCGCGCATCTACCTCAAAGTGGTGTTGCCGAGCCTGCGCCCGGTGTTCTTCAGTGCGGTGATGATCCTCGCGCACATCGCGATCAAGAGTTTTGACCTGGTGGCGGCGATGACGGCCGGCGGTCCGGGTTACTCCTCCGACCTGCCAGCGATGTTCATGTATTCCTTCACCTTCAGCCGCGGCCAGATGGGCATGGGTTCGGCCAGTGCAATCCTGATGCTCGGGGCGATTCTCGCCATCATCGTGCCTTACCTGTATTCCGAGCTGAGGACCAAGCGCCATGACTAGTTTCGCTGCCAAACCGGCCATCAGCCTCAGCCGCATCGCGATCTACGCGGTGCTGATCCTCGCGGTGTTCCTGTACCTGATTCCGCTGGTGGTCATGCTGCTGACCAGTTTCAAGACACCCGAAGACATCAACACCGGCAACTTGCTGAGCTGGCCGACCGTGGTCAGCGGCATTGGCTGGGTCAAGGCCTGGGCCACGGTTGACGGCTATTTCTGGAACTCGATCAAGATCACCGTTCCGGCGGTGCTGATCTCCACCGCGATCGGCGCGCTCAACGGCTACGTGCTGTCGATGTGGCGCTTCCGTGGTTCGCAGTTGTTCTTCGGCCTGCTGTTGTTCGGCTGCTTCCTGCCGTTCCAGACCGTATTGCTGCCAGCCTCATTCACCCTCGGCAAAATGGGCCTGGCGAGCACCACCACCGGTCTGGTGTTCGTGCACGTGGTTTACGGGCTGGCGTTCACCACGCTGTTTTTCCGCAACTACTACGTCAGCGTGCCGGATGCGCTGGTGAAAGCCGCGCGGCTCGATGGCGCCGGTTTCTTCACCATCTTCCGGTTGATCATCCTGCCGATGTCGACGCCGATCATCATGGTCTGCCTGATCTGGCAGTTCACCCAGATCTGGAACGACTTCCTGTTCGGCGTGGTGTTCTCCAGTGGTGATTCGCAACCTATTACCGTGGCGCTGAACAACTTGGTCAACACCAGTACCGGGGCCAAGGAATACAACGTTGATATGGCGGCGGCGATGATCGCCGGGCTGCCGACCCTGCTGGTCTATGTGGTCGCAGGCAAGTATTTCGTGCGCGGGCTGACGGCCGGCGCAGTCAAGGGGTAATCATGGCTACGCTCGAACTTCGCAATGTAAACAAGACCTATGGCCCGGGCCTGCCGGACACCCTCAAGGACATCGACCTGTCGATCAAGGATGGTGAGTTCCTGATTCTTGTCGGGCCTTCGGGTTGCGGCAAGTCGACCCTGATGAACTGCATCGCCGGCCTGGAAACCATCACCGGCGGCGCGATCATGATCGATGACCAGGACGTCAGCGGCATGAGCCCGAAGGATCGCGACATCGCCATGGTGTTCCAGTCCTACGCGCTGTACCCGACCATGAGCGTGCGCGAGAACATCGCGTTCGGCCTGAAGATTCGCAAGATGCCGGCGGCCGACATCGAAACCGAAGTGGCGCGGGTGTCCAAGTTGCTGCAGATCGAACATCTGCTCAATCGCAAACCCGGCCAGCTCTCCGGTGGCCAGCAGCAGCGCGTGGCGATGGGCCGGGCGCTGGCGCGGCGGCCGAAGATTTATCTGTTCGATGAACCGCTGTCCAACCTCGACGCCAAGCTGCGCGTCGAGATGCGCACCGAAATGAAACTGATGCACCAGCGCCTGAAAACCACCACGGTATACGTGACCCACGACCAGATCGAAGCGATGACCCTGGGCGATAAAGTGGCGGTAATGAAGGACGGGATCATTCAGCAGTTCGGTACGCCGAAAGACATCTACAACAACCCGGCCAACCTGTTTGTGGCGAGCTTCATCGGTTCACCGCCGATGAACTTCATCCCTCTGCGTTTGCAGCGCAAGGACGGGCGTCTGCTGGCCCTGCTCGACAGCGGTCAGGCGCGTTGCGAATTGCCGTTGGGCATGCAGGACGCCGGCCTCGAAGATCGCGAAGTGATCCTCGGCCTGCGGCCGGAACAGATCGTTCTGGCCAACGGCGAGCCGAACGGTTTGCCGACCATCCGCGCCGAAGTCCAGGTCACCGAGCCAACCGGGCCGGACACGCTGGTGTTCGTCAACCTCAACGACACCAAGGTCTGCTGCCGACTGGCGCCGGACGTTGCGCCGGGCGTGGGCGAGACCCTGACCTTGCAATTCGATCCGGCGAAAGTGCTGCTGTTCGATGCCAAGACCGGCGAGCGTCTCGGCGTTGCGGGTCAGCCGAAAACTGAAGCTGCGGTTGGCAACGTCGCGCAGTTCAAAGGACGCTGAAAAACAAAAACTGTAGGAGCCAGGCTTGCCGGCGAAGGCGATTTCAAGGACGCCTTCGCCGGCAAGCCTGGCTCCTACAAGGGGATAAGCGGCGAATGGGCCCATTCGTCGCATTCGATGTAAACCGCGTTAGATAAAAACAGTTAATAACAATAAAACGAGGATGTAGGGATGAAGAAGAAGAACAACGCTCAGCTTATCTGCCAATTGTCAGCTGTTGCGGTAATGACCATGGCCGGTAGCGCTCACGCGGCTGACGCGTTCAGCGCCGATTCTCAGTGGATGACCGGTGACTGGGGTGGCGAGCGGACCAAGCTGATCGAGCAGGGTATCGACATCAAGGCCGATTACGTCGGTGAAGTGGGCGGCAACCTTCACGGCGGCTACAACAACGACAAGACGGCGCGTTACTCCGACCAGTTCGGTCTGGGCGTGGCCCTGGACTTGCAAAAACTTTGGGGCTGGGACAACACGCAAGCGAAGATCCAGCTGACCAACCGTAATGGCCAGAACATCTCCAACGACCGCGTTGGCGATCCGCGTGCCGGCACCTTGAGCTCCTCGCAGGAAGTCTATGGCCGTGGCCACATGGTCCGTCTGACCCAGTTGTGGATCAAACACCAGTTCCTCGACGGCAAACTCGACGTCAAGGCCGGTTACTTCGGCGAAGGTGAAGACTTCAACACCTTCCCGTGCGAATTCCAGAACCTGGCGTTCTGCGGTTCCCAGGTCGGTAACTGGGCGACCAACATCTGGTACAACTGGCCAGTCAGCCAAGCGGCGATTCGCGTGAAGTACAACATCTCGCCTGAGTTCTATGCGCAGATCGGCGCGTACAACCAGAACCCGTCGCAACTGGAACACGGCAACGGCTTCAAACTCAGCGGCAGCGGCACCAAAGGTACGGTCCTGCCCGTTGAACTGGTCTGGTTGCCGAACCCGAACAACTTGCCGGGCGAATACCGTGTCGGTTACTACAAAAGCACGGCCAAGGCGGATGACGTTCGCGAAGACGACAACGGCAATGACGCAGCCACCAGCGGCAACGCCTATCGCAGTCACAGCAGCAAATCCGGCTACTGGTTCGTGGCGCAACAGCAACTCACCACGCACAACGGTGACGCTTCGCGCGGTCTGAACATTGCGGCCAACGCGACGTTCCACGACAAGGACACCAACTTCATCGACAACTATCAGTCGCTGATGCTGGTGTACAAAGGCCCGTTTGATGCGCGTCCGAAAGATGACGTCGGTATCGGTTTCGCGCGTATTCATGTCAACGATGACGTGAAGAAAAACGCCGAGCTGATCAACGCGTCCAACGGCATCAGCGATTACAACGACCTGCAGTTCGCGCCACTGCGCAGCACCGAGTACAACTACGAAATCAACTACGGCTTCCACGTCACCAACTGGCTGACCGTGCGTCCGAACCTGCAATACATCACCCACCCGGGCGGTGTTGATGAAGTCGATAACGCGCTGGTGGCCGGTCTGAAAATTCAGTCGGTGTTCTAACGTTGTTGCGATAAGCTCCCCTCTATGTGCGCATTTATGCGGATGGCCAAGGCTATCCGCTTTTTTTTGCGCGGGACCAATGACAACCCTGTGGCCAAAGGGCTTGTCGTGCAGGGCCTGTTGTGAAGAGCGGCTTGCTGTGGAAAGCAACCAGTTGTGGAGAGCGACCAGTTGTGGAGAGCGATCCAGTTGTGGCGAGGGGGCTTGCCCCCGTTCGGCTGCGCAGCAGTCGTTTTTTTTCCAGCACATCGCAACGACAGTTCAGGGAGCGCTTCGCACTCCGACGGGGGCAAGCCCCCTCGCCACAGTGTGTTCGCTACACCAATGTATTTCAGGATCGCGGCACATGCATGAGCATCCGTTACAACGCTTCTTCAAATCCTTGCGCGAACGCCCGGTGTTTGCGTGGGAGCGCTATCAGATGCGCGATGTGCTGGTGATCGATCATCCGCTGTGCCAAGCGGTGTTCAGTCGCCAGGGCGCACAGTTGCTGCACTTTCAGCCAACCGGGCAAAAGCCCTGGTTGTGGTGCGCGGCGAAGTGGCCGCACGTCGGCGCGATTCGTGGCGGTGTGCCGGTGTGCTGGCCGTGGTTTGGCCGCCACCCGAGCGAAAACGCCTGGCCGTCGCATGGCTGGGCGCGGTTGCTTGACTGGAAGTTGCTCGATAGCCGCCACGACGAAGAAGGCGTGCATTTGCATTGGCAATTGCAGCTGTGTGACTGGACCGTTGACCTGCACGCGCACCTTGGCGAACGCATGGATTTGCGCCTGAGCACCGAGCATCAGGACAGCTTGCCGTGCCAGTTGAGTCAGGCTTTGCACGCTTACTGGCGTATTGGCGACGTTGGCGAGGTAGCGCTGTCTGGGCTCGACGGCGCGCAAGGTTATGACCAGTTAAGCCGGCAGGCCTGTCTTCAGGAAGGTGAGTTGCGCGTGGATGGCGGCTGTCAGCGGGTGTTCCAGCATGACGGCGAATTACAGCTCAAGGACCACGCCTGGCAGCGCGAATTGTGCATCGACACCGGTGACGATGGCGACACGGTGGTCTGGCATCCGGGGTCGCGGCCATTACTCGGGGTGAGCTGGAATGAAGTGCTGGAATTTGTCTGCGTGGAAGCGGCGAGCGGCGGCACCGACAGCTTGAGCCTGGCGCCGGGGGAGAGGGCGCATTTGAGTTTGCAGGCGCGGGTTGGGGTTTGAGCAACGTGGTGCGGTGCTGCTGCTGACGTCATCGCGAGCAAGCTCGCTCCCACATTTGCAATGCATTCCCCTGTGGGAGCGAGCTTGCTCGCGATGAGGCCGGAACAGGCGCTGAAGATCCCTCCGGGTTAGTTAAACTCATCCCCCACCGGATAGCGGCTCGCATTCAGACTCTCTTTGATCTTGCGCAAATGCGGCTGGAAATCCACGCCACGGCGCAGGGTCATGCCGGTCGCCAACACGTCCAGCACCGTCAATTGAATAATCCGCGAGGTCATCGGCATATAAATGTCGGTGTCTTCCGGCAGCGGAATGTTCAGGCTCAGCGTGCTGGCCTTGGCCAGTGGCGAACCTTCAGCCGTCAGGCCCAGCACCGAAGCGCCGTTCTCCCGGGCAATCCGCGCCACTTCCACCAATTCACGGGTACGCCCGGTGTAGGAAATGATCACGAACAGCTCGCCAGTGTGCGCCACCGACGCAATCATCCGTTGCATCAACACATCGGCATGCGCGGTCACGGCCAGGTTAAAACGGAAGAATTTATGCTGCGCATCCAGCGCCACCGGGGCCGAGGCGCCGAGGCCGAAGAAGTGAATTTGCCGGGCCTGAATCAACAGGTCGACGGCGCGGCTGATCAGGTTCGGGTCGAGCGCCTGGCAGGCACTGTCCAGCGAGGCAATTGCGCTGCCGAAAATCTTCTGCGTGTAAGCCTCAGGATTGTCATCCGCCTCGACCGCACGGCTGACATACGCCGCGCCACTGGCCAGGCTCTGGGCCAATTGCAGTTTGAGTTCCGGGTAACCACTGACGCCGAACGAGCGGCAGAAACGGTTGACGGTCGGCTCGCTGACCTTGGAGGCCTGGGCGAGGGCGGCGATGCTGAACCGCGTGGCCTGCTGCGGATTGAGCAGGATCACTTCGGCGACTTTGCGCTCGGCCTTGTTCAGGTCTTCAAGGCGATTCTGGATTTGTTCCAGCAGATTTCGCACGCGGTCCATAGATGTTCCTTGAGTCAGCAGCGCAAAGATGCGCTCTGCTATGCAAAAAGGGCCTTTGATGCGGCCCGTCACGGTGGCCTATCCTACTGATGGCTCCGACCGACCACCACTCGGAATCTGTATTTTGCGAAAATGTTGTGGTTATTACTACATTTTCCCTTGAGTGATGCCTTGAAAAAAGGTATTTGTAGCTTAACTTGATAAAAGAACAAACATCATGCCTTCGATTACGGTAGAACCGTGCACCTTTGCCTTGTTCGGCGCCCTCGGCGATCTGGCCTTGCGCAAGCTGTTTCCTGCCCTTTATCAATTGGACGGTGCCGGCCTGCTGCACGAGGACTCGCGAATCATCGCGCTGGCCCGTGAGCCCGGCAGCGAACAGCAGCACCTCGCGTTCATTACCTCCGAGCTGCGCCGCTACGTTGATGCCAAAGAGCTGGACGAAGCGGTTCTCGAGCGTTTCCTCGCACGCCTGACCTACCTGCACGTCGACTTCCTGCGCTCCGAAGACTACGTCGCCCTGGCCGAACAGGCGGGTACTGCTCAACGCGTGATCGCCTATTTCGCGACACCGGCGGCCGTTTACGGCGCGATTTGCGAGAACCTGTCAAAGGTTGGCCTCAGCGAAAACACCCGCGTCGTCCTCGAAAAACCGATCGGTTCGGACCTGGAATCGTCGCGCAAGGTCAACGATGCTGTGGCGCAGTATTTCCCGGAAAACCGCACCTACCGCATTGACCACTACTTGGGCAAAGAAACCGTCCAGAACCTGATTGCGCTGCGTTTCGCCAACAGCCTGTTCGAAACCCAGTGGAACCAGAACTACATCTCCCACGTGGAAATCACCGTGGCGGAGAAGGTCGGGATCGAAGGTCGCTGGGGTTATTTCGACAAGGCCGGCCAGCTGCGCGACATGATCCAGAATCACCTGCTGCAACTGCTCTGCCTGATCGCCATGGACCCGCCGGCCGACCTGTCCGCCGACAGCATCCGTGACGAGAAAGTCAAAGTGCTCAAGGCCCTCGCGCCGATCAGCCCCGAAGGCCTGACCACGCAAGTGGTGCGCGGCCAATACATCGCCGGTTACAGCGAAGGCAAACCGGTGCCGGGCTATCTCGAAGAACCGAATTCCAACACCCAGAGCGACACCGAAACCTTCGTTGCCCTGCGTGCCGACATTCGCAACTGGCGTTGGGCCGGCGTGCCGTTTTACCTGCGTACCGGCAAGCGCATGCCGCAAAAGCTGTCGCAGATCGTCATCCATTTCAAGGAACCGTCGCACTACATCTTCGCCCCGGAGCAGCGCCTGCAGATCAGCAACAAGCTGGTGATCCGCCTGCAGCCGGACGAAGGCATTTCCTTGCGTGTGATGACCAAAGAGCAAGGCCTGGACAAGGGCATGCAGCTGCGCAGCGGTCCGTTGCAGCTGAATTTTTCCGACACCTATCGCAGCGCGCGGATTCCCGATGCCTACGAGCGATTGTTGCTGGAAGTGATGCGCGGCAATCAGAACCTGTTTGTCCGTAAAGATGAAATCGAAGCCGCGTGGAAGTGGTGTGACCAGTTGATCGCCGGGTGGAAAAAATCCGGTGATGCGCCCAAGCCGTACGCGGCCGGGTCCTGGGGACCGATGAGCTCCATTGCACTGATTACGCGGGATGGGAGGTCGTGGTATGGCGATATCTGAATTGAAACTGCCTCAGGGCGTCAACGCCCATGAGTTCAAGAGCCCGGTGCTGCTGGCCGAAGGCCTGGCGCTGAATGTTGCCAAGCAACTGAGCGACGCGATTGACGCGCGTGGCGCCGCGACCCTGGTGGTTTCTGGCGGTCGCAGCCCAGTGGCGTTTTTCCAGCACCTGGCCAAGCAGACGCTGGACTGGTCCAAAGTCGTTGTGACCCTGGCCGACGAACGCTGGGTGCCGGTGGAACACGCCGACAGCAACGCCGGTCTGCTCAAGCGTTATTTGCTGCAAGGCCCGGCGGCCAAGGCGCAGTTTTTGAGCTTGTACAGCGCCACTGCCACCGTCGAGCTGGCAGCCGAGCAAGCTGATCGCCTGCTCGCCGAATTGCCACCGATCGACGTGCTGATCCTCGGCATGGGCGATGACGGTCACACCGCGTCGCTGTTCCCCAACAGCCCGAATCTGCCCGAGGCACTGGCAGCCGATGGCACGCGTCGCTGCTATCCGATGCTGGCGCCGACCGTTCCGCATCAACGCCTGACCATGAGTCGCGCGTTGCTGGCTTCGGCCAAGACCACCGTTTTGTCGATTTCCGGTCAGTCGAAACTGACGACCTTGAGTGCCGCATTGGCCGGTGACGATGTCGCCGCCATGCCGATTCGCGCGTTTCTGCAACCTACGTTAGAGATTTACTGGTGCCCATGAGCCAAGGATCAGCCGCTATGAAAAACACTCCCCCGACCGTTTCCATGGCGGATAAAGTTGCCCTGATCGACAGCCTCTGTGCCAAGGCGCGGATTTTGCCGGTGATTACCATCGCTCGCGAACAGGACGTACTGCCACTGGCCGACGCCCTGGCCGCCGGTGGCCTGACGGCGCTGGAAGTGACCCTGCGTTCGCAGTTCGGCCTCAAAGCCATCCAGATCCTGCGCGAGCAGCGTCCGGAACTGGTGACCGGCGCCGGCACGGTGCTCGATCGCAGCATGCTTGCCGCTGCCGAAGCGGCCGGCTCGCAGTTCATCGTCACCCCGGGCATTACCCGCGACCTGCTTGAAGCCAGTGTCGACAGCGCGATTCCGCTGTTGCCCGGCATCAGCAACGCTTCCGGAATCATGGAAGGTTATGGCTTGGGTTATCGCCGCTTCAAGCTGTTCCCGGCGGAAGTCAGCGGCGGCGTCGCGGCGATCAAAGCCTTGGGCGGCCCGTTCGGCGAGGTCAAATTCTGCCCGACTGGCGGCGTCAGCCCGGCCAATATCAAAAGCTACATGGCGTTGAAAAACGTCATGTGCGTGGGCGGTAGCTGGATGCTTGATCCGGAGTGGATCAAGAACGGCGACTGGGCGCGCATTCAGGAATGCACCGCCGAGGCTCTCGCGCTGCTGGACTGATTTGATTGTTACCAGACACTTCGTTGTGTGTTCTACGGCTTTAGCGGTGCACTTGGTCGGTGCACCGTTTTTTTTTTGCGCAAAAAGTCATCGAGTCCTTTGGGAGCGAGGCTTGCCCGCGAAAGCGCCGGCACATTCAACACATTGGTTGGATCTGAAACCGCTTTCGCGGGCAAGCCTCGATCCCACACAAGCAACGCAATCAGATACACGCCTCGATACATAGATACCGCATGCCCACGCGGTTCTCTCTCTATCCTTCAAAAATCTTAAGGAAGAGAGAACGTCATGGACTACACCACTGCTGCCCCTCGCGACACGGTTTTGCTGCTCTCGCCTGAGCACATCGCCGGCCCGTATTTCCGCAACCCCAAACTGATCCGCAGAAACATCAGCGAAAGCCAGGATGGCGTTCCGCTGGTGTTGCGCCTGTCGATTGTCGACGCCATGACCGGCGAGCCCGTAAGCGGCGCGCTGGTGGATATCTGGCACTGCAACGCGCGTGGCGCCTATTCGGGCTGGAGCAAGGTTGATCCGGATCAGGAAGTCGAAGCCGACCACATCGGCGCCGTCCCGCGCACCGATGACGACACCTACCTGCGCGGCGGGCAATTCAGCGATAACAAAGGCGTCGTGCGCTTCACTACGATTTATCCAGGCTTTTATGCCGGCCGCGCGCTGCACATTCACGTCGCGGTGCGCATCACTGGTGGCAACAACTACCTCGAAGAGCGCCACGTCGCGTGGGTCGGCCAACTGTATTTTCCCGAAGTGGCTTCCCGCTCAGTGCTCAATGGCAAAGCCTACAGAGGCCGCAGCCTGCTGCCGCTGGACAACCATCAGGATCAATATCATCAACAAATGAACGGCAGCGCCTCGACCCTGACGGTCAACAGCATTGCGCGGGAAAGCCATGAAGACGGATTTTTCGGGCACATGACCATCGGCATCGACACCTTTGCGGTGTCGACTCAGATCAAACCCGAGGATTTCGATAAATACACGGTGTAGCTGCGTGCACGCGACTTGATGCGATCAGCTCAGCTCGGTCAGCGCTTTGATCAGCAGATCGATCTCGGCAGCAGTGGTGGTCAGCCCCGGCGTGATGCGAATACACGGCCCGCTCGACGCACCGCTGCGCACCACGGTGAACAAGTTGTACTCACTGAGCAGCCGTTCGGCCATGAATTGCTCGTCCGCGTGATTGGTAAAGCGCATCGAGGTGATGCCGCAATACAACCGCGGATCGTCCGGGGTCATCACTTCGATGCCGGGCAGTTCACGCACGGCGCTGACCCAGCGATTACGCAGATAGTTGAGGCGTGCACCTTTGGCTGCCGAGCCGCCCATCGCCTGATGTTCTTCGAGCACCAGTGGCAAGGTCATCAGCGCCGGAATGTTCGGCGTGCTGTACGGCGTGCGGCCGCGAATGTCGTTGAGCGGGAAGTGCATCTCGCCCATGTCCGGGTCGATGTCGGCCAGGCGCTGCGGGGCGATATAAATGAAGCCAAGGGTCAGCGGCGCGCCGATCCACTTGTGCAGGTTGTAACCGGCGAAAGCGATGCCCAGCGATTCCAGATCGAACTCGAGCTGGCCGAGCGCATGCGCGCCGTCGAGAATCACGTCGACGCCATGTTCCTTCGCCTGCGCAGCAATCGCCTGCACTGGCATCACCAACCCGGTGCGGTGGGTGACGTGGGTCAGGGCCATCAGTTTCAGGCGCGGGTAACGCACGAAGGCCTCGCGGTAGCTGGCCAGCAGACTGTCGAAGGTCGCCGGGTGCTGGTGATCAATCTCGATCACCTCGACGCCACGATGACCGGCCAGCCAGCGCATCGCGCCTTTCACCGTGTCGTATTCCAGATCGCAGATCAGCACCTGATCGCCCGGCTGCAAGCGGTTGTAGTTGCGGATCAGCGCCTGCAAGCCGTCCGAGGCGTTGCGGGTGAGGGCGATCGAGTGCGCGCGCACGCCCAGCATCTCGGCAAGCTGCGCGCGGATGTCGAGGCTGTCCTGCGGCTCGAAACGCTGGCGCACCTGTACCGAATTGCTGCGATTGATCAGCTCGATATTGCGCTGGTATTCCTCGACCACCGTGCGCGACATGCGTCCGAAATAGCCGTTCTCCAGATTGATCGGGCCAGGCTGGACGGCGTAACGGTCGGCGAAAGTCAGCCAGAAGTCTTCATCGCGGGCACGGCGGGTGTTATCGGGCATGGGCTACTCAGTCGATTCAGTGGCGAGGTGCGGGTTTGCCATGTTTGGCGCGCAGCGGGTCGAGCAACTCGGACAAACCGTTGTGATCGATTTCCTGCATCAGCGCAAGCAAACCGCCGAGCTCGCCGTGCGGAAAACCTTCGCGGGCGAACCAGTTGAGGTATTGGCCGGGCAGGTCGGCAATGATCCGGCCCTTGTATTTGCCGAAGGGCATTTCGCGGGTAATCAGCAATTCGAGCTTTTCAGGATTCATTCATCAGTCGTCTGGATTCAAACAGTCTGGAAAATACAGGCATTCTGCATGCAGGCCAAATGACAGATCATGCAAATAACACTGATACAGATTTTGGTGGAAAAACTAAGTCATTGAAATATAACGATTAAATATTCAATCCAAAGCTGGCATGCAGGCTGCAATAGCTATTGCATCTCTCATCAAACCGCGAGGAATTGAAAATGACCGACGTGAATAAAGAAGCCATTTCTGTACTCAACGACCTGATCGAAACCAGCAAAGACGGTCAGGAAGGGTTCAAGACTTGCGCTGAAGATATCAAGCATCCAGAACTGAAATCTCTGTTTGTTACCCGTTCCGCTGATTGCGCTGCCGCTGCTGCAGAACTGCAAGCTGCTGTACGCTCGATGGGCGGCGACCCGGAAACTTCGACCAGCGTCAGCGGTGACCTGCACCGTCGCTGGGTAGACGTGAAAGCAATGTTCACCGGCAAAGATGAAGAAGCCGTACTGAACGAAGCTGAACGCGGTGAAGACCACGCGCTGAAGGCTTACAAAGAAGCGCTGGAAAAAATCAACAAGCACAATCTGGTAGGCATTCGTGACCTGGTTGAGCGTCAGTACCACGGCGTACAACGTAACCACGACCAGGTAAAAGCCCTGCGTAATCAGGCTCGTGCTCGCTCGTAATTGCTTGTCGCTGTAACAAAAAACGCCAGTTTGACTGGCGTTTTTTTATGCCCGCGATAAAAGCGGCGCGTACCTGTGGCGAGGGGGCTTGCCCCCGTTCGGCTGCGTAGCAGTCGCAAAACCGGTATTCGCGGTTAATCAGACCAAACGAGTTGCCGGTTTTTTGGGGCGGGGGGCGCTTCGCACCCCAACGGGGGCAAGCCCCCTCGCCACACAAGCCCCCTCGTCACACAAGCTACCGCGCCACACAGTCCGATCATCACAAATGCAGGGCTTGATCAGCCGATGCTGATCGCCGGCAACACTGGCAATGTCACGGTCTGCTGCTTGCGTGGCGCCAGGATCTCCGCTTCGCCGTCCACTACCAACTCATCGCGCTGGTTGAATACTCGTGTGGCAATGCGCACGCGAAACTTTGGCAGTTTCTCGAGAATCTCCAGCCGCACGGTCAGGGTGTCGCCGATTTTCACTGGTTTCTGAAAGCTCATCTGCTGACCGATATAAATAGTCCCCGGCCCAGGCAACTCACACGCCACCGCTGCGCTGATCAACGCGCCGCTGAACATGCCGTGGGCGATGCGTTCCTTGAACATGGTGCCGGCGGCGAATTCGGCGTCCAGGTGCACCGGGTTGTGATCACCGGACATCGCGGCGAACAACTGAATGTCGCGCTCTTCGACGGTTTTGCTGTAGCTGGCGGTCTGGCCGACTTCAAGGGCTTCGTAAGGGGTGTTGGTAACCTGGGTCATTTGTCTCAATTCCTGTGACGAATTTAAAAATCCACAAAAACAACGATTGGAAAATCGGTTGTGAAAACCTCTGAAAACTATTCGGTTCTGGCCGGGCGACGGTGGCTCAGGGCCTCGGCGATCCAGTTCAATACGTCGGCGGTCACTTCATCGCGGTTGCTCTCGTTGAACAGTTCGTGGCGTGCCTGCGGGTAAATATTCAGTTGCAGGTTCTGGCTGCCGGCGGTGCGCAGCGCATTGGCCAGATCTTTCAGACGCTTGCCGTCGCTCACCGGATCACATTCACCGCCCATTACCAGCAAGGGCAGGCCCGGATCGACCTGGGCGAGATTGGACGCTTTGCTGATTTGCTGCAAGCCGCCGAGCAAGTCGATCCACAGCTGATTGGTGCAACGAAAGCCGCAGAGCGGGTCGTTGGCGTACAGATCGACTTGCGCCGGGTCGCGGCTCAGCCAGTCGAATCGGGTGCGGGTCGGTTTGAATTTATTGTTGAACGAGCCGAACGAGAGATATTCGATCAGCGCACTGCGTCCCTTCGGCCCCTGACGCAAGCGCTCCAGCCGGGCAATCTGCCGCGCCGCGCGATACAGCGCGACCGACTGAAAATTCGAGCCGCTGAGGATCGCCCCGTGCAGGCTGGCACTGTGATGCAGCAAATACGCTTGGGCGATGTAGCTGCCCATGCTGTGGCCCAACAGCACAATCGGCACGCCGGGATGCTGCTGGCCGATGTGTTGATTGAGGCTGGCGAGATCGCCGACCACCTTGCACCAGCCATCGTCATCGGCGAAATGCCCGAGCGTGGCGTTTTCGGCAGTTTTGCCATGTCCGCGCAAGTCCGGTGCGTAGACGCCATACCCCTGCGCGCAGAAACTTTGCGCCAGCCGGTCATAGCGACCGCTGTGTTCGGCCATCCCGTGGGCCAGCAGAATCAGCGCTTTCAACGGCGCGTCGGGCAACCACTGGTTGACGAAGAGACGGCTGTGATCACTTGCGGTCAGCCAGAAAGTGTCGTGGGTCATGGCGATTCCTTTGCACAGTGTTGCTGCGGGTGTTGCTGTGTGTCGTTGCATTGTATAGCGCATCCGACGCGCCTCGTCTGATCAGCCCACGGCGGGGCAGGAAGATTCACACGATCTATGACGCACTTGGCCATATTTGCCTGATTCGCCATAACTGCTAGTGTCCGTGAAGCTCCGCTTTCCGTTGTTGGTGTTTCACAAATGACAGAAGTGGCCCCGGATAGATTCAGGTAAAGAGGACAAGAACAATGCAACCTGATTTCTGGAATGACAAACGCCCGGCCGGCGTGCCCCTGGATATCGAGCTGGGCGCTTACAAGTCGGTGATCGAGGTGTTCGAGCGCTCCTGCAAGAAATTCGCCGATCGTCCGGCCTTCAGCAATATGGGCGTGACCCTGACCTACGCCGAGCTGGAACGTTACAGCGCTGCATTCGCCGGTTATCTGCAGGCCCACACCGACCTGGTGCCGGGCGACCGCATCGCGGTGCAGATGCCCAACGTCCTGCATTACCCGATTGCGGTGTTCGGTGCCCTGCGCGCCGGGCTGATCGTGGTCAACACCAACCCGCTGTATACCCCGCGCGAGATGCGCCACCAGTTCAAGGATTCCGGCGCCCGGGCGCTGGTCTATCTCAATGTGTTCGGTTCCAAGGTCCAGGAAGTGCTGGCCGACACCGAGATTCAGTACCTGATCGAAGCGAAGATGGGCGACCTGATGCCCGCCGCCAAGGGCTGGCTGATCAACACCGTGGTCAACAAAGTGAAGAAAATGGTCCCGGCGTATTCCTTGCCGCAGGCCATTTCCTTCAAAAGCGCGTTGCGTCAGGGCCGAGGCCTTGGGATCAAGCCACTGAATGCCGGGCTTGGCGACATTGCCGTGCTGCAATACACCGGCGGCACCACGGGTTTGGCCAAGGGTGCGATGCTCACCCACGGCAATCTGGTGGCAAACATGCAACAGGCGCGCGCGTGTCTCGGTCAGTTCGGCAGCGACGGTCAGCCGTTGTTGCGTGAAGGTCAGGAAGTAATGATCGCGCCGCTGCCGCTGTACCACATCTATGCATTCACGGCGAACTGCATGTGCATGATGGTCACCGGCAACCACAACGTGCTGATCACCAATCCACGCGACATCAAGGGCTTTATCAAAGAACTGAAAAACTGGCGATTCTCAGCGCTGCTCGGATTGAACACGCTGTTTGTGGCGTTGATGGATCACCCGGATTTCAAGACGCTGGATTTCTCCAGTCTCAAACTCACCAACTCCGGTGGCACCGCGCTGGTCAAAGCCACCGCCGAGCGCTGGGAGCAGCTCACCGGTTGCCGGATCACCGAAGGCTACGGCCTGACCGAAACCTCGCCGGTGGCCTGCACCAACCCGTATGGCGATAAATCGCGCATCGGCACGGTCGGCCTGCCGGTGCCGGGCACCACGCTGAAAATCATCAATGACGAAGGTGTCGAGCAAGCGCTGGGCGAGCGGGGCGAGTTGTGCATCAAAGGCCCGCAGATCATGAAAGGCTACTGGCAGAAACCCGAGGCCACCGCCGAAGTGCTGGATGCCGAGGGCTGGTTCAAGTCCGGTGACATCGCGGTGATCGACCCGGACGGTTTTGTGCGCATCGTCGATCGCAAGAAAGACATGATCATCGTCTCGGGTTTCAACGTGTACCCGAATGAAATCGAAGACGTGGTCATGGCCCACCCGAAAGTCGCCAATTGCGCGGTGATCGGCGTGCCGGACGAGCGTTCGGGGGAGGCGGTGAAGTTGTTTGTGGTGGCGCGTGAATCGGGGGTCAGCCTCGAAGAGCTGAAGGCGTACTGCAAGGAAAACTTCACCGCGTACAAAGTGCCGAAGCACATTGTGTTGCGTGAGTCGTTGCCGATGACGCCGGTGGGCAAGATTCTGCGCCGCGAGTTGCGGGATATTGCATAAGGGTTGAATGGCCGCGCTTAGCGCGATCGCGAGCAAGCTCGCCCCCACAGGGTTTTCGATGATCCTGTGGGAGCGAGCTCACTCGCGATTTTTTTTGGATAACCCCCGAATTCCGGGGGTTTCACGGAGGTATAGAATTTTTGCTCTAAAATGACTGCTTGCTATTCTTGAGTCATTAAAGTGACTGTAGAGGCTCTTTTTGGCTCTAGTCGGCCCTTGGCAAAGCTGCTACTCTCGGCGCGCTTTTGTGACTTCTCGGCCTATATAAAAGCCAGATTCACCCTAAAAACACACACCAATAATAATCGCATCAAATGCGGTGATGAATTCGCGTTGCTGAGGAGTGGGCTTCCATGATCGAAGACTTTTGGAAGGATAAGTACCCTGCCGGGATTGCTGCCGACATCAATCCAGACGAGTATCCGAATATTCAGGCAGTGTTGAAGCAATCCTGCCAACGCTTCGCCAACAAACCGGCTTTCAGCAACCTGGGCAAGACAATCACCTACGGTGAACTGTACGAATTGTCCGGTGCCTTTGCCGCTTACCTGCAACAGCATACCGACTTGCAGCCCGGTGATCGAATCGCCGTGCAACTGCCTAACGTGTTGCAGTACCCGGTCGCCGTATTCGGCGCCATCCGCGCCGGGCTGATCGTGGTCAACACCAACCCGCTGTACACCGCGCGGGAAATGGAACACCAATTCAACGACTCCGGGGCCAAAGCCCTCGTCTGCCTCGCCAACATGGCGCACCTGGCCCAGACCGTCGTGCCGAAAACCGGCGTCAAACATGTCATCGTCACTGAAGTCGCCGACCTGCTGCCGCCGCTCAAGCGCCTGCTGATCAACAGCGTCATCAAGTACGTGAAGAAAATGGTCCCGGCGTATCACCTGCCGAAAGCCGTCAAGTTCAACGACGTGTTGAGCAAGGGCCACGGCCAACCGGTCGCCGAAGCCAACCCGGACAGCGGCGACGTTGCCGTGCTGCAATACACCGGCGGCACCACCGGCGTGGCGAAGGGTGCAATGTTGACCCACCGCAACCTCGTGGCGAACATGCTGCAATGCAAGGCGCTGATGGGTTCCAACCTCAATGAAGGCTGCGAAATCCTCATCACGCCGCTGCCGCTTTATCACATCTATGCCTTCACCTTTCATTGCATGGCAATGATGCTGATCGGCAACCACAACATCCTGATCAGCAACCCGCGCGACTTGTCGGCGATGGTCAAGGAACTGTCGAAGTGGAAGTTCAGCGGTTTTGTCGGCCTCAACACGCTGTTTGTTGCGCTGTGCAATAACGAAGCGTTCCGCAAACTGGATTTCTCGGCGCTGAAAGTCACTTTGTCCGGCGGCATGGCCCTGCAATTGGCCGCTGCCGAACGCTGGAAAGCAGTGACCGGTTGCGCCATCTGCGAAGGTTACGGCATGACCGAAACCAGCCCGGTGGCCACGGTCAACCCGATCCAGAACATCCAGATCGGCACCATCGGCATTCCGGTGCCGTCGACTCTGTGCAAAGTCATCGACGATGCCGGCGTTGAACAGCCACTGGGCGAAATCGGCGAGCTGTGCGTCAAGGGCCCGCAGGTGATGAAGGGCTACTGGCAGCGCCAGGACGCCACCGATGAAATGCTCGACAGCGAAGGCTGGTTGAAAACCGGCGACATCGCGATCATTCAGCCAGACGGCTACATGCGCATTGTCGATCGCAAGAAAGACATGATTCTGGTCTCCGGTTTCAACGTTTATCCGAATGAGCTCGAAGACGTGCTGGCGACTTTGCCAGGCGTGCTGCAATGCGCGGCCATCGGCGTGCCGGACGAGAAGTCGGGCGAGGCGATCAAGATTTTCATCGTCGCCAAACCGGGCGTGACGCTGACCAAGGAACAGGTGATGGAGCACATGCGCGCCAACGTCACCGGTTACAAAGTCCCGCGTTCCGTGGAATTTCGCGATGCGCTGCCGACCACCAACGTCGGCAAGATCCTGCGCCGCGAACTGCGCGACGAAGAACTGAAAAAGCTCGGCCTGAAGAAATAAAACACGCTGAAACACAAAAGCCCCGCAGATGCGGGGCTTTTTGTTTGCAGCTCGATTTCACGAGGACTCTGTGGCGAGGGGGCTCGCCCCCGTTGGGCCGCGAAGCGCCCCCGAACGTGCGATTTTATGACTGCTTCGCAGCCGGACGGGGGCGAGCCCCCTCGCCACAGTGGTCCGGCGTTACAAGCGGAACGGCGCGAAATTGACGTTGGTCCCCGTCGGACGCATGTCCTGCAGGTACGAGTCCTTGTCGGCGCTCAACTCCAGGCTCAACGCGGCTTTGCGCTTGCCTTCGTTGCGCACCACCAGGCCTTCGAGTTTCTCGCGCAGGAACACCGTCGGCACTTTCAAATGCACCAGCTCGTCGGTGTCCGGCGTGTGCATCAGCAAATGCACCCATTCGTACTGACCGACGGCCAGCCGTGCGACCGGAATATCAAACCACCAGATGTTGCGATTGCGGTTCAATTCGGTGAAATGGCAGTTGTTGACGCCAAGCACAGCACCGCCGAGTTCCTGGTTTCTGCGGGCAATGGCCTGCTTTTTATCGAGTTTCATAACATTCCTACGGGATTGGATCTTCAGCGCCTGGGCCTGAATACGTTGCGCATTCTCGGGGGTTGGCGGGCAAACATAAAGCCCAACCTTTGCGCCGCGATGAAATGTCGCTGAAAAAATAAATGAAACTCCCGCCAATGGCCGCCGGTCAATCTTTGTGTAACGACTTTCCCCGTTAAATGTTCACAGGAGAAACACCATGAGCAGCACTGGCGATAAAGTTAAAGGCATGGCAAACGAAGCAGTCGGCAACGTCAAACAAGGCGTAGGCAAAGCGACTGACAACGACAAATTGCAAGTCGAAGGCAAGGTTCAGGAAAAGAAAGGCGAAGCTCAACAAGCTGTGGGCAAAGCCAAGGACGCCGTCAAGAAGGGCGTCGACAAGGCGTGATCGCCTGGTTAAATGCAGCAAAAAGACGGCCATTCACGGATGGCCGTTTTTGTGTCAGATGCACCGGATTAAAACGAAATTGTTTCAAAGTCGCCAAACAGGCTACTTTGATGTAGAAAACGGACCCTGAGTCGCCACGACTTCAACCTTTTTGCGGCGAAAGGAGACGCTAATGATTTTCCCGGACATGAAACGCCTGCCCCTGCACCGCGTGATGGTGCGTACGGTCAAAGAATTCATCGATGATGAAATGTCGACCTACGCTTCCGCGCTGGCTTACCAAATGCTGTTCTCGCTGTTCCCCTTCATTCTTTTCCTGATTGCCCTGATCGGTTTCCTGCACCTGCCGGACTTTTTCTCGTGGCTGCGCCTGCAATCGGAATTGGTTCTGCCGCCTCAGGCGCTGGAACAAGTGAACCCGGTCATCGACCAGTTGCAGCAATCGAAAGGTGGTCTGCTCTCGATCGGTATCGTTATCGCCCTCTACACCGCCTCATCGGGCGTGCGCCTGATGATGAGCGCGATGAACGCGGCGTATGACGTGGTCGAAGGCCGGCCGGTGTGGAAGCGCTTTCCGCTGTCGATTTTCTACACCATCGGCATTGCCGGGATGCTGCTGATCGCCGCCGCGTTGATGGTGCTCGGGCCGCAAGTGATGGGCTGGATTGCCGCGCAAGTCGGGCTCGAAGACTTCATCGTCACGGTGTGGACCATCGCCCGTTGGCCGGTGATCGTGATTCTGATGATGGTCGCGGTGGCGTTGATCTACTACGTGATGCCCGACGTCAAACAGGAATTCCGTTTCATCACGCCAGGCTCGGTATTGGCCGTGGTGGTATGGATCAGCGCGTCGCTGGGTTTCGCGTTCTACGTCAAAACATTCGCCGATTACAACGCCATGTATGGGAGTATCGGCGCGATCATTGTGCTGTTGCTGTACTTCTACATTTCCGCTGCCGTGTTGCTGCTTGGTGCGGAGATGAATGCGGTGATCGAGCATATGTCGACTGAGGGTAAAGACCCCGGTGAAAAAGTCCCCGGCGAAAACGACCAGGAAGACACCAAACAACACGTTTCGGGACTGGGACGAGATCACTCGCTCAAGCCGAACACTGACGAAGTCTGAACATGATCCGTGAAATCCTGAAAATGGGTGATGAGCGCCTGCTGCGCATCGCCCCGCCTGTACCGTCAGAAATGTTCGACAGCCCTGAGTTATGGGAATTGATCGACGACATGTTCCAGACCATGGAAAGCGTCGGCGGCGTTGGCCTGGCCGCGCCGCAAGTGGGCGTCGATCTGCAACTGGTGATCTTCGGTTTCGAGCACAGCGAACGCTATCCCGACGCCGAAGCGGTGCCGCAGACGATTCTGATCAACCCGTTGATCACGCCGCTGAGCCCGACTCTGGAAGAGGGGTTCGAAGGTTGCCTGTCCGTGCCCGGTTTGCGCGGCGCGGTGCAGCGCTACGAGCATATTCGTTATGAAGGTTTTGATCCGAAGGGCCAGCCGATTGTGCGCATCGCTTCGGGGTTTCATGCGCGGGTGGTGCAGCACGAATGTGATCACCTGATCGGCCGTTTGTACCCTTCGCGGATTACCGATTTCAGCAAATTCGGCTTCACCGAAGTGCTGTTCCCGGAACTCGACCCGGCCGCCGACGAATAACCCCGCAGCGCCAAAAATCTACGGTAGGAGCGAGCCTGCTCGCGATGGGGCCATGTCAGCCACCTTGATAGTGACTGACACAGCGCTTTCGCGAGCAGGCTCGCTACTGCAGGTTCGATGTGTCTCTAGCCCAATCCCATCGCAATCATCGGTTTGCTCCGTGCATACCGGGCCAATCGCTCGACCATCGCGTAGGGCATTTGCGGGTCGAACGTAAATCCGCGTCGCTCATAAAACCCGCGCAAATCCGGATGGCAGTACAACCACACCGGGCTGTCGAGGCCCTTGACCGCTTCGGCAATCAGCGCCGCCGCGATCCCTTGTTCGCGACACGCCGGATCGACAAACAACCCGGTCAGCCAATAACCGCCCGCCACCGGCCGCAAGCACAATGCAGCGACGATTTCGCCACGCCGCGCCACCCACAATCGTGCATCGCGCACCGCTTTCATCGGAGATTGGTGGGCGCGGTAGAACTTGTTCATCAGCGGCCATAACGGCTCGTCGAGCAGGGCGTATTGGGTGTCTGGCATGGGCCTGGGCTGTCGGTCGGTAAAGTCGGCGATTATAAAAGAACGCGCGCGCGGCGATAGGTGTATACCTGACCTCACATCCCGTATGAGTGGAGTACGTATCATGGCCAAAGGCATGGATTCAAAGAAAGCAGCGAAGAAAAAACCGGCAAAAACCGCCGATGAGAAACGCGCGGACAAGAAGGCCAAAAAGGTGGACGTATTCGGGCATTAACAACGAGTTTTAACAATCAACAAAAAACCTGTGGCGAGCGAGCAAGCTCGCTCGCCACACATGCTCTCAAGTCTTACGCCGTTTCTACCGCCAGCACTGCTTTCACCGCGGGCCGCGCCTCTACCCGCGCCTGAAACTGCGCCAACGCTGGCCACTGATTCAAATCAATCGCAAACAACGACGTCCAGCGCAGCACGGTAAACAGGTACGCATCCACCACGCTGAAGCCGCTGGCCAGCAAATAATCCTGCTTTTCCAGGGTTGCGGTCAGCACCTTGAAGCGCTTGAACAACTTCTCTTTGATCTGCGCTTTAGTCTCTTCCGGAAACTGCGAGTTGAACAGCCAACCCAGTCCGCCATGAATCTCGGTCGATACAAAGTTCAGCCATTCCTGCAAACGCACACGCTCGAAACTGCCGTTGGCCGGTGCCAGTTTGGCCTCGGGGCGCAGGTCTGCGAGGTATTGCAAAATGGCCGGGCCTTCGGTCAACACCTGACCGTCGTCCAGTTGCAGCGCCGCGACATAACCTTTGGGATTGATCGCGAGAAAGTCGTCACCGGCGGCGGTTTTCTTGGTTTTGTTATCGATACGAACCAACTCGAACGGCAGATCGAGTTCGCGCAGCACAATGTGCGGTGCCATCGAGCAGGCTTGCGGGGCGAAATATAACTTCATGGGAAGCGCTCCAGGTGGACGAAGCCTTCCAGTGTCAGGCGTGCAACGCGGCTGGGTAAAATGAAATTTTAAATAGTTGATGGCGCCGAAACCGTCGGCCAAGTCCGGCATTTGTCCTGAACACCCTGAATACTGGCCGACTGCTGGCCTTGCGCGGTTAATGGCGCTGGCTATGCTTAGCCATAACTAACTGTCCAGATCAGATTTCACCGCGTTCGACATCACCAGAGTGCGCAACCAACGCACCGATTTTCACAACACGGAGCTGTGCGGTAAATGGAGTTACTTACCAAAACGTTAGGGCTGGCCCGACCGGGCTATCAAGAGAAGGATGTCTTGATAAGAGCGTTGCTGCATGGACGTTCCGATTGAACATCACCTATCACCTGACACTTCCTGCCCTTGGCGGGATGCGTGTGCCTGTTTCATGACCATTTGAAAGACCGACAACTTTCATCAATCAGAAGACCGCGCTTAAGGTGATAGAACCATGTTCAACCTACATCACAAGGCTGATTTGCAGCAGATCGAGCGCTTCACTTGCGCGCTGACCGAAGCCAACGCCAAGTTGGCGGCGGTGAGTCGCTCGATGGCGATGATCGAGTTCAGCCCGGAAGGCATTGTGCTCGACGCCAATGAACACTTCTGCGCGACCATGGGTTACAGCGTCGAAGAAGTACGCGGTAAACATCACCGCATATTCTGTGAAGAAGCGTTCTACCGCAGCGAGGAATACGCCAGGTTATGGCGTGACTTGGCGCGCGGCGAGCCGGTCAGCGGTACGTTCCAGCGGTTGAACAGGGCCGGTCGGGAGATTTGGCTCGAGGCCAGTTACATGCCGGTCTATGGGCCGGATCGTCAGGTTAAAAGTGTGATCAAAGTGGCGTCGGACATTTCCGATCGCATCTACCAAGAGCATGAAAACGAAAGCATGCTCGCCGCTATCGGGCGCTCGATGGCAGTGATCGAGTTCACCCCGGATGGCCGGGTGATTACCGCCAATGAGAACTTCCTGAAGACCATGCATTACTCGCTGAATGAAGTAGTCGGTCAGCATCACAGCCTGTTTTGCCATCGCGCCGAAGCCGAGTCGCCGCAGTACAAGGCGTTCTGGGCGTCACTCAATCGTGGCGAATATCACTCGCACCGTTTTGAACGCAAAGACAAGTACGGCCATACGGTTTATCTGGAAGCGTCATACAACCCGCTGTTCGACAGCAGAGGCCGGTTGTACAAAGTGGTGAAGTTCGCCAGCGACATCACCAACCAGGTCACCACTCTGCAATCTGCTGCGGAATCGGCGCACAGCACCTCGGTACAAAACGACGCCTGCGCGCAGAAAGGGTCGCAAGTGGTTCAGCAGACCGTGCAGATCATTCAGGACATTTCCCGCGACCTTAACGAAGCCGCCGTCAGCATTGATGCTGTAAGCAAACAGTCCGACATCATCGGCAGCATCGTCCAGACCATCCGCGGCATTGCCGACCAGACCAACTTGCTGGCACTTAACGCCGCCATTGAAGCGGCGCGCGCGGGCGAGCATGGGCGTGGGTTTGCGGTGGTCGCCGACGAAGTCCGCAGCCTCGCCGCGCGAACTAGCCAGGCAACTTTGGAGATTGTCGAAGTGGTGCGCAAAAACCATGATTTGTCGCTGAGCGCGGTCACCAGCATGCAATCGAGTCTGAGCCGAACCGGTCTAGGGGTGGAACTGGCGAACGAGGCAGGGGAGGTGATTCTGGAGATTCAACAAGGTTCGCGGCATGTCGTCGATGCGATCAGCCAGTTCAACTCGACGTTGCAGTTGAACTGAACAATTGAACAATACCCCTCCGCAAGATAAGTCCGGAGGGGTAGCACATCAGATCGCGTAAATATCGAATACGCCTTCTTCAATGCTTAACGTTTCCTCGCCGCCACCGCTTGGATTTCCCGTCACTTTCAGCTTGAAGTTGCCAGTGCAATTGCCATTAGTGACGGTGAGGATCAAGTCGCCCTCGATGATATTGAATCCATATCTGTTGTAGGTGAACCGTGCATTGCTACTGGTCAGAGGGATTGGATACGTGCCGTCGCCACGGGGTGGATCGATGGTGAAATCAAAATAGCGACCGCCGTCGACGGTATCGCCGATATGGATATAGTTGATCCTTTTCGGAAAGAGCGAGCCATAGTTGATCACGAAGCTTGAACCTTCAAAATCAATAGGCAGATGCTCTCCGTCACTCAGGAACTTGGCCGTGCACGTCCCGGAAAAGTTTTTTGGCGATTGGGCTGACGTGAGTGATTGGGTGCCTTTTGCTGACATGTAAACCTCCAGTGTTTATCGATCATCAGGGGCGCGCATGTGAATGCCGTGCGCATTCATGATTCTTCGAGCGCCATGGAGTGTCTACTGTCAGAACTTACAGGTCAGCCGCAACACCGCCCGAATAGGGGCAGTGTTTGCCAGGTTGTGGCTGTTCGCTTAGAGCGCAGCGAGGAACTTGTCGACCACTTGCTGGCCGTCAGCCTTGTCACTGCTGCCGTTGTCCTTGTCGGCCTGCGCCAGTTTCATTTTGTCTTGCAAACGCTCGGCGATCTCTTTGCCAATCGCCACTTGCTGCGCCGGCGGCATGGCTTTCAGTTGGTCTTCGGTAATGCCCATCTCTTGCAGAATGCTGTCGCGCAAACGCTGTTCCGGGGTCTTGCTCATGTAGTCCTTGAAGTCGGCCATGGCCGCGCTGTCGGTGGACTTGCTTTTGTCTTCTTCCGGCACCGAGGCCTGCAACGCCACGCGGGTTTTGGCGAAGGCTTCATCCACGTTGTCGTTGATGGTGCTCGCCGCGCTGACTTGTTGGGTCGCGGACGTCAGCCCGGAGGACTGCGCGTTGGTGCTGTCCTGCTTGATTTGCGCGATGGTGTTTTGCGCGTTCTGGATCAAACCGCTGTACAGCGCGCTCGCGGCGGCCGTGGTCGGGTCCATGTCCGTGCGTTGGGTTTGCTGAATGATCGAAGCTTTCTGGGCACTGACCAACATGATGAATAGCCTGTAGGTAATTGCTGTTGATTGTGTAGGAGCAATTAGCGTGCCGCCGCTGAAACGCCGGTTTTACGCGGCGATTCAGGCGTGGCGGCGGTCAGTTATTGCCGCTCGGCGGCAGACGGTCACCGCTTCAGCGGTGGGCAATGTTCTCCAGTGCCAGGTTGCGCGTACGCGGGCCGAAGTAACCGATGGTGATCATCACGATCAACATGCTGCTGACAATGAAGGCCAGCACCCCCGGTGTGCCGAAGTGTTCGAGGAAAATCCCGATCAGCAGACTGCTGAACACCGTCGACAAACGGCTGAACGAGTAACAGAAGCCCACGGCCCGTGCGCGGATGTTGGTCGGGAACAATTCACTTTGGTAGGAGTGGTAGGCGAAGCTCAGCCAGGCGTTGCAGAAGGTGATCAGCACCCCGCAGACGATCAGCCCCAACGCGCTGGTTTGCAGGGCGAACAAAGTGCCGAAGGTCATGGCGCCGAGGGCCGAGCCGACGATCTGCCATTTGTTCTCGAAACGGTTGGCGAACTTCACAAACAGCAACGGCCCGAGCGGGTAGGCGAGGGTGATGATGAAGGCGTACATCAAACTGTGCGTCACGCTGACGCCCTGACCGGACAAAAGCGCCGGCAGCCAGTTGCCGAAACCGAAAAAACCGATGGCCTGAAACACGTGGAAAACAATCAGCATCAGCGCCCGACGTCGATACGGCGGCTGCCAGATATCAGCGAATCGCCCCGCGCCCTGCACGTCTACCGCCGCCAGTTCCGGCTCATCCAGCGCTTTGCCCTGATCCTTCACGCAACGCGCTTCGATGTTATCGAGAATCCTGCTCGCCTCATCGAAGCGCCCATGCTGTGCCAACCAGCGCGGCGACTCCGGCAGGCGCGAGCGCAGCCACCAGATAAACAGCGCAAACACCGCACTCGCCAACACCACCCAACGCCAGCCGGACACGCCGAACGGCGCTTGCGGCACCAGCCACCAGGACATCAGCGCCACCGCCGGCACTGACAGAAACTGCACAAAAAAAGCGAAGGCAAACGCCGAACTGCGCATGCGTTTCGGCACCAGCTCCGAGAGGTAGGCGTCGATGGTCACCAACTCGATGCCCAAGCCAATGCCCACCAGAAAGCGCATGCAGATGATGCCCAGTGCCGAACTCTGCACGCCCATCGCCACGGTCGCGACCGTGTACCAGATCAGCGCAAAGGTGAAAATCGCTCGCCGGCCGAAGCGGTCGGCCAATGGGCTGAGCAGGCTCGCACCGAGGAACAGACCGAGAAATGTCGCCGAGGCAAACGCAGCTTGATCGGAAAAACCAAACACGCCGCCACTGCCGGTGGCGAAGATGCCATCGCGGATCAGACCGGGGCTGATGTAAGCGGTCTGAAACAAATCGTACAGCTCGAAAAACCCGCCAATCGACAGCAACGCCACCAGTTTCCAGATTGTGGAAACGGCGGGCAGGCGGTCGATACGAGCGGAAATCTGCGCGGCACGAACGGGGTCAATGCCGTCGGTTTGGGCGGCAGCGGGGGAGTAGGCAGGCATGGGCTGATCCGATTCTTGTTGAAGGGAAAGCTTAGCCTGCTATCGGTTAGCAAAGATTGTGAACATTTGCTGGGTTGAGAGAAGATTCGCCGAGTTATTGCAATATCCGCTTACGTTTTAGGCGTTTATGGCGCAACCGGGGTGATGCCGACCCCTGTTGTGGTGAGGCTGGCGGCTATGGCAAACCGTTACAGCCGAACTTGAGGAAACCCGCTCGCTGCGCCAGTCGCTGGAAGTACTCATCGACGGCGGGCAAGTCCGGGCGCTCCATGGGCGTCATCAGCCAGCGGTTGACCGACAGGCCGATGACGATGTCGGCCAGGCTGAACCGTGGCCCGGCAACGTAGGCTTTGGTGGCCGCGAGTTGGTGTTCGAGGATGGTCATTTTGCGGTTCCAGTCATCAACGCCAACGGCGATCTGATGCGGGTCCTGGCACTCCGGATCCTTGCGCACTAGCGCGGTAAAGGCATAACCCCACGAGCGATTGAGCTCGGTGGCTTGCCAATCCATCCACTGCTCGACGCGCGCGCGGGCCGCCGGTTCGCCGGGCAGCAATTGCTGATTGTGATGTTTGCCGGCGAGGTAGCGGCAGATGGTGTTGGATTCCCACAACACCCCGGCGTCATCAATGATCACCGGCACCTGCGCATTCGGATTGAGCCGGGTGAACTCGGGGCTGTGGGTCGAGGCAAAACCGCTGCCCCAATCCTCGCGTTCGTAGGAAATGCCCAGCTCCTCACAGGTCCACAGGACTTTTCTGACGTTGATCGATGACGCTTTCCCAAGAATTTTCAGTGCATGTTCCATGGTGCTACTCCTTCAGCGAAACGACGCCTCGGGAATCTACCATCAAGCAGCAGGATCCGGCAGCGCTGACGCTGGCAAACCAAACGTGCGATCAAACAGCCAGTTGAAAGCGAAGGTGTAGCACGGGATGAAAATGATCAGCGCCAGGTCGAGCAAAAAGGCCTGCACCAGGCTGATGTTCATCCACCAGGCAATCAACGGGATGAGAAACACAATCAAGGTTAGTTGAAAACCCACGGCATGGCCGATGCGCCGTTTGACCGTGCGGGTGCGCGATGGCTGGCGACTTTCCCAACGCTCGAACAGCGAGGTGTAGATGAAATTCCAGGTCACGGCGATGGTGGTGATGATCACCGCCAGCGGCCCGGTGCTGCCCGGCGAAGTGCCGGAAAGCAGCGCCAGACCCAGAGCCGAGAAGGTCATGCCGATGATTTCGTACAACGACACGTAGACCAGTTTGCGTTTGACGCCTTGCATGTTTTTTTGCCTCTTTGTTGCAACTTGATGCCAGCAGCACTGGCGGATGCGGCGAAAGATAGCTTCAATGGCGCTGACAGAAAAAGTCAGCAGCTTTCAGTTTTATTGATAGGACGGCGAATGAACTTCAACAGCGACAGCATCGAATTGTTTCTCGCGGTGATCGAGCGCGGCTCGTTTTCCGCCGCCGCTCGGGCGCTGGGCAAAGTACCGTCGGCGGTGAGCATGGGCATCGGCAACCTCGAAGCCGAACTCGGTTATTCGCTGTTCGATCGCAGCCACCGCGAACCGGTGCCGACCGCCATGGCCAACGCGCTGGTGCCGCACGCGCGGCTGATCGCCGAGCAGCTCAAGCAATTGCAGGTGCACGCGGTCGAGTTGTCGTTGGGGTTGGAGAGCAAGCTGTCGATCGGCGTGGTCGCGGACCTGGATAAAAGGCGTTTGATGGCGGCGATCAAGGTGATTGCCGAGCGGCATCCGCTGCTCGATATCGAAGTGCTCAGCGCGCCGCAGGACGACGTGTTGGCGATGCTCCACAGCGGTCGCGTCAGTGTCTGTCTGGCGTTCGCCGGGTTGAGCGTGAATGGGCTCGAACGATTCCAGTTCGTCGGCAGCGAACGGATGATTGCCACGCTGGCGGCGGACAATCCGCTGTTTCAGGGCCAGGATTTGTTCCTGGAAGACTTGCTGCACTTGCGCCAGATCATCGTCGCCAGCCGCGACTTGCCGATCAGCGATACGCGGCCGCTGGTCGCGCAATCCTATTGGCGCACCGACACCCTGGCCATGGCGCTGGAGATGGTCGAGGCCGGTTTGGGCTGGGGCAATTTCCCGCTGTCGGTGGTGCAACCGCTGCTGGACGCGGGACGCCTCAAACGCTTGAGTTTTCGCAACATCGAGAATGGTTTGCTGCTGCCAGTCCACGCGGTGTGGCTAAAAAGCCAGCCACTGCAGAAAGCAGCGCTGGCGTTCGTAGGCCTGATGTCTGCCTGAAACCAAAGGCAACTCACCATTACCCCCGTGGGTAGTTGAGGAGCGGTAATAGACCGGACAGGTCAGGTGCTTTCGCGCACTTTCAGTTCGAAACCCATGTCCTGCACCGGTTTGGCCACGGTGTTGCCGGCCATCAGCGTGAGCATTTGTTCGGCGGCGCGGCGGCCGATGGCTTCGCGCGGGGTGCTGATGCTGCTCAGGCGCGGGACCATGTGCGCGGAGGCGGGCAGGTCGTTGAAGCCGAGAATCGCCACTTGCTGGGGGATTTTGATCCCGCAGCGCATCGCTTCAAGCAACGCGCCTTGGGCCAGGTCATCGTTACCAAAGAAGATCGCATCGACATCGGGATGGCTCGCCAGCAATTGCACAAACAACTCGCCGCCCAGCCCTACCGAAGAAGCACGCGGCGTCAGAACTTCCAGATCCGGGTCATACAAACCGGCCTTCTGCAGCGCCTTGCGGAAACCTTCGCCGCGCAGCAACGTGCGCTGATCGAGCTGCGCGCCAATGTAGGCCAGGCGTTTGCGACCACGCGAAAGCAAGTGCTCTGCCGCCGTTTCGCCCGCCGCCAATTGCGAGAATCCCACGCAATTCAGGCCCGCCGCCGTGTCCAGTTCCATCATGTAGACGCAGGGAATGTTGCTCGCCTCGATCATTCGCCGCGAACTTTCGGTGCGATCAAAACCGGTCAGCAGCAAGCCGCGCGGTTGATACGCCATGTAGTTGCGCAGGAGGTTTTCTTCTTCATCGCGCGAGTAGTGGAAGTTACCGATCAGCACTTCGAAGCCCTTGGGCCGCAAGACCTGATGAATCGCTTCCAGCGTGTCGATGAACAGCAGGTTGGACAGCGAAGGCACCAGCACCACCACCGAATGGCTCTGCGCCGAGGCCAGCGCGCGGGCGGCGGGGTTGACCACGTAGTTGAGGTCGAGCGCGGCTTTCTGGACTTTCTCCACCAGTTCGGTGGCCACCGTGCTGACACCACGCAACGCGCGCGAGGCCGTGATCGGGCTGACGCCGGCCAGGCGTGCGACTTCGTTGAGGGTAGGGCGGCCGGTGGTGCGGGTATTTTTATCGTTTTTAGAGGTGGTCATCGGGGCGGCTTGCCAAACAAAATTCAAGGCACTAAGGTAGCGCTGTCTCGATGCAGCTGCAAATGCGTGAGCGGGGTTTGCCTGAACCTCGTTCCTTGGCGTCGCGAACGAACATGCTGCAACCCACAAAAATGACAAGAAGGCGTCGGCAACTTCTGCTTTTGGTCTAGTGTCATAACTGGCAAAGGTAGCGCTGTCTGCGCGCTGAGGTGTTTCATGAATCATCCCATCACCGCCCTGGTCATCATGGGCGTTGCCGGTTGCGGCAAGACCTGCGTCAGCGAGGCCTTGTGCCAGCTCAGCGGCGCGACTGCCATTGAAGGCGACACTTTTCACCCTGCCGCCAATATCGAAAAGATGAGCGCGGGCATTCCCCTGAACGACGACGACCGTGCCGGCTGGCTGCAAAGCCTGTGCGTCGAACTGCGCCGCGTCGATGCCGAGGGCAAACACCCCGTGCTGACGTGCTCGGCGCTCAAACACAGTTATCGCGAAGTGTTGCGCAGTGCCTTGCCGGGCCTGGGTTTCGTATTCCTTGAGCTGACGCCGGAAGTCGCCGCCGAACGTGTGTCCCACCGTCCCGGCCACTTCATGCCATCGACCTTGATCGACAGCCAGTTCGCCACGCTTGAATCGCCGGTCGGCGAGCCGCTGACCCTGGCACTGGACGCCTCCAACCACAGCGTCGAGCAACTGGCTGGCCAGGCTCACGTCTGGTGGCTGCAACACGGTTTGAAACGTGCGGTATGAGTTTTCTTCGAAGAGATAGCGCTGTCCTCGCGCCTGGCGAATTTCCCGCTTTAATAACAACAACAATCAGGAGACACCCCTAATGTTCGGCATGTCCCACGAGACGTTCCTGCTGCTCGATGCAGTGGTCACGGTAATCGGACTTATTGTCCTGATCACCAAGTTCAAATTTCACCCGTTTATCGCGCTGATCATCGCCGCGCTGTTCCTCGGCCTGACGTCGGGCATGCCGGTGGGCACCATTCTCAAAGCGTTCCAGGACGGCTTCGGTGGTGTGCTCGGGTTTGTCGGGATCATCCTCGCGCTGGGCACCATGCTCGGCAAAATGATGGCCGAATCGGGCGGTGCGGATCAGATTGCGCAAACGCTGATTCGCGCATTCGGCAAGGACAAAGTGCAGTGGGCGATGATGTTCGCGGCGTTCCTGGTCGGCATTCCGCTGTTCTTCGAAATCGGCTTTGTGCTGTTGATCCCGCTGGTGTTCATCGTTGCGCGGCGCACCGGCGTGTCGATCATCAAGATCGGTATCCCGCTGCTGGCCGGCCTGTCGGCGGTGCACGGTCTGGTTCCGCCACACCCGGGCCCGCTGCTGGCCATCGGCGTGTTTGGTGCCGACATCGGTAAAACCATTCTGTACGGTCTGATCGTGGCGCTGCCGACGGCGATTATTGCCGGTCCGATTTTCGGTACGTTCATCGCCAAACACATTCCGGGCCACGCCAATCAGGAACTGGTCGATCAACTGGCGCGCGAACCGCAGGCGACCACGTTGCCGAGTTTCAGCATCACCCTGATCACCGTGTTGTTGCCGGTGTTCCTGATGTTGCTGAAGACTTTCGCTGACGTGGCGTTGCCGGAAGGGCACTTCTTCCGTGCCTGGATGGACATGATCGGTCACCCGATTTCGGCACTGTTGCTGGCCTTGCTGCTGTCGCTTTACACCTTCGGCTACCGTCAGGGCATGGGCTCGAACAAGATTCTGAAATTGCTCGACGCCAGCCTTGCGCCGACCGCCGCGATCATTCTGATCATCGGTGCCGGTGGTGGCTTCAAACAGATGCTGGTCACCAGCGGTGTCGGTGATGTGATCGGCCACATGGCGGTGAACGCGCAGATCTCGCCGATTCTGTTGGCGTGGCTGGTGGCGGCGGTGATTCGTGTCGCGACCGGTTCGGCGACTGTGGCGACCATTACTGGCGCGGGCATTGTGGTGCCGGTGGTGGGGATGATTCCGGGCGTCAACCGTGAGCTGCTGGTGCTGGCCACGGGTGCCGGTTCGCTGGTGTTGTCGCACGTCAACGACGCCGGTTTCTGGCTGGTGAAGCAGTACTTCAACATGACCGTCGTGGAAACCTTCAAGACCTGGACCGCGATGGAAACCATCCTGTCCGTGGTGGCGCTGGGCTTCATCCTGCTGCTGTCGATGTTCGTTTAAGCCACACAGGCAGCAACACCGCAAAACAACTGTGGGAGCGAGCGTGCTCGCGATGACGGACTGACTTTCAACATCTTTGCTGAATGTCAGGTCCTCATCGCGAGCAAGCTCGCTCCCACAGTGTTATGTGTTAACCGTTGGTTTTTGCGACCAGCCCATCCGCGCGAAACATCCCGCGTATGC
This sequence comes from Pseudomonas prosekii, assembly GCF_900105155.1. Taxonomy (NCBI): domain Bacteria; kingdom Pseudomonadati; phylum Pseudomonadota; class Gammaproteobacteria; order Pseudomonadales; family Pseudomonadaceae; genus Pseudomonas; species Pseudomonas prosekii. The sequence continues at coordinate 4,508,665 of NZ_LT629762.1, forward strand.
CGCGCACGGCCTGACGAATCCGGTCCTGGTTTTCGATCAGCGCGAAGCGCACGTGATCATCGCCATACTCGCCAAATCCTACGCCCGGCGAGACACAAACCTTCGCCTCGGCGAGCATTTTCTTGGCAAATTCCAGCGAACCCAGGTGCGCGTACGCTTCAGGAATCTTCGCCCAGACATACATCGAAGCCTTCGGATTCTCGACCATCCAGCCCAGTTCATGCAGGCCTTTGACCAGCACGTTACGGCGCTGGCGATACTGCTCGGCGATGTCTTTGACGCACTGCTGATCACCTTCAAGCGCAGCAATCGCCGCCACCTGCAACGGCGTGAACGTGCCGTAGTCGTGGTAACTCTTGATCCGTGCCAAGGCGTTGACCAATTCCGCGTTACCGACCATGAAACCGATGCGCCACCCGGCCATGTTGTAGCTCTTGGACAAGGTGAAAAACTCCACCGCAATGTCCTTGGCGCCCGGTACTTGCATGATCGACGGGGCTTTCCAGCCGTCGTAGACGATGTCGGCGTACGCCAGATCGTGCACCACCAAGACGTCGTATTGCTTGGCGAGGGCGATCACCCGTTCGAAGAAATCCAACTCCACGCATTGCGCGGTCGGGTTCGACGGGAAACCGAGGATCATCATTTTCGGTTTCGGGATCGAGCCACGAATCGCGCTTTCCAGTTCGGCGAAGAAATCCACGCCCGGAACCAGCGGCACCGAACGCACCTGCGCGCCGGCAATCACCGCGCCGTAAATGTGGATCGGGTAGCTCGGGTTCGGCACCAGCACGGTGTCGCCCTGGTCGAGGGTGGCCAGCATCAAATGCGCCAGGCCTTCCTTGGAACCGATGGTGACAATGGCTTCGGTTTCCGGGTCGATGTCGACCTCGTAACGATTCTTGTACCAATTGGAAATCGCCCGGCGCAGCCGCGGAATGCCCTTGGACGTCGAGTAACCGTGGGTGTCTTCGCGCTGGGCGACGGTCACCAGTTTTTCGACGATGTGCGGCGGGGTCGGGCCGTCGGGGTTGCCCATGCTGAAGTCGATGATGTCTTCGCCACGACGACGCGCGGCCATCTTCAGCTCGGCAGTGATGTTGAAAACATAAGGGGGGAGTCGATCTATGCGCGCAAAGCGGCGCGGCGAACCTGGGTTGGCCATTGTTGCCTCGGAGAACGTGAGCGCCCGGAACCGTCCGAGCGACGCTGGCCACTGCGGTGGCCTGTGGCGGAATGTAAGGGCGGATGTGGCAAACTGTCCAGCCACTTTGTAAACAAAACTGTCCGAAGGAAACGGGTTGATGGAATTTAGCAGCGGCTTCTTGTTGAGCCTTTCGTTGTGCCTGGATATCGGCGTCGCCAACATCGCCATGATCACGTTGGCCATGCAACGCGGCTATTTTCAAGGCTTTGCGCTGGGTTTGGGGACCTGTGTCGGTGACCTGATCTACGCGGTTTTGGCGCTCGCCGGCATGACCGTTTTGCTGCAATACGAAACCGTGCGCTGGGTGCTGTGGATCGGCGGTTCGGCGCTGTTGCTGTACTTCGCGGCGAAGATGATCTACTCGGCGATCCACCACGAAGCGCTGTTGACGCAGACCGCAGACGTGGGAAACAACTCGCATCGACGTGAGTTTTTTCGCGGCATCTTCCTCGCCATGTCCTCGCCCAGCGCGATTCTCTGGTTCGCCGCGGTGGGCGGTACGCTGATCGCCCGCTCCGGCGGTGGCGGTGCCGTCAGTTCTGCGCTGTTCCTCGGCGGATTCCTTAGCGCCGGGGTGCTCTGGTGCGTGGCTCTGTGCTTTGCCGCGAGCCACGGCGGCAAGTTGCTCGGCGACAAACTGCTGCGCTATTCGTACATGGCATCGGCAGCGATCTTCTGCTATTTCGCGGTGTACGTGATCCTATCGGGTTACAACGAGTTTATCGGCAAGGCTGCCGTCGGGCAGATGCCGGGGATTTGAACGGCCAATCGCTGGGGGAATCGGGCATGAGTTCTATACTTTTTCAGCTGAGCTTCCCAACGCCCACTTTTCCATCAAAGGAGTTGAATCATGGATGAACAAACGCAGGTCAAACTCGCCGAACCACGCTTTGAGCACGGGCACTTTCTACTCATCGCCGGGCTGGGTGGCCGATTTAACCAGCAAACATCCGCAGACATTCCCAAACTCTGGGAACAATTCGTTCCAGAGATTGGCAAGATTCCCGGGCAAAAAAGCGAAGTGACCTACGGCATCTGCTGCAATCCCGACGGCCAGGGTGGTTTCGAATACATTGCCGGCGTCGAAATCAGTAAGCTCGACGACCTGCCGGAAAAGTACCGCTGGGTCGAAGTGCAACCGCAGCAATACGCGGTGTTCGAGCACAAGGGGTCGCTGGACAGCTTGCCCGCGACTTTTCAATACATCTGGAAAACCTGGCTGCCGCAGTCCGGCCGGCAAGCGGCGGATGCGCCGGAGTTCGAACGCTACAGCGAAGATTTCAACCCGACGCTGAATACCGGCGTGCTGGAAATCTGGTTGCCGCTCAAGGATTGAATTACTGCGAGAGTGCGGACCGCCGGTCCGCCTCTCCAGCGTTTTAATTTATGATCTGCGATCTTTCCTACGCTGATCCCGAGTTGCCATGAACACCGTAATCCGCAACGTCACGCCCGCCGACCTCGACCGCTGCTACGCCATCGAAACCGTTGCCTATGAAGGCGACGAAGCCGCCACCCGCGAAAAAATCGCCACGCGCATAGCCACTTGGCCCGAGGGGTTTATCGTCGCTGACGTGGACGGCGTTGTAGGCGGTTTCGTCAACTCCGGTGCGGCGTTTGACGTCGAGATGTCGGACGAAGCGTTCAAGGAACTGATCGGCCACGACCCGGCTGGCCCGCACGTGGTGATCATGTCAGTGGTGGTGCACCCGGATTTTCAGGGGCAGGGGTTGGCCAAAAGCTTGCTCGCCGAATTCATCGAACGCATGCGCGCGCTGGGCAAAACCCACATTCACCTGATGTGCAAGGAACGGCACATTGCGCTGTACGCCGGGTTCGGCTTCGCCTACATCAAGCCCTCGGCGTCGGACCACGGCGGAATGGCCTGGCATGAAATGGTGCTGGAACTCTGATTGATTTGAAGCCCCCTGTAGGAGTGAGCCTGATCTGGTCAAGTAATCCTGGACACCAATTACGGTTTTTTCACGCCGCCATTTTCTCCATGGCGACCGGTGACCGGTAATCGTTGTAGCTATGGAGCCTGAAGTTGTTGTAGCGCACCACGTAGCGCTGCAAATCAGCCCGGGCTTCATACTCCGAGCGGTAACCGGCTTCAGGCACCCACTCTGATTTCAGACTTCCAAAGAAACGCTCCATCGGGGCGTTATCCCAGCATTCGCCTTTACGACTCATGCTTTGCCGCAGTCCATTCGCCAGCAACTCATTCCTGAACTTATGGCTGGTGTACTGGCAGCCTTGATCGGAGTGAAACAGCACGTCTTTGGGTTTGCCTCGCAGCTCAACCGCCATCCGTAGGGCCTCGCAGGTCAGCTCCGCATCCGAGATCATCGAAAACGCCCACCCCACGAGCCGGCGGGCGAACAGATCCAGAACCGCTGCAAAATACATCCACCGCGTGCCGACCTTGATGTACGTCACGTCCGCGCACCACACTTGGTTGATCGCCGTGACATCAAACTCGCGCTTAAGCACGTGCGGCGCCACCAAGGCTTCAACGCCAGATGACTTGTATTTGTGACGTCGGCGCTGACGACTGACCACGCCGGCTTCTCGCATCAAGCTGCGAGCCATGTGCCTCCCGACGCGATGCCCCTTGGCTTGCAGCTCCCTGGAAAGGGTGCGCGCCCCCGCGGAAGCTCTGGATTCCTTGTGATGCTCGACCAGCATGGCTTTGAGTTTCTCCCGCTCAGGGTTCACCTTGCCTTGGCGCTGACGCCAGGCATAAAAACTGCTGCGGCTGACTTCAAACACCCGGCAGCAGTCGTTAACGCCGTATCGCTCACCCAGCTCATTGATCAGTGAGAATGATCTTTGGCGTCCAAAAGCAGGAGAGCACTGGCCTTTTTTAGGATTTCGATATCCCGGTCTTTTTGCCTGAGCAAGGCTTTGAGTTCCTGGATTTCTCGCTGGTCAGCCGTGATCGCTTTGGCTCCCACCGGGGTCGAACCCTGGCGTTCTTTACGCACCTGATCGACCCAGCGACGCAAGGCGGTAGGGCCAATATCTAAACTGGCGCAAACCTCGGGAACCGATATCCCCTCATCCAGCACCATGCCAGCAGCCTTGAGTTTGAACTCAGTTGAATAAGAATTACGCATATCCAAAAACACCTCAGATTTGGGCGACATCATAGCGCCCGATTGAAGTGTCCAAAATCATTAGGCCAGTTCAGCCTGCTCGCGATTGGGTCGGTACTTTCAACATCAATGTTGGTGGTGACTACGCCTTCGCGGGCAAGCCTCGCTCCTACATGGGGCCGGTGTCGTACACGAATCCCAGACCACTGAAGATCCCCTGTGGGAGTGAGCTTGCTCGCGATTGGGCCGGCACTTTCAACATTGATGTTGACGGTGAATACGCCTTCGCGGGCAAGCCTCGCTCCTACAGGGGGCCGGTGTCGTACACGAATTCCAGGCCGCTGAAGATCCCCTGTGGGAGTGAGCCTGCTCGCGATGGGGTCGGCACTTTCAACATTGATGTTGGCGGTGACTACGCCTTCGCGGGCAAGCCTCGCTCCTACAGGGGGCCGGTGTTGTGCGGGAACCCCGGGCCACTGGGTTTTAGCTTGTTGGGGATTTAATACAAGCTATCGCGCACTCGCGCCGGGGCTTCGCGGTCGTAGGTGTCGGCGTCGAACTGTCCGTCATTCAAGCGTTTGTGAAACGCGCCTGCCGTCGGCAGTGCCGAGCGGTCGAGGAAGCGTTCGGGGTTCCACAGCTCTGATCGGACAATCGCTTTCGAACAATGGAAATACGCCGCGTCCACCGTCACCAGCAGCACCGTGCGCGCCGGTTTGCCGTTGACCGCGAAACTCTCCAGCAGCGTCGGTTCGGCGCTGATTTTCGCCGTACCGTTGACGCGCAATGTTTCGCCAATCCCCGGAATGATGAACAGCAGCGACACTCGCGGATCGAGCACCACGTTGCGCAGCGTGTCGATGCGGTTGTTGCCCGGACGATCCGGGATCACCAGCGTGCGCTCATCGATGATCCGCACAAACCCCGGCGCATCGCCGCGCGGCGAGCCGTCCATGCCTTCCGGGCCGACCGAGCTGATGATGATCAGCGGCGAGGCGCGGACCATCGCCTGATAATCCTCGTTCAGAAACGCGATCTGCTTGCGCACCGCACGGTCGTGCGGTTGGCCGTAAATCGCTTCGAGTGCTGCGATTGAATCCACCATGATTTTCCCCTCAACCCATCTGCATCAGAACACCAGACTCATGCGCCGCTCATAGCCAATTCGGCCGCGATACGCCTCGCCACTGTCGACGTAGCCGAACCGTGCATACAGCGCAATCGCCGCGTCATTGTCGGCGTCGACCGACAATTCAATCGCCTTGATTTCAGGAAATGCCTGGCGCGCAACCTCGGGCAGGGTTTCCAGGCAGGCCTTGCCGTAACCTTTGCCCTGGGCGCGTTGATCGACTTGCAAAGCGTGCAGCGTGGCGCTGTGTTCGTCGGCCCAGGCCGGCAAAACCGGCGGGCGTTTGAGCAGCAGGAACGCGACGGGAATGTCCTCGGCCAGCAGCGCGAAACCTTTGACGCCGGGGCCGGGTTTGGACAGCAAGGTGTGCAAGGCACCGTGGATGTCGCCGCTGAATCTGATCTGTTCCTGATGAACTTCAATGGCCTCGACCTGCTGGCGCTGCAACGCGTTCAGGCTCTCGTATGGCACGAGTAAGACTGTCACTGGAGGTGTCCTTTTCCAACCGATATGAGTGGCGGATTCTAGCGAGTTTGCGCGGTTGGATTATTTTTATTTCGACTGTCGATTGGCCGTGATGCCGAACGACTAAAGGTGTCTTCCCAACCAAAACCACGGAGAAACACCATGAATCCGCTCAGCCAGATCCATCACCTGATCGACAGCTATCGCCAGGCTGTTGTCGCTAAAGACGTGGAAAAAGTCATGGCGTTGTACGCCGACGACATCGTCTCGTTCGACGCGGTCAAGGCCCTGCAATTCAAGGGCAAAGCGGCGTACCGCGCGCATTGGCAGGAATGCATGGAAATGTGCCCCGGCCCGCACATCTTCGAATTCCACGAGATCGACATCGTGCCCTCGCAGGAAATCGCTTTCGCCCATTGGCTGGCGCACTGCGGCGGCACCAACGAACAGGGCGAAACCCAGGCCTGCTGGATGCGCGTTACCCAGTGCTACCGGCAAGAGGCGGGGCTGTGGAAGATCGTCCACGAACACTGGTCGGCACCGTTCGACATGGTCAGCGGCGCGGCGTTGTTCGAGCTCAAGCCCTGAGCGACGGACTGATTCATCCGGGCTTGCTCGTCGGAAAAACCGCCGACTCGCCGCACAGCAGCCATAGTTGATCAGCCGATCACGGAGAGCCACATGAAATACCTATGCCTGGTTTACAGCAACGAGCAGACCCTGCATTCGTTGCCCGAAAGCCCTGAAGACGCCGAGTGCATGGCCTACGCCGAGGCGATTCAGGGCAGTGGCCGGATGATCGCCGCCGAAGCGCTGGAGTCGGTGCAGACCGCCACCACGGTGCGCATGCGCAACGGCAAATTGTCGATCACCGACGGCCCGTTTGCCGAAACCAAAGAGCAGCTCGCCGGTTTTTACCTGATCGATGCCAAGGACCTCAACGAAGCGCTGCAGGTCGCCGGCAATATCCCGGCGGCCCGCGTCGGCTGTGTCGAAGTGCGCCCGGTGCGCCAGTTGAAACCCTGAGCAATCGCCACGCGCACATAAAAAAAGCAGTCTCGAAACCACAATCTCAAGACAACAATCACAAAAAAACAGGAGATCCCATGAGCCCGCAGTCCTTGAAAAACCAGCCTGCGCCGTTCCAATTGTCGATCAGCCGTTTGATCGACGCGCCACGCCGCAAAATCTTCCGCGCCTGGACCGAGCCAGCGTTGCTCGCGCAATGGTGGGGCCCGCACGGCATGACCACGCCGGAGTGCGAAATGGACCTGTGGGTCGGCGGCCAGTTTCGCACCTTGATGCGCGCGCCGGATGGCAGCGAATACCCGACGCTGGGCGTGTTTCTGGAGATCGTCGCGCCCGAGCGATTGGTCTTCACCGACGCGTTTGCGCCGGGTTGGATTCCGTCGGGCAAACCGTTCATGAGCGCCGAAGTCACGCTCGAAGAGCAGGGCGGCCAAACCCTGTATACCGCCCGCGCCATGCACTGGAGCGAAGAGGATCGCCAGGCCCACGAGGCCATGGGTTTTCATGACGGCTGGGGGCAAAGCCTTGATCGGCTGGTGACGCTGGTCACCGAAGGCATGCCGGACTGATGTCCGCCGAATCGGTGAAAGCGCGGGTCGAGCAGGTTTATCGCGAAGACTCGCGGCGCATTCTGGCGACGCTGATCCGTTTGCTCGGCGATTTCGACCTCGCCGAGGAGGCGCTGCACGAAGCGTTTTTCGTCGCCGTCGCGCGTTGGCAAACCGACGGCGTGCCGGCCAATCCGCGCACGTGGCTGGTGTCCACCGGGCGCTTCAAGGCGATTGACGTGTTGCGCCGACGTGCGCGGTTCAACGCCTCGCGGCCGCTGCTGATCGCTCAGTTGGAAGAACTGGAGCAGGCCGACTGGAGTGACGAAGACGTGGAAGACGATCGCTTGCGCCTGATCTTCACTTGTTGCCACCCGGCCCTCGCGGCGGATTCCCAGGTGCCGCTGACCTTGCGCGAAGTCTGCGACCTGACCACCGAAGAAATCGCCCGCGCGTTTCTCTCGGCGCCGGCGACCATTGCCCAGCGCATCGTGCGCGCGAAAGCGAAAATTCGTGACGCGAAGATCCCGTATCAAGTGCCGTCGCTGGCCGAGTTGCCCGAGCGCCTCGACAGCGTTTTGCGGGTGATTTATCTGGTGTTCAACGAAGGCTATTCGGCGTCGATTGGTGCCGAGCTGACCCGTGAAGATCTGACCCGCGAAGCGATTCGCCTGGGTCGATTACTGGTGGAATTGTTGCCCGAAGCAGAAGTGCTGGGATTGCTCGGGTTGATGCTGTTGCACGAGTCGCGGCGCCCGGCGCGGACCTCGGCGGACGGTGAGCTGATCTTGCTGGATGAACAGGACCGTACGTTGTGGGACGCCACGATGATTGCCGAAGGCTGCGCGCTGGTGGAACGCGCGTTGACCCTGCGCCGCTTCGGCCCTTATTGCCTGCAAGCGGCGATTGCGGCGGTGCACGCTGAAGCGCCGACGGCGGCGCAAACCGACTGGCCGCAGATTGTCGGTTTATACGATTTGCTGCTGCGCGCGCTGCCATCACCGGTGATCGAACTCAACCGCGCCGTGGCGTTGGCCATGCGCGACGGGCCGTTGGCGGGATTGACGGTGGTGGAGGCGATTCTGGCGCGCGGCGAATTGCTCGATTACCACTTGGCGCACTCGGCGCGGGCGCAGTTTTGTCGGCAGTTGGGCAGGGTGGACGAGGCGCGGTCGGCGTATCGACGAGCGCTGGAATTGACCCGGCAAGCGCCAGAGCGGCGGTTTATCGAGCGGCGCCTGCAAGAATTGCAGTAGCCCCGATCGGCATCAAGGCTTGCCCGCAATGAGCGCGGCGCTATTCCAGCATCTTGCGCAAAAACCAGCTGCCCGCCGGCCCCGGTGGGTGCAGCCGCGACCACAGCGCATCGACAAACACCGGTTTCGGCCAGCCGCGCACCTGCAATTCCACCAGCGATCCGGCGCCAAAACGCCCGACCAGCCAGCGCGGCAGCGGCGCCCAGCCAAATCCGCCCTGAGCCATCTCCAGCAGCATCAGATAACTCGGCGCCGACCAAACCCGGCCCTTCGCCCGGCTTTCATATGGATTGACGATGGTCGCCAGCCGCAACTCGCGATGTTGCTGCAGCACGTCTTGATCGATGCCGCTCAGCGCCGCCAACGGGTGAGTTTGCGCGACAAACAGGGCAATTTCCGTACGTTCATCGACCGTTGAACTGACCAGATCCGGCGGATAGCTGTCCTGCATTTCCGCAAACGCCACATGCGCTCGACCGCGTTGCACCAGCGCCACGAGGTCATCGCATTCGGCGATCAGGCATTCAAGTTCCAGTTCCGGATAACGCTGCTCGAACACGCTGAGCGCCGCTTCGAAACGGTTCGACTGGTAAGTGTCGGAAATCGCCACGGTCAGCTTCGCCTCGACCCCTTGTGATAACTGGCTGGCGGTCAATTCCAGGCGACTGCTGGCGGCGAGGATTTCTTCGGCGCGTTGCAACATCACGTGGCCGGCCGGAGTCAGGCTGGGCTTGCGGCTGCTGCGGTCGAACAGCGTCAGGTTGAGATCGATTTCCAGGCTGGCAATCGCCGCACTGATGGTCGACTGACTACGCCCGAGTTTGCGCGCCGCCGCCGAAAAGGAGCCCTGCGTCGCCGCTTGCACAAACGCCAACAATACTTCGTGAGAGGCCATGAACTATCGCTCTGGTCGATGGTTATTGGTTTTGAAGTATCGGTGTGCTCGCGGATGATCGCAACCTCAGTCACTCAGGGAGTCTGGCCATGAACGCCAACAAATCCATTACTGAACGAGTTTTCCAGGCCATCGGTTTTGAACTGCTGGCCGTGTTGATCTGCACCCCGCTGCTGGCCTGGGTGATGGACAAACCCATGCTGGAAATGGGCGTCGCCATCGCCGCGCTGGCATTGGCGTGGAACGTGCTGTTCAACGGCATGTTTGACCGTTTGCTCAAGCGCTACGCGATCGTACGTAACGCGTGGGTTCGTGTGGTCCACGCGCTGTTGTTCGAAGGCGGTTTGATCGTGATGGGCGTGCCGTTGATTGCCTGGTGGCTGAGCATCAGCCTGTGGCAGGCGTTCTTGCTCGACATCGGCGTGCTGCTGTTCTTTTTGCCGTACACCTACGTTTACCACTGGGGTTACGACGTACTGCGCGAGCGTTTGCTGCTGCGCAATACCTGCCAAAACTGAATGCTTTTGTAGCAACTGCCGAGCCCCGCGAGGCTGCGTTCGACGACAAATCGGACGCAGCCTCGCGGGGCTCGGCAGCTGCTACATGGGTTGATGGTTCAGTTAGAGGAACATGCCGCCCGAGGCTTCGATGCGCTGGCCGTTGATCCACTGGGCGCCCGGCGACAGCAGCAGCGCAATCGCGGCGCCGATGTCATCCGGCTGGCCGGCACGGCCCAGCGCGGTGTTGCTCGCGACCATCTGATTGACCGCCGAAATATCGCGCACCGCGCCGCCACCAAAATCAGTTTCAATCGCCCCCGGCGCCAGAATATTCACCGAAATCCCGCGCTCGCCGAGCTCCTTGGCCTGATACCGCGTCAGCACTTCCATCGCGCCTTTCATCGCCGCATAAGTGCCGTAACCCGGCAGGCTAAAACGCGCCAGACCGCTGGAGATATTGACGATGCGCCCGCCGTCATTCATCAGCGGCAGCAATTTCTGCGTGAGGAAAAACGGCCCTTTCAAATGGATATTCATCAGCAAATCAAACTGCTCGAGCGTGGTGTCGACGAAATTGGCGTGCACGCCGACCCCGGCGTTGTTCACCAGAAAATCAAAGTGTGCCTGCTCAAAATGGCTGTTCAGCACCTCGCTGACGGCACCGGCGAAAGCGTCGAAACCCTCACTTTTGCCGACATCGAGTTGCAGCATCGCGGCGCGACCACCGAGGTTTTCGATCTCCGCGACCAGTGCCTGCGCCTCGTCAGCGCGGCTGTTGTAAGTACCGATGATGTCGATGCCTTGCGCGACCAGATTTAACGCGGTGCTCCTGCCCAAGCCGCGGCTGGCGCCGGTGATCAATGCGATTTTGCGATTCATGAGATTTCCTCAAACAGTGGGTGACCGATGGGAGGAAGTGTATTTATCCGGCCCTAGGTGATAAACAGAGCGAAACCGGAATCACTGGTCGGTTCATCCGAACAATCTAGGTCAGCTCATGAACAAACTGGAATTGCTGCGCACCTTCGTTCGCGTCAGCGAAATGTCGAGTTTTACCCTCGCTGGCGAGAGCTTGGGCCTGCCGCGATCCACGGTTTCCGAGCACGTGCAATCGCTGGAAAAACTGCTCGGCACACGGCTGTTGCAACGCACCACGCGCAAGGTGCAGGCGACGCAGGACGGCTTGGCGTTATACGAGCGCAGCAAGGATCTGCTGTCGCACATGGATGAAATCGAAGGGCTGTTCCGCCAGGACGAGGCGTCGCTGGCCGGGCGGATTCGTTTCGACATGCCGAGCATCATGGCGCGGCGTTACGTGATGCCGCGCCTGCCGGAATTCATGGCGCGGCATCCACATCTGGAACTGGAAATCAGCAGCACCGACCGCCGCGTCGATTTGCTCAGCGAAGGGTTTGATTGCGTGGTGCGCGTCGGCGCGCAGCCGGATCAGTCGGTGGTCGCGCGCCATGTGTGTGACTTCGAGCTGTTCAACTGCGCCAGCCCGGCGTACCTGCAGCGTTACGGCGTGCCGCAGAGCATTGAAGACCTGGCGCAGCATCGATTGGTGCATTACGTCGGGGCGTTGGGTTCGCGTTCGGAAGGTTTTTTGTACGAGGCGCAGGGCAAGGTGCATCGGGTGGCGATGGCCGGCAGCGTCACGGTGAACAGCACTGACGGCTACGAATCGGCGTGTCTGGGCGGGTTTGGTTTGATTCAGGCGCCGCGCGTCGGCATGCAGCCGTTCATTCAAAGCGGCGAATTGGTGGCGGTGTTGCCGCAATTCAAAGCGCCGTCGATGGAAGTTTCGCTGCTGTACGCGCGGCAACGGCATTTGCCCTTGCGCGTGCGGGTGTTCATGGATTGGCTGACGCAAGTGATCATTCAGCAAACCCACTGATATGTGGGAGCAAGGCTTGCCGGCGATGGCGGTTATGAAATTGGCATCGCGAGCAAGCTTTGCTCCTACAAGGGCGCGGAGGGTAAGGGGTTAGAACAGTTGGGTGAACAACCAATACAAACTGCCCGACAGCAGGATCGCCGCCGGCAAGGTCAGCACCCACGCCATCAGCAGATTGCGGATGGTCTTCATCTGCAAACCGCCGCCATTGGCGACCATGGTGCCGGCCACGCCCGAGGACAACACGTGCGTGGTCGACACCGGCAAACCAAACATATCCGCCGCGCCAATGGTCAACATCGCCACGGTTTCCGCCGAGGCGCCCTGGGCATAGGTCAGATGCGTCTTGCCGATTTTTTCGCCGACCGTCACCACGATGCGTTTCCAGCCGACCATGGTGCCGAGGCCCAGGGCGATGGCCACGGCGATCTTCACCCACAACGGAATAAACCGCGTCGAGTTGTCGATCTGTTGCTTGAACAACTGCAATTTGTCGCGAGTGTCAGCGTCGAAGTTGCCGACTTTGTTTTTGTCCATCAAGCGAATGGTTTCGCTGGTCAGGTACATGTCGTTGCGCACGTTGCCCACCGCTTGCGCCGGAACGCTCGACAGCGAACCGTAACCCTTGACCTCGGCGCCGATGCTGCCGGTCAGGGCGGCGAGGGCGGGGATCAGTTGCGGCGCCGCTTCTTTGCTGCGCACGTAATCGGAAAGAATCGCGCGCGGATCGGCCGGCGCCGGCAGCGGCGAATGCTTGACCAAGGCTTGCTGGGTCACTTCGGCGACCGCCGCGAACTGCAACGCCTGATCCGCCGGCATGGCGCGGTTCAGCGCATAAGCCATCGGCAGCGTGCCGACCAGGATCAACATGATCAGGCCCATGCCTTTCTGGCCATCGTTGGAACCGTGGGCGAACGACACGCCGGTGCAGGTCAGGATCAGCAAACCGCGAATCCACCACGGTGGCGGCGCATCTCCTTCAGGCGCCTTGTACAGCGCACGGTTCTTGACGAAGGCGCGCAACGCCAGCAGCAACAACGCCGCAAAACCGAAGCCGACCAGCGGCGACAGCAGCAGCGCATAACCGATTTTCGTGGCCTGCGCCCAATCGACGCCGCTGGTGCCGTCGCGCCCGTGCATCAGCGCATTGGCGACGCCGACGCCGATGATCGAACCGATCAACGTGTGCGACGACGAGGCCGGCAACCCCAGCCACCAGGTGCCGAGGTTCCACAGGATCGCGGCGATCAGCAGGGCGAAGATCATCGCAAACCCGGCGGAGGAACCGACTTGCAGAATCAGCTCGACCGGCAGCAACGCGATGATGCCGAACGCCACCGCGCCGCTGGAAAGCAGCACGCCGAGAAAGTTGAAAAAACCCGACCACGCCACGGCGAAATTCGGCGGCAGCGAGTTGGTGTAAATCACCGTGGCGACGGCGTTGGCGGTGTCGTGGAAACCGTTGACGAACTCAAAACCCAGCGCAATCAGCAGCGCCACGCCGAGCAGCAGAAATGGCGTCCAGGTGGTCACCACGGTGCCGAGTTCGTGCATGTCGTGCATCAGGCTGTAAGCGGTAAACAACAATCCGCTGGCCAGCACGCCGAAGAAAATCACCCAGGTCAAGAGGCCGGGTTTTTTATCCAGTTGAGCTCTGGCAGGGCTGGCGGGGACTTTGCTGGCGGGCGCCGGTGCGGCGGTGAAGGAAGGAGTAGCCATCACGGACAATCCTGAGGAGGGAAGGATGTCGCCCATGATCGTTTCAAAATGTGACAGAGAGACTGCGGTGGGTCAGTGTTTGCGGTTTTAGCCCGTCCATTCATCGCAACCCCCACAAATCCCCTGCGCCCAGAAACCCTGTGGCGAGGGGGCTTGCTCCCGTTGGGTCGCGCAGCGGCCCCAGCATTTTTTCAGTCAAACCTCTCGCGCAGGGTTTGCGTCTGCTGCGCAGCCGAACGGGGGCAAGCCCCCTCGCTACAATGCCCGGCGCCCCTCGCCAGCAGGCCCAGAGTGGCTCAATAATCCTGGCGCTTGCGGAACGCCCAGCGTCCGGCCAGCACGGTGAAGGTGGCCACCAGTGCCACCAGAATCCAGAACCCATGCGCGTCGTCCGCCAACGGAATTCCGCCCACGTTCATCCCGAAAAACCCGGCAATGATGTTTATCGGCAGCGCCAGCACCGTGACCACGGTCAGCGTGAACAGCGTGCGGTTGCTCTGTTCGTTGAGGTTGGCGGCGATCTCTTCCTGCAACAACTTGATCCGCTCGCCCAGCGCCGTCAGGTCGTTGATGATCAGCGCAAACTCCTCGGTGGACTTGCGCAACTCCTTGACGTCCTCCTTCTGCAACCACTGCGGCGGGCGGTTGAGCAAACGCAGCAACGACCCCGGCTCGAGCGCCAGCAGCCGTTGCAGGCGCACCAGCACACGCCGATTGGCACCAAGTTCAGCGCGGTTGGTCGAGAGCCGCGACGACAGCAATTGATCCTCGATCTGGTCGACACTCAGGCTGGTCCTGCGCACGATCTGCGTCAGCACCTCGCCCTGATCGCGCAGCAGATGCACGAGCAATTCCAGCGGTGAACGAAAGCGCTCGCCAGCCTTCACCGATGAACGCAACTTGTCCACCGAGTGCAGCGGTTGCAGGCGCGCGCTGATGATCAGCCGGCTGCGCGCGCACACCCACAGCGTCGAGACATCCGAGGAGACCATGCTGCTGAGGTTGAACACCACATCGTTGACCACCGCCAGCAGCGCCGAATCCACATGCTCGATCCGCGTCGAGCGCGAACCTTCGTGCAGCGCCTCGAAAAACTCTTCAGGCAATGCCAGATGGCTTTTCATCCAGCGCTCGCACGCCGCGTGGGCCAGGTTCAGGTGCAACCAGAGAAACTCATCGGCATCCTCGGCGTGCTGCAAAAAACCCAGCGCCTGCGCCGAATCAATCTCGCGACCACGCTCGCCGGGACGAAACCGATAGCCGTAGAGCAAGCCAAACAAATCGGGATCGCGATGGCTCTGGTCGATGCTGTGGTTCATGGCGGCTCACTGGAGGATAGCGGTCGAAGCGGACGTCGAGGCGGCTGGATGAACTGCATTTCGCGGGCTCACCTGAGCCGCATCATCGCAAGTGTTTCTGACCGTTGTGTGACAGTCGGATGGCGCCGCAAACCTGCCGTGGCCGATGGTCGGTAATTGTTAAAGAAGCGCTCTGGCCCGCCGATTACGCAGGTGTCAGATTGCGCGGCGGTGGCCAGCAATCCGCACGGTAGACACGGATGTCCGCACGTCTCTCACGCCGTACCCGGCGTGCCTCTTCCTTGTCATGAGTATCAGCCGATGCTGCAAAAATCCCTGAGAGCCCAAATCCTCGCGCTGTTGAGCGGCAGCCTGTTGGCGATATTGCTGATCGCCCTGGCCAGCTTTCATTTCCTCTCCGGCGGCGTGCAAAGTTACGCCAACCTGATCGACGGCCCGCTGCACACTTCGCAATTGATCGACGAGGCCAACCTGCAATTCAAGGTTCAGGTCCAGGAGTGGAAAAACGTTTTGCTGCGCGGCAAGCAACCGGCAGACAGGGACAAATACTGGAAACAGTTCGAAGATCGCCAGCGCGACGTGCAAGGCATTCTCGGTGAATTGGCCGGGCAAAAAGGCCTCGATGGCCAACTCAAAACCCGCATCGAACGCCTGCGTGACGAACATCGGCAGTTGGGCAGCGCCTATCAAAAGGGCCGCGATGCCTACGTCGCTTCCGGTGGCGACCCGACGGCGGGCGACAACGCGGTCAAAGGGGTCGACCGCGCTACCAGTGAGCAGATGAGCGAACTGGTGACCGAACTGCGCAAACAGGGCAACGAGCAATCGGCGCTGATCAGCGCCAGCGCCGAGCGCACCGTGCTGCTGGGCACTATCGTGATGCTTGCGTCCGGTTTGCTCATTGGCCTGTTGAGCCTGTGGCTGATCAACCGCAACCTGGTCGCGCCGATCCGCAAACTGATCGATTACGTGGCGCAACTCAGCCAGGGGAAATTCGCCGAACGGGTTGCGAGCAATCGTCAGGACGAGCTGGGCAACCTAGCGACAGCGGCAAATACCTTGCGCGATTTTCTCGCCGAAACCTTCAGCCGTTTGCAGCGCAGCGCCAAGGATCTGGACAGTGCCAGCGGTGAGTTGAATGCGATTGCCGGCCTGATGGCCAGCGGCACCAACGAGCAGTTCAACCGTACCGATCAGGTGGCAACGGCGATGAACGAAATGTCCGCTACCGCGCAAGAAGTTGCCCGGCATGCCGCCGATGCCGCACGCGCCGCCGACGATGCCGATCAGTCCGCGCAGCAGGGCGAAAAGGTCATGCAGGGGACCATTCACACGATCACCCAGATGCGCGGTGAAATTGCCAACACCGCTACCGTCATCCGGCGTCTGGAAACCGACAGTGGGCGCATCGGCAAAGTACTGGAAGTGATTCGCGGCATTGCCGAACAGACTAATTTGCTGGCGCTGAATGCCGCCATCGAAGCGGCGCGTGCCGGTGAGGCCGGGCGTGGTTTTGCCGTGGTGGCTGATGAAGTGCGCAGCCTGGCGCAACGTACGGCGGCGTCGATCATCGAGATCAACCAGATTATCCAGACCGTGCAAACGGGTGCGGTGGACGCGGCGCAGGCCATCGAAAGCGGCCAGTCGCGCAGCGAAGAAAGTGTCGCGCAAGTGACTCAGGCCGGCGCCATGCTGGAGCGCATCACCCATGCCGTGGAAGCCATTCGCGACATGAACCGCCAGATCGCCACGGCTGCCGAAGAGCAGACTTCCGTCGCCGAAGACATCTCGCGCAACCTCACCGAAATCACCTCGATCGCCAGCACCAACCTCGACAATGTGCAGCGCACTGAAGCGGCAAGTCACAACTTGCACGGTTTGTCCGGCCAGTTGAATGAGGTCACGGCGCGGCTGAGCGCGTAGCAAAACGGCGCTGTGTATCGGTTTGCTTGCCAAGCCGCTACACAGTCGCTCTCAAGTGTGACCAGAGGCAGCAAGTCGCGGACTGGTCAGCACCACCGCTTAAACGGTGGCTGGCAAACTGAACGTAAACTGCGTGCCGTCCTGCGCGGAGGAGTGCACTTGCAGTTGGCCGCCATGCGACTGGGCAATCTGGCTGGCGATGTAGAGGCCCAGCCCGAGGCCGGCGCGGGTGTTATCGCCGCTCGGTCGCGAGTACGGTTGAAACAATTGCGGCAGTTGTTCTTGAGGAATCTGCCCACGGTTTTTCACCGACAACTGCAACGTGCCGTGCTCAACCGCTGCGCTGACTTCCACGGCACCCTCGGGGTCGCCGTGGTCGCTGGCGTTCGCCAGCAGGTTGGAAAGCAATTGCGCGACCCGGTTGCGATCACACTGCACGCCTTGCAAATCGCCGATCGAAGAATGAATGACGCGCTGCGGATGCACGCTTTGAATTTCGGAAATCACATGGCGCAAGGCATCGGCCAAATCCGCGCACGGCGCAATGCTGAGCGGAATGCCGTTGCCGAGCCGCCCACGGGCAAAGTCCAGCACGTCATCGACCAATTGCGCGGCGCGGCCGGTGCTGGCGAGGATGTGCTGCACCAGTTTGTCACTGACCGGGTTGGGGCATTTGCGTCGAAGCATTTCTGCCGAGGCACTGATCGCGAACAGCGGGTTGCGCAGGTCATGGCCGAGCACGGCAATGAATTGTTCGCGCAGTTCGGCGGTTTGCTGTTCCTGTTGCAGCGCGGCTTCGGTGATTTGCAGGTTTTCTTCGGCTTCGATTTGCAGTGCGAGCAACCGGGCGAACGATT
This sequence comes from Pseudomonas prosekii, assembly GCF_900105155.1. Classification (NCBI taxonomy): domain Bacteria; kingdom Pseudomonadati; phylum Pseudomonadota; class Gammaproteobacteria; order Pseudomonadales; family Pseudomonadaceae; genus Pseudomonas; species Pseudomonas prosekii. Next base: position 4,526,507 of record NZ_LT629762.1, read on the forward strand.
CCATGGTGGTCTGGATCGCGCTGCTCTTGAGCGCGGCGGGGTTGGGGTCGAGGGCGCAAATGGTGCCGAAGAAGCGTCCGTCGGTGCGGAACACCGGAACCGAAATATAGCTTTCGAATTGATACAGGCGCGGCGTGTGGTGGTTGCAGTACTGCGGGTCTTCACTGGCCTTGTCGATGACCACCGTGTGGTGCGCCTGGCGGATTTCGTGGCACAGGGTGGTGGCCACGTCCAGTTCACCGCCGACGTCGAGGCCGAAATTCAGCTGATCGAGCACGGCGCAGGCGATCCACGATTCTTCGTTGACCCGCGCGACGGCGGCAAAACGCAGCCCGGTCATTTCGCGGATTACCTGAAGAATCGCCGGTACGGCACTGATCCGACCGATCGTGGCGATATCTGCTGCCGCTGTTTGCCTCATCTTTCTTCTGCTCTGCATGGACGCCGTTTGCGGAGTCTAACGGGCCTTGGGCGCGCAGGCATAAAAAAACGCACGATCTGATGATCGTGCGTTTTTTTGATGGGGCCGTTGAAGTTTCGCGGTTTTAGTCGTCTTGCTTGTTTTTCAGAACTTCGCCGGTGGCGGCGTTCAAGTCCACGTCCCATTCAACGCCTTTGGCATCTTTGAGTTCAACTTCGTACTCGTAGCCGTTGAAGTGGTTGTCCAGGTCGGAATCGGTAATCGTGGCGCCTGGGTGCAACTTCATGATGACTTGGTTCAGTTCTTCCAGTGGCTTGATCTTGCCGTCCTTGACCAACTGAGGAATCTGGCTGAGTGGAACGTCATCAGCCTGAGCCAAACCAGCAGTAAGGGTCAGAGCAGCAGCAGTAAACAGGGCAGTTAAAGTTTTCATCAGGTTCTTTCCTTGGGGTGATTTGTTTAAGTGAGTTCAGGTTAAACGGCGCAACTTAATTCATCCTTAATTACTGACGCATGCTCAATAACCATTGTTTTGCAGCAACTGCGCAACCGTGCCCGCCGCTGGCCGTTTGTAGAACTTCAGCAGTTCGCTGGCCCGATTAGTGAAAATCCCGTCGACGCCCGCATCCATCACTTTCTGATAATCCACCGCATCATCAATCGTATAAACGTGCACCAGCAAACCCTGATCGTGGGTGTACTGGTTCATCCACGGTTTGACCAAGTCGGAATAACTCTGATCACCACCCTTGGTCAACGCCGCCGAAGGCCCGGTGCCGATGGCGCCTTGAGCCTTGGCGTACTCGACCCATTGCTGGAATTCGGCTTTGGATTTCGGCTGTTGTTTGGCGTAATAAGTGGCTTTGTCCTTGTCGCCGGATTGCGCGAAAGGCACTTTCGATTTCGGCTCGATACTGCCTTCGCCGACCCACAACAACAGGATCTTCGGCACGTTAGGCATTTCTGTCTGTAGCAGTTCGAGGCTGCTCTTCTCGAATGTTTGCAGCACCACTTTGCCTTTGCCCTGACCGACCGCCAGTGCGCTCTTCGCCAGTTTCGAACCCGCCGGGCTCAGCCAGCCGCGATCCTGGAGTTTCTCCTTGAGGTCGCGCTCGATGCCGGGGAATTGCTTCGGCTCTTTGGTTTCGATGTACAAACCGGGCTTGTGCAGCGGGTTGCCCTGAGCGATATCGATAATTTCGTCGAGGGTCAGAATCTTCAAACCGACATAGGCCGGGCGCGCACGGTCCGGGTAAGCGGCGTTGAACCAACTGCCGGCGTCGAGGGTTTTCAGTTCGGCGATGGTGAACTGGTTGGCCGGGGCATCCTTGCGCTCGGGGAACTTGGTGGCGACGTCGGTGGTGCGTTGCAGGTTGTCGTCGTGCAGCGCAAACAGCACGCCGTCCTTGCTGCGCTGGACGTCCATTTCCAGGTAATCGGCGCCCAGGTCACGCGCCAGTTTATAGGCCGCGGCGGTCGATTCCGGCGCATCGAACGAGGCGCCACGGTGGGCGATCACGGCCGGGTGCGGAATGCCCAAAGTGCTCGCCAGCGCAGCGGGTTCAGGGTGGCTGGCGGCCTGTGCCTGGCCGAGGCCGAGCAACACGCTCAGCAGCAGGGCGCTCTTGTTGAAGGTAACAGGCATGGTCGAGGTCCTTTCGCAGAGGTTTTCAAAGACGTCCCTTTTAACAACTGAGCGCCGAGAGTGCTATCGCCAGACCGACATAAACGTATTTAAAGCCATTTTTATCAACGCTTTTGTGCGCGCCTTTGCAGTACGCTTGGCGCGGCAGTTTCCCCAGCAGAGGGAAACCCGTTCTCCAGCCCTTGCGTGTAAACCATCGATCACCGGTCCCTTTACGACCTTTTGTGAGGTTTATATGCGCATCACTTCCCAGCTCATTTGCCAAGCCGCCGATCAACTCAAGGGCTTCGTCGGCCTCAACCGCAAGACCGGCCAGTACATCGTGCGTTTCAGCGAAGACTCCTTCGGCATGGACGTGGCGGATGACGGCATCATTCCTGCCAGCGAATTTGTCTGGGCGCCGGGGCCGGGCGAGGCCATGACGCTCAAGCGTGAATTGATTCAGTTATTGCTGGATCAGAACATCGATGACCGGATCAACGTGACCGAGCCGTTGCGGGTGTACATGAGTCGGCGGGAAGTGCCGGAGATTTCGGCGGTGCGCAGTTTGGTTGGCGGTTGATGGATTTGTGCTGACTGGCAGGGCCTCTTCGCGGGCAAGCCTCGCTCCTACAGAAGATCGCATTCCCCCCTGTAGGAGCGAGGCTTGCCCGCGAAGGCGGCCTCAGATTCCGCACATTTTTACTGTTTAAACGCATGCCCCCGCCCGAATACCTCGCAGCGCTGACCTGGTGATGAACCGGGACGAGCGCTGCGATTGCGCTGATTCGGGGGATCAGGTCTTCGGCTGATCCTTGCGCACAAAGTGCTGATGCATCTCCGAGGTCAGGGTTTCGATGCGTTCGGTGAGGCTTTTGGTCATCTCGGTCAGGCGGGTGTTTTGTTCGAGCAATTCCAGCAACTGCGCGGTGTTTTGCGCGGCTTGCGCCTGACGCTCACTGTTGGCCACGGCCAGCGCTTCGCGGTGTTGCGCGTCGGCATCCGACTGAGCTTTGTCGCGTGCGGCCTGACGCGTCTGCGCCAGCAGAATCAGCGGCGCGGCGTATGCCGATTGCAGACTGAACGCCAGGTTGAGCAGGATGAACGGGTACAGATCGAAGGTCGCGACGCCGAACAGGTTCAGGCACACCCACAACACCACGATCAGGGTTTGCGCGCCGAGAAACATTGGCGTGCCGAAAAAACGCGCAAACGCTTCGGCGCGCAGGGCAAATTTATCGTTACCAAAGGTTGGCGCAAGGTGCGCGTGCGGGCGGTGGAAACGCAGATGATCGACGGGTGCGGCGGTATGTTTAGCGTCGGACTTGGTGGAATTCATGGTGCGCTCGGCAGGATTCGGGACGTGGGTCACTATAGTCCTGCACGGCATAGTCCTGCTCGGCGGCGGCTTAGCTGAATTGATGTTGAATGAAAGTCAGCCTTCGCGGGCAAGCCTCGCTCCTACAGAGGGATGCGATCCCCGTAGGCGCGAGGCTTGTCCGCGAATGAAACAACTCGGTCTCAAACCCTGCAAACCACCACTATTCGCCAACCCGCTCATTCGCAAACATGCTCACCGCCTGCACCGCATGGCTCGCGCCGTCACGAATCTGCAAAATCACCGTCCCCGCCTCATTCGCCAATTCAACCCCTTGCGCCGCCCGATCGCGGGTGCCGTCCATGCTTTTGATCGCTTGCCGGGTCTCGCTCAGGATCAAGCCGATCATGCTCGAAATCTCCGCCGTCGAACCGCTGGTCCGCGCCGCCAGCAGCCGCACTTCGTCCGCCACCACCGCAAAGCCGCGACCTTGCTCGCCGGCCCGCGCCGCTTCGATCGCGGCGTTGAGCGCGAGCAAATTGGTCTGGTCGGCAATCGCCCGGATGGTATTGACGATGGTGGTGATCTGCTCGGAACGCTCGCCGAGTTGCGCAATAAGGGTTGAGGATTCCTCGATGTTCGCAGCGATTTCACGCATCTCGCTGGCCGCTTGTTGAATCACTTGCGTGCCTTGCTCGGCGACTTTTCGCGTCTCTACCGAGATGTGATAAGCCTCGGTCGCACTGCGCGCATCTTCGGCATGTTGCTCGACTCGCGCGGTTACGTCCGAGGCGAATTTGACCACTTTGCACAAGCGGCCGCTGGCGTCGTACACCGGGTTGTAGTTGGCTTCGAGCCACACGGTTTGCCCGCGTTTATCGACGCGCTCGAATTGCCCATGGAACAATTCGCCCTGATTCAGTCGGCGCCAGAAGTCTTGATACGCGCCACTGTTGACCAGCGCTGCGGTGCAGAAAATTCGATGATGTTTGCCCTCGAGCTCGGCGAGGCATGTAACCCATGCGCGTCAGGAAATTCTGGTTGGCGGTGATGACGTTACCGTTGAGGTCGAACTCGATCACCGCCATCGCGCGGTCAATCGCCTGCAACTTGGCGTTGGATTCGCTTTCCTGCTGCACTTTGGCCGTGACATCCAGCGCGTACTTCACCACTTTCACCACGCGCCCCGACGCATCCTTGATCGGGTTGTAACTCGCCTCCAGCCAGATCGGCTGACCCTTGCTGTTGACCCGCTCGAAAGTCCCCGACTCGAACTGACCGTTATTCAATCGCGACCACAACTCGCTGTACTGGCTGCTGCGGGCGAACTCCGGCGGACAGAATTTGCGGTGCTGCTGACCAATCACCTGCTCGCGTTGATAACCCACAGTCATCAGGAAATTGTCGTTGGCGCGCAGGACGACGCCGTTCAGGTCGAACTCGATCACCGCCATCGAGCGATCAATCGCCTCCAGGAGGCCGGTTTGGTTGGCGACGGTGTGCTGGAGTATTTCGAGTTCGGATTTATGGCGATTGAAGAACATGGGCAGTGCTCGAGAAGGTTGGGAACAACGAAGAGTCAGTCCCTATTCCGGCGCCTGCAGGCCGAAAATCCTGGAGATTTTCGGCGATGTCTGCTCAATGTCAACGGGTCCGTGGCTGACAGAGCAATACTTATACAAAACTTCGTAAACTTGTACAAGGAAGCGATTTATTAATATTCTTGTATAAGTTTTTCATGCGGAGATTCGCGTGGTCGCGGCATCAGTCGCAAGGCTGTCGGCGATGCTGATTTTGTTGCGCCCGGTGTTTTTCGCGGTGTACAGGGCTTTGTCGGCAGCGTTCAGCCATGCCGTCGCGTCGCTGAACGTAGGTTGGTAGGCGGCGAGGCCGATGCTAAGTTTTATCTGCAATTGCGGCACGTGCGGGTGGCGGTAATTGTTCAGCACTTCGCGCAAGCGCTCCATGATTTCCCCGGCCTGCTGCAGCGACATGTTCGGCAGGATCACGCAGAACTCGTCACCGCCATATCGCCCCGCCAGGTCGATGTCGCGCAGACTGCGCCGCAACTCGAAGCTCATTTGGCGCAGCACCGAATCGCCGATGATGTGGCCGTAGCTGTCGTTGATCGTCTTGAAATGGTCGATGTCGATCAGCGCAATCACCGAGGCAATCTGATTGTGTCGGCTCTGCTGAAACTTGACGTGCAGCAGGTCTTTCCACGAGCCGTGATTGAGTAATCCGGTGAGGCTGTCGGTGCGGCTGAGGGCGCTTAACGCGCGTTTGTGCTCGGCGAGTTTGAACGCCAACCGATAACAGACCATTCCGACCGCCAACGGGTAAATCACCAGGGACGGCAGGCAAGCCCAGACCTGGACCGGTGTCGCCGTCGAGGTAAACGCGATGCCGAACACCGACCAGGCAATCAGCGCGCCGACGATTTGCGCCAGCGCACCGTGGAGAAATAATCTCGGGCCACCGGCGGCGACGTTGTTCATGGTCATCATCGACAGAATGGTCACGGTGACGATCGGATTGAATTGCACGGCCGCCGCCCAGAAACCGCCGCACAGCGAATCGCCGATGATGTTGCGGCGCTCGGCGCGGTAGGGGTAGGGCGAGCGTTTGGCTATCTGGTAGGCGACATGTGGCCAGACGAAGCCGTTGACCAACATCAGAATCCACACCCAGCCGGGCATATTCAGTGGATACAGCGCAGCGGTCACACAAATGCAGCCGATACCCAGGCCGACGGTTCTGGGCATGTAGATGCGTCGGGCAAATGACAGACCCTTGCCGCGTTGATTTTCCATAATTCCCTGCGCCAGATTCATTCTGAAACACATTGCGGTGTTTTATTCAGACTTACCGTTCATCGGTTAAGCGGCGGACATTGTCATTTATTCCAACGGGAATAATCAGTGTCCTTGGAAGCCATTTAACCAAAGCGCAGCGGCGGCAGGGCGTTGATCTAGAGCTGATAGCAGGCGAGAAACATGTCCATCGCCGACTCGACGACGGTGCTTTGCACTTCTGCCGACAGGCCATTCTGGCCCATCGACACCTGAGGCCAGAACGCAAAGGATTTGAGCAAACCCTGCACCTGCTGGGCGGCGAACTCCGGCGCCACCGCTTTCAAGCGGCCATCGGCCTGGGCGGCACGAATCCACAAGGTCAGGCCTTCTTCGCGTTCGCCCATGCGCGTGATCATGTTCTGCGCGCGCTCGGGGGAATGGATGGTCGCGGCTATTGCCACGCGCGCCAGATCGAGGAAGTTGTCGTCGCCCATCATCTGCACTTTCGCCATCAGGATGTGGCGCAATTGATCGCGCAGCGGCTGATCCGGGCTGTAGGGCGTTTCCTGTTCGGCTGTCACCCGCGCCCACAACTGATTGAGGATTTCGGCGAACAACTCTTCCTTGCTGGGGAAGTGGTTGTACACCGTGCGCTTCGACACGTCGGCGGTGGCGGCGATCTTGTCCATGCTGGTGATGTCGAAACCGTTGGCACGGAACTCGGCAATCGCCGCTTGGATGATCGCTTCGCGTTTACGGTCGGTGAGGCGCTGTGGAGCTGTCATAAATTGGCTTCGGCAGAAGGGAGGAGAGAATTACACTCGGCAGTTTACTTGTGCGCGGCTTTGATGCAACCTTGAAACTACACTGTGCAGTGTAATGTTTCCTTAATCCTGCACCGTGACAAATAGCGTCTTCGGCTGATGCGTGCGTGCCTTGGCCATTTTATCGCCACAAAGCGAAACCGTTCTTCAAGCGGTTCACTGGAGTCATTCAGCCATGGTCACTTCAACTTCCTCTGCGGACAAAGCGCTTACGCCTGAAGCGTCCCGTCAGGTCCAAGGACATTTCCGCAACCACGCGCCGGTGCAGCGCGAGGGCTTGCGCAAAATGCTGCGGATCATGTGGAACATGATCTTCCACAAACCGCGCAACACCCGACCAAGCGCAGCCGTGCCGGTACAAACACTGACCCGCGCCGCGTTGCTCGCCGCGCCCAATCACAGCGTCTACCGCCTCGGCCACTCGACCGTGTTACTGAAATTGCGCGACAAGTTCTGGATCACCGACCCGGTCTTCGCCGAGCGCGCCTCGCCAGTGCAATGGGCCGGCCCCAAGCGTTTTCACCAACCGCCAATCAGCCTTGAAGAATTGCCGCCGATCGAAGCGGTGATCCTCTCCCACGATCACTACGACCATCTCGACCACCACGCGGTGCTCAAACTGGCGGACAAAACCAACTACTTCCTGACCCCGCTAGGCGTGGGCGACACCCTGATCAAATGGGGCATCGATGCCGCCAAAGTCCGCCAACTCGACTGGTGGCAGGGCACGGAAGTCGATGGCATTAGATTCATCGCCACGCCGTCGCAGCACTTTTCCGGGCGCGGCTTGTTCGATGGCAACAGCACGCTGTGGGCATCGTGGGTGATGATCGATGCCGACAGCCGAATCTTCTTCAGCGGCGACACCGGCTACTTCGACGGCTTCAAACGCATCGGCGAACAGTTCGGCCCGTTCGACCTGACGCTGATGGAAACCGGCGCCTACAACGTCGAATGGCCGCACGTGCACATGCAACCCGAACAAACCCTGCAAGCACACATCGACCTGAAAGGCCGCTGGTTGCTGCCGATTCACAACGGCACCTTCGACCTGTCGATGCACGCCTGGTACGAACCGTTCGACCGCATCCTGGCGCTGGCCTGGGAGCGCAGTGTGTCGATTACCACGCCGCAGATGGGCGAAGCGTTCAACGTGAAATATCCGCAGCGTGGTCAGCCTTGGTGGTCGGAAATGCAAGATCTGGTGGAGGAAGAAGGTCGTCTCTCGTGTAGCGGCTACAAGTCTGGGTGATTTATCCCACACGATTAACGCCTTGTAGCTGACAGGCGTTTCCTACAACTGCCTTGTAGTCTTGTGGCGAGCGAATGAATCGCTCGCTTTAAGTCATTCAAGGACGTTTTACATGAATCACCTTTACAAGGGCCGCATGACGGCTCTGGCACAAGCCGTTGTGCTGTCGGTCGCCAGCTCTGTTTTCGCCGGTCTGGCCGTCGCTGCTACGGACAGTGACGTGGCGCTCGAATACGCGAGCGTCCATGACCTGTCTGCGCGAATGGCGCGTAACGAGCTCTCCTCGGTCGAACTGGTCAAGCACCTGCAAGCGCGCATCGCGTCGCTGGACGAGCAGGGGCCGACGCTCAACGCCGTTATCGAACTCAATCCCGAAGCTATCGACATCGCTGCTGCGCTCGACAATGAGCGTACGCAAGGTAAAAGCCGCGGGCCATTGCATGGCATTCCGGTGCTGATCAAGGACAACTTCGATACCGCAGACAAGATGCAAACAACTGCCGGTTCACCCGCGATGATCGGCGACCCGGCTGCCGCTGACGCCTTTGTAGTCAAGCAACTGCGTGACGCCGGCGCGGTGATAATTGGCAAAACCAACATGAGCGAATGGGCGTATGTGCGCCAGATGGACTTGCCCAATGGCTGGAGCGGTCGCGGCGGCCAAGGCAAAAATCCGCACTTGTTGGGCGCAGGAACGTGCGGTTCCAGCTCCGGTTCTGCTGCAGGTGTTGCCGCCGGTTTTGCGCCGCTGGCCATCGGCACCGAAACCAATGGATCGATCACTTGCCCGGCATCTGCTAACGGCGTGGTGGGCGTGAAGCCGACATTGGGTTTGTTCAGCCGTTCGGGGATTATTCCGATCACCCGCTTGCAAGACACCCCCGGAACCCTGACGCGCACTGTTCGTGATGCAGCGCTGATGTTCAACGCGTTGCAAGGCATCGACGCTGCGGACGCGGGATCCAGCGCCGCCCCAGTGGGAATCGATTACACCGCGCTGCTGGCAACGGATGCCTTGCAAGGCAAACGCATCGGCTACCCGACTGCGTACACCGGTCCCTACGGCCGTGTGTTGGAGCCGGGCCTGGAATTCCGGATGGCATTAACCACGCTCGAAGAGCAGGGCGCGATTCTGGTGCCGTTAACACCTCGATTGCCCGATATGCATAACTACTTCAGCGTGCTCATGGGCGGCATGAAACACGATCTGCCCGAGTACCTTGCTACACGCTCCGGTCAGCCGATCCAGACGCTTGCAGAGTTGATTGAGTTCAACGAGAGCCATCCGGGCGCCGAAGGTTACGGTCAACAGATGCTCAAAGACATCGACGCGCTGGACATGACTTACGCTCAGGCGACGGAACAGTTCAAAGCGCTCAATTCCAGTTTCCAGCAGGCAATCGATGAGCAACTGATAGAACACAATCTGGACGCCGTCATTGCCGAAGCCGATGGCTATTCACAGTTTGGCGCTGCCGTTGCGGGTTACCCTGCCGTCACCGTGCCTTCAGGCATGAAGGAGGAAGGGCTGCCCACTTCGGTGTTTTTCTTCGGCACCCGTTGGAGTGATCCTCAGCTATTGGCGCTGGCCTACAGCTATGAGCAAGCCTCGATGAAGCTTCAGCCCCCGGCTTTCCAAGAGTGATCAAACGCCAGTGGCTCATGCGGCCACTGGCGTAATGGTGTTTGCTTTTGCGCTGCTCGAACTCACTCAACCATCGCATAATCGGCGCGCGCCACCGGGTCCGGCGTCGAGCCTCTGACGTTCATCCCCCGGCCCGGCGCAAACCCCGGGAAAAACACCAGGCCTTCCGATTCAAACCGATACGCGAGCGTCAGTCGCGTGACATCCAACACATCGCGGTTGGCCTCGAAACGCTCGATGGCCTGCACCGAAACCCCGGATTCGCGGGACAGCTCGTCAACGCTCCAACCCAGCATTGCTCGGGCTTGAGCGCTGTGGGCCGGGGTGAATTGAAAAAGGGCGATACGTTCCAAAGTGATTTTCATCGCAGAAGAGGCCATGGTGTTCTCCGGGCTCGAGAGTGCTGAGTCAAAATGTACTGTGTTTTTGTACAGTTGTTTTGGTCCCGGATCAAATGCATTTTTTGATTTGTGCTATTTCGCCGCATCCATCCAGACGGACGGTGCCTGCCCCAGTACTCGGCGAAACATCGTCGAGAACGCCGCCGGGCTGTCGTAGCCGAAGTCCACGGCGATCCGCGTCACCGGCGTCCCCTCCGCCAGCCGCGCCAGGGCCAGCACCACACAGGCTTGCTGGCGCCATTGGCTGAAACTCAAGCCGGTCTGTTGGCGGAACAGGCGATTAAAGGTGCGCAGGCTGATGTGCAACTGATCGGCCCAGTGCTGCGGCGCTTGATGGATATTGGGCTGCCGGAGAAACGTCTGACACAACCCGAGCAATCGCCCTTCAACCGGTAGCGGAATGTGCAACGGCAAATGCGCGCTATGAGCCAGCTCATGCAGCAACAATTCCATCAGCACACCGTCGCGGCCGGCCTCATCGTAGGTCAGCGGAACCTCCGCCGCCGCCATCAACAAATGCCGCATCAGCGGCGACACACTGATCACCTGGCAGCGACCGCCCAAATCAACCGCCGTCGGCTCAATGTACAAACTTCGTGTACTCACCCCCAGCATTAACACCTCATGAGCCACTCCCGCCGGAATCCACACCGCCCGTTGCGGCGGCACCACCCAATTGCCGTCGTGGGTGCTGACCTGCATCACGCCAGTGGCGCCATACAGGAGTTGCGCCCTTCGGTGTGTATGAAGGGGCAACACATGTCCGTGGGAATAATCCGTACCGATCGCCACCACCGGCCGCGGCGTGTCGTCCAGCAGATTGATCGAAACATTGCGCATCAGGCGATATCCAGCAGTTGGCGTAAACGCGAACATTATTGGCTGACTTGCTGACGCAGGCCAAGCGGCACCACTTTATCGTCGACCGCTCCCCACCATTGGACGCTGCGCGATGTTCTACCTTCTACTGACACTCTTCGGTTGCATGACCGGCATCACCGCCGTGCTGTTTGGCTTCGGCGGCGGCTTTGTCGTGGTGCCGTTGCTGTATCGGATGCTCATGGCCAGTCACGGCGCCGATGACCCCATCGGTCAATCGGCAATGCACATCGCCGTGGCGACTTCGACCTGCGTGATGATCGTCAACGCACTGCTCGCCACCGGAAAACACCACCGCGCCGGTAGTCTGATTCGCCATTACTTGTGGCCGCTGGGTGGGTACATCGGGTTGGGCGCGATTGTCGGCGCCGTCGCGGCGATGTGGGCCGAGGGTGAGGTGATTCGCTATGCCTTCATCGTCTATCTGGGCATTACAATTCTGGACTGCCTGTTCCGGCGCGGTTTTCTCACACACTCGGGTAACGAAGTCCCACGCCGATTGGGGAAAGTGGCGGTGTCTGGTGTAGGAATCGGCGCTATCGCAACCTTTCTCGGCGTGGGCGGCAGTGTCATGACCGTGCCATTGCTGCGGCGTTGTGGCCTGAGCATGTCGCAAGCCACGTCCATGGCCAACCCACTGAGTTTGCCCGTAGCCCTGAGCGGTGTTATGCAGGGCGCGACGCTGGTGCTGAATGAAGGCGAACAACCTTACGGTGATGAAAAGCCGCTACCGCAAATTCATCTGAATATCGAATCTGGTAAAGCGTGGGGCGAGTGGAGTAACGACCAAGGTAAAACGCTGAAGATAGAACTGACGGAAGCTGAACTCCCGGCGATATCGGCAGGCACGCTGCCCTATCTCGCCAAGCTCTACGACGCCGAGCCCTACGAGTACCTGCGTCTGCAGGGCATGAAGCTCAAACAAGGAAAGACCCAAACCCTCGAAGGTTATTCGCTGCAATGGTGGAGCGAGCCGCAAACTAAAACCGCTTTCTTCGAGATCGTTTCGGGCTACACCCCCGACGTGCGTGATCGCATCAACAAGTTGCTGTTGGGACGTTTGTGGGAAGAAGTCGTCCAGTATTACGGCTGCTTCTCGGCGGGTGGCGGGGCCTACTATGTGCAAACGGTCAAACCGCTGTTGATCACGCCCAAAGTCATCAGCGTCAGCGTGGGCACCGAGGCTTATTGCGGCGGCGCACACCCGGATTACAGCGACGCCTACATCAACATCGATGCGCAAAACGGCAAACCTGTAACGCTCGAAGATGTGCTGTGGGTGGGGCAGGGCAAGCCGTTGCATTACGAAGAGCGCAATAGCGAACAATCCGCCGAAATCTACGCCGCGTATTCGGAATACCGCAACAACGAATTCGCCCCTTGGCTGGTTGCGCAATTACGTCAGCTCTACCCCGAAGAAATGCAGCCAGTCCCCGACGACAACTGCACTTACGGCGAGCAAGACCATTGGGATTACCCGACCTGGTACTTCGCTAAAAACGGCATCAAGTTCGGACCTTCTTTCTCCCACGCGGACGCGCCATGTGCGTTTGTCGACTGGAGCGTTTTGCCGTATTCGGTAATCAAGCAGAATCCTGGTGGAGTGGCGGTGCAGTTGCCTTGAGGCTGCTCACACCTATTAAGGCAAGGATGGAATGATGTTCAAGGGATTGTGTCGTTTGACTGGTGTTGTCGCGCTGATTTGCTCAACGTTTTCTCACGTGCTCTGGGCCGACAGCGACACCCAGGTCTACACCGGAAACCTGGGCAAAATGCCGATTGTGCTGGAGGTGAATCTCAACTCTGGGGAGGGGCGCTACTTCTACCAAAAGTACCGGCAAGATCTGATTCTTAGTGGTACGAGGGAAGGTGAGTTGCTTGTAATGAGTGAGGGCGCGGATGAAGATGAGCATCGCCCCATCTTTCGCCTGCAACCCAAACCGCAGGGATGGTCGGGCGAGTGGACCAACGCCAAGGGCAAAGTTCTCAAAGTAGAACTGCAGCCAGCCAGACTAGCGCCACTAACCGGCGATAACTTGCCCTACCTGACTCAGCTTCATGACAAATTGCCCTATGAGTTCCTGCGCCTGCAAGGCCTGAAACTCAGCAAGGGCCAGACCGAAAACTTTATGGGATATACGCTGCAATGGTGGAGTGAGCCGTTGTCGGGCGTTCAACTGTTTGAAGTGGTTTCAGGCTATTCGGTGCAAGTACGTCAACGCATTAATCAGCGCTTGATGGCGCGGTTGTGGCAAGGCGTCGGCGATACGCTGGGTTGCACGGTCGATGGCCGTCCGGGCTCCTACTCCCAAACGAGTCAACCTGTGTTTATGTCACAGTCAGTCATGAGTGCTTTCACCTCTACCGACTTCTACTGCGGCGGCCTTCATCCCAATCAAGACAATGAAACGCTCAACTTCGATGCCAAGACAGGCAAAGTCCTGACGCTTGATGATGTGCTGTGGGTGGGCCAAGGCAAACCGGCGCATTTCGAAGAAGGCACGGATGAATATTCATCCCAGCCATATCCAACCTATTCCGAATACCGCACTAAAGAGCTGGCCCCGTGGCTGGTGGCGCAACTGCTAAAGCGTTATCCCAAAGAAATGACGATCAAGCCTGCGATAGAAGAGGGCGATTGCATCTATAACGATGATCAGCCCTGGGGCTACCCACTCTGGCACTTCACCGAAAACGGTCTGAAGTTGGAACCGTCTTTCATCCATGCGGCGGCGGTGTGCCGAGATACTGCCTGGAGTGTTTTGCCGTACAGCCTCGTCAAACAACACCCCGGTGGTGTGGCGCTGCAATTGCCTTGAGACTCTTTACTCCCATTTACCCAAGGAATGATTTGATGTGCCAAGGAAAGCGTCGCTTAACCGGCGTCGTCATGTTGATGTGCGCCGCGTTTTCAACTCCGCTGTGGGCCGAAAGTGGCAAACACGTGTACATCGGCACCCTCGGAAAAACTCCGATCGTGCTGGAAGTAAACACTGATAGCGAAGAAGTGGGCGGCCGTTACTTTTATCAAAAGTACCGCAAGGATTTGATGCTCATTGGCAAAAAGGAAGGTGAAACACTGGTGCTTGATGAGTCAGCGCCGCGTGATTCTCAGGACGCGCTCCGTCCAACGATTCGTCTTAAGCCCAAAGCGGATGGTTGGTACGGCGAGTGGCGCAGCCCCGAAGGCAAGGTGCTGAAAGTTGACTTGCAGCAAGCCCGGATCGCCCCTGCGCCTGCCGACACCGTGCCTTTCCTCGTCACCCTGCGCGACCAGTCGCCCTACGAATACCTGCGCCTGCAAGGTCTGAAACTCAGGAAGGGTAAGACCGAAAACTTCATGGGCCACGCGTTGCAATGGTGGATCGAGCCTAGATCCGAGACGACCTTGTTTGAAGTGGTGTCGGGTTACACCGCCGCACAGCGTCAGCGCATCAATCAACAGTTAATGGGGCGGCTGTGGCAGGAAGTGGCAGGCAAGTTCGATTGTGTGGCCAGTGGCGGCGAGACGTTCTACGCGCAGACGGTGGAACCGCTGTGGATGGGACCGTCGACCCTCAGCGTAAGCATTGCCACCGAGTACAGTTGCGGCGGCGCCTACACCGATGAAAACGATATGCCACTCAATCTCGATGCAAATAACGGCAATACGCTAACCCTTGAAGACGTGTTGTGGCTGGGGCAGGGCAGCCCCCTGCACTATGAACGTCAGTACAACGACGTCATGCCATCTTCCGAGTCGTACGAAACCTACTCTAAATACCGCACCGAAACCCTGGCTCCGTGGTTGTTGCAGCAACTCAGCGCGCTTTATCCCGACCAGATGAAAACCACCACTGAACGCGAAGACGGCTGCATCTACGGCGACGAACAACCTTGGAAATTCCCATCCTGGTACTTCACCGAAAGCGGCATCAAGTTAGTGCCGTCCTTTCCGCATATTTCCTCGATGTGCCGCTACACGGAGTTCAGCGTGCTGCCTTACGAACTCATCCGGCAACACCCCGGCAGTGCCGCGCTGCAGTTGCCTTGAGGCAAACGCTACTTATCCGCCAACCCCGGCGCTTCCCGCACGATAAAGTGATCCAGGTTCTCGATATTCGCACTGAACACCCCGAACGTCTGTTCGGGGTTTTTCTTGCTCGGGACTTGCTTCAACTCCGGCGTGACGCCATAGAAGAAACAGAACAACTCCTTTCCGCTGTCGATGGCGTGCTTGATCTCTTCGAGGAACGCCTTGCGCTTGCGGTAGTTGTCGATCAGCTTCTTGCTCAAGTAAACGTTCACTGAGTAAGGCTTCTTCTTCGCCTCGTCCGCTTGCTTGAACCAGACTTTTTGTTCGAAATCGATGCGAAAGCTCTGGGTGTAATCCTTGATCTCCTTGATCTTGCCCCAGTAAATCAGCCCCTTGTTGTCGGTCAGGTATTCAATCTTCTTGAAGAAAGAACCATAAGGCGCGGTGTGCTCGCCGATCTTCAGCGGCATGCGCTTGAGCAACTCCTTGTCCTCGAAGTTCGACACGAAGCACTCCACCGGATGCGCGAATACACTGGTTTTGTCCGGTGCTGTTTCACGGCTCGGATGCTCGACGCTAGTGTTCGCGGGCGATGGTTTAGGATCATCGCGCACCACATCCGCCGCCACTGCCGGGCTCGACGGCTTGCGCACGTATTCGCGCCGAGTCAGTAACAATTCCGACGGGAAATGCTCCTCGCGGCTGTCATCCGTTTCCGCGCCTTCGGCCTCAACGCCCGACGCCGGCGTTTTCAGACTCACATAAGGACAATCCGCGACATGCCGCGTGCTCGGCGTGTTCTTGAAGTGCGGGGTGCGAACGTAATTCACGTTTTTGGCGTTAAACGTGGTCAGCACATTCGCCGCATCAAACGCCGCCCGGCAGGCGTCATTGGGACACTGGAAGTGTTCCTTGGCGGAATCGAACTCCATGGTCTCGTCGAAATTGAGATCGCGCACGTCATAGATCGACAGCTTGTCGTCGAGACTGAGGCAGTAGGCGAGGTCGAATTTCATGGCGGGCTCGGGTCCTTGAGTGGGGGAGGGTATTAATAGCGGGAGGCACGGCGGGTTGCACTGACTGATTTCAAAACAATGCGAAACCTGCGGCAACACACCAAACCTGTGGGAGCGAGCTTGCTCGCGAATGCCTGCATCAACGCATCGGCTAAGCCAGGTACAAACCTGTGGCGAGGGGGTTTACCCCCGTTGGGCTGCGCAGCAGCCCCAAACCTAGCAAACGCGGTGAATCAGACAAACCTAGTTGTGAGGATTAACGACTGCTTCGCAGCCGAACGGGGGTAAACCCCCTCGCCACGAATCCCATTCACCTCGATTACTCACGTCTCAGCCGAGCAATGTTGTCATAAAGCCACGCGGTAAATTCATCCCTATCGGTTGAGTAGTGGCAACGTCGATGACAATTAGGACATAACGCCACGGCGTTCTTCGGACGATCCGAGCCGTGCTTGGCCAAATGTTTAACATGATGGACTTCGAGGTAAGGCAACCCGTCAGAGCGTAGAAAAGGAGCGTCTTGCTTGCATCCTTCGCAGCGACCTTCGGATTGTTTCAATATCCAGTCGGAAATCTTCTTCGCGCGCGCATACCTAATCGTTGCGGTGCTGGTCTGTGTGGGATTCAGAATTCCTTCCGGCACGTCGTCGGCATTAAGTGGGGCTGAATCGCCCCTAGTTTCGTAGACACCTCCAAGCCTTAAAATGAGGCCCATTAGGAGGTGCCATGAGCAACCAGCGATATCCCGAAGAATTCAAAATCCAGGCGGTCAAGCAAGTGACCGAAAAGCAGCTTCCTGTCTCGGAGGTGGCTGCACGATTGGGTGTGTCCGTGCACAGCCTCTATGCCTGGGTTAAGCGCTACACCAAGCCCCAAGAACAGCGCGTTGAGGAGGATGATCAAAGCGCTGAGGTTCGTCGTCTACGTGCCGAGCTGAAACGGGTGACGGAGGAGCGAGACATCTTAAAAAAGGCCGCCGCGTACTTTGCCAAGGAGTGCGGCTGAAGTACGCCTTTATTAAGCAGCAATCGGGTCATTACGCGATTCGACGGCTTTGCCTGACGCTCAAGGTTCATCCCAGCGGCTACTACGCGTGGCTATCAGAACCAAAATCTGCGCGAGCCAAGGACGATCAGCGACTGCTTGGATTGATCAAACACTCCTGGCTGGAAAGCGGTGGCGTTTATGGCTATCGCAAGATCCATGATGACCTGCGAGAGGTTGGTGAGAGCTGTGGCCGTCACCGGGTGGCTAGGTTGATGCGCCTTGAGGGTTTACGTTCTCAGACTGGGTATCGACGGAGGCCGGGAAAATATGGCGGTAAACCAGCCGTTGCCTCACCGAACTTACTGAAGCGCCAATTCGATGTCAGAGAACCCAACAAAGTCTGGGTCACAGACATTACCTACATCCGAACATATGAAGGCTGGCTGTATTTGGCCGTGGTGCTCGATCTGTTTTCACGCCAGATCATTGGTTGGTCAATGAAGTCGCAGATGACCAGCGACGTAGCCATTGATGCACTGCTGATGGCGGTTTGGAGACGTAAGCCGAAGCAAGAGGTGATGATCCACTCAGATCAAGGCAGTCAGTACAGCAGCTCAGACTGGCGAAGCTTCTTGAAAGCTAACAACCTGGTGGCCAGCATGAGTCGTCGAGGTAACTGCCACGACAACGCTGTGGCGGAGAGCTTTTTCCAGCTGCTAAAGCGGGAACGGATCAAGCGTAAAATCTACACTACACGCCAGGATGCTCGGGATGATGTGTTCGATTACATCGAGATGTTTTACAACCCAAAACGACGCCACAGTTTCAACAATCAGCTGTCACCGGTAGAGTTTGAAAAGCGTTACGCAGCGAGCCTGGAGAGTGTCTAGAAAACCCGGGGCGATTCACTTTTTTGAGTAAGTTATCTCCGCGTCTCGTATCATTTTGGCGGTTATTTTTGGGTGGCCTTGAGCCTGCTCTAAACATTCATTCATAAACAAGATGGCATCTCTAGGGCGCATTAATGTTCGATCTAGCATAAAGTCTAATGAACGTTCACTACCCACGTGTGGGGGAAGGATATCTCCCGATTTTACCCTGTCTTGGGTATAAGCTTGTCGGATCATAAGGCTTGTACGTTTATCTAACATTTCTTCTATTTGCTCTTTGCTCCACCTTATTCTTAAGAGCATGTCTTCGTATTTTTCTTCCTGAAAGCCTGCGTCTCTTGTTCGATCAAATACTCGTCCAAGCAAATCAAGTCGTAGGGCGACGATTATTTTTACCGAGCTAACCTTCCTGAATGTTTTTATTGTTTCAATTAGTGCCCGGATTAGACGATACCGCATCTCGTCCTCAACCCAGTTGTCATCCAATTTATCTATGATTATGAAGAATTTTTGTTGTGTGTCTGTAAATATATCTTGGGCCAATAAGCTTATTACGTTGTTGAGGTCCTGAACCTGTACTTTGTTTACAACTGCCTGGGCGCGGCTACATATTTCTTGCTTTGACTCTCTTGTGAGTTTTTCAGCGCCTGAAGCGTTAATCGGGATTCCGAGTGATTTTAAGTCGATATCCCCTTTGAGTTCGTTTTCAAGTTTGGTAGTTAGCTCTTTGATTCGCGTGTCTGTTTCAAGCCAAAATTTATCCCCCCATTGGCGAAGATAATTAATCGCTTTTTCTTTTTTTTGATCTCTTCTAAAGATTTCCGAAAGACGCTCTGAGAAAGTTCTGTTAGAGTACTCGTTTGTTATTTTGAATTTGTTTTTTATTAATTCAACGGATAAGACGTGCCGCCATAGCAGTTGATAAAATAAATCAAGATTTACACCTAGGCTTTCGAAGAAGGTCAGGATGTTTGAGTTTGATATGTAGCCAATCGATAATTCCTCAGGAAGTAACTCGATTACATGCTCTTCTTTTTGTTTTATTTTTTCTAAAAGCGCGCTTTTTCCTGCGCCGGTTCTTCCTAGAGCAATGCATTTAGGATTGTGCGTATCAGTTAGTACTTCAAAGTCACCGGTGTCGAGGAAGCAATCTTGAAGAAAACGGTGGTCTTCCTCAGCGCTCATTGCGCCTACAGACATGTGCTTTTTATATTTGAACTGTGGAACGGGGTCTTTTTTTCCATTGCCCATATCGTTCTCCAATAAAAAAAGCCCCGCATTTGCGGGGCTTCTCTAGCTTCCCAACAAACATGTAAGGTCAGCTTTTATAGCATGGCATCACATCGCCATCAATCCCAGCTCAAAGCCCCACCAGTCTGATACTCAATAACCCGCGTCTCAAAGAAGTTCTTCTCTTTCTTCAAGTCCATAATCTCGCTCATCCAAGGGAACGGGTTAGTCGTCCCTGGATACTCTTCCTTCAAGCCAATCTGCGACAGACGACGGTTAGCGATGAACTTGAGGTAGTCCTCCATCATCGCCGCGTTCATCCCCAATACACCGCGAGGCATGGTGTCGCGCGCGTATTCGATCTCAAGCTGAGTGCCTTGCAGAATCATCTGCGAAGCTTCTTCCTTCATTTCGGCATCCCACAAGTGCGGGTTTTCGATTTTGATCTGGTTGATCACGTCGATGCCGAAGTTCAGGTGCATGGATTCGTCGCGCAGGATGTATTGGAACTGCTCGGCGACGCCGGTCATTTTGTTGCGACGGCCCATGGAGAGGATTTGGGTGAAGCCGCAGTAGAAGAAGATGCCTTCCAGAACGCAGTAGTAGGCGATCAGGTTGCGCAGCAGTTCTTTGTCGGTTTCGACGGTGCCGGTTTCGAACTTCGGATCGGAGATCGAGCGGGTGTACTTGAGGCCCCAAGTGGCTTTTTTCGCGACCGATGGGATCTCGTGGTACATGTTGAAGATCTCGCCTTCATCCATGGCCAACGATTCGATGCAGTACTGGTAGGCGTGGGTGTGGATCGCCTCTTCGAAGGCCTGGCGCAGGATGTACTGGCGGCATTCCGGGTTGGTGATCAGGCGGTACACGGCCAGGACCAGGTTGTTGGCAACCAGCGAGTCGGCGGTGGAGAAGAAGCCGAGGTTGCGCATGACGATGCGGCGCTCGTCGTCGGTCAGGCCTTCCGGGTCTTTCCAGAGGGCGATGTCGGCGGTCATGTTGACTTCTTGCGGCATCCAGTGGTTTGCGCAACCGTCCAGATATTTCTGCCAGGCCCAGTCGTACTTGAATGGCACGAGTTGGTTGAGGTCGGCGCGGCAGTTGATCATGCGCTTTTCGTCGACAGCGACACGGGCGGAGGCGCCTTCGAGTTCAGCCAGACCTTCAGCGACGTCGAGGTTGTCCAAGGCAGCCTTGGCACGCGCGATCGCGGCGGAGTCGGACGCGGTCACGGCACGCGCTTCTTGGGCGGCGACGCCACCGGCGGTGTCGAGGCGGTCCATGTTGGCTTCAGTCGCGTGGCCGGCGTTTGCGCCTTTTACCGCTACTTCGCCTGTGTCTTCTTTGTCGAATTCGTCCCAGCTCAGCATGACGTGTCGTCTCCTGCGTGAGGGCCAGTTGCCCGTGTGATGGTTTTTCACACGGTCGTACTGGCCGCGTTGGATCTTAAGGAATCGTTTTTTGCAGCAGCTATACGCAGGCATCAAACAGAATTTTGTACGGAAAACCCGAAGCCGCCTCGGTGCGCAGAAACGTGAAAAGCGTCTGCCTGGGCTTCGGATGCCTGCCTGTCCCTGTAAGGGAATATTGCAGGCCCGTTTGAGGCCGCATTATAGGGAAAAAAACCGGCGTGTGGTGCGACGAATCGGCGCTGAGAACGGTAGGCGAGGGCGGGTATTTGGGTCGGAGCGAGGGTTTACAGGGCTTTGACTGGGGATCGACTGCGAAGATTTTTTTTTGCTAATTTTTGGCGAGGCGTATTTTTGATCAAAAAACAGCCAAAAATACGGTTTTTCACTATATGTTGTGTTTTGCGAGGCTTTTCGATGCCCTCAGACACAACTGAGCCCGACCGAAGTCGGCGAAGGCTAATCAGCCAAATGTCAGCTGAAAGTGGCCGAGTTGGTGCGTTCGAAACCATCAGCCGCGAAGGTCGCCGAACCGGTTTTGTCGTAGCCATCTTCAGCGACGGTAGCCGAGCCGGTGCGATCGTAGCCATCTTCAGCAACTGTGGCGGAGCCGGTGCGATCGTAACCATCAGCAGCGACTGCCCAGCCGGTGCGGTCAAAACCATCAGCGGCGAAAGCGCTGCCGGCCAGTACGGAGAGGGTCAGGGCGAGGATCAGTTTGGTTTTCATGGTGGTAGCTCCAGGTTCGTTGGCGTTTTGTGCCTTGGGTGTGGAAGTAATACTACGCCAGTGAATTTGATTAAAAAGCGCAAATAATCGCACTAAACAATCGTATTATTCGATCTATACGGTTCGGCGCTTCAGCTACCCAATAGAGCGGGCAGTTGGGTCGAACCGTTTAGAGGGGAAGTGCGGGAGATCAGCCGTTAGAGCAGCCGTTGCCCATAACGCTGTAACGCAGGATGTGGCGCTGACCTTTGGAATCGTCGTATTCCATTTTCATCGGGACAACTTCACAGACATTCGGGATTTCGCTCATGGACACAACGTTGGCGATGTCCAGGTGGGTGGAGTAAGTGTATTGCTCTTCCACCGGTTGTTGCTGCGCGAAATCAGTCGGGGCCTCGTCTGCCATGGCGGTTAAGCACATGCTGCTGAGGGCCAGAACTAATAAAGCTTTCATTTCAAATTTACCTTTCTGAGGTCGAGTGGGGTCACGCAATCTTTTTGGGATTGCGTGTGGAACTTCAGTACTTGGTTTTTTGATTAACTGCCTTCGTGGGGGCTGCAACTTGGTTAATCAGGTTTGCCTTGTTGGCGAGGCTGATTTTAGGCGTGAGGGTTGGATTCATATACCCGTGCTTTTGATAAACACCTTTCGCAATTCCCGTAACAATCAGTAATAAGTCAAAAAATCGCAGGTCCCGGTGCGGGGTTGCGGGCCAGTCAATGCAGGGGTTTTGCGGATTTCGCGAGGTATTCACCACGGTTTGCAGGGGCTTGTTACTACCATCGTCGAATGGTTCTATAGGCCCGGCCCGGCTACAACAGGGTCATACAAAAACAACTATTCCACCGAGGTAAGAAAGATGAGTGCGGCTTCTTTGTATCCCGTTCGTCCCGAGGTAGCAGCCAATACGCTGACTGACGAGGCCACCTATAAGGCCATGTACCAGCAGTCGGTCGTCAACCCGGACGGCTTCTGGCGCGAACAAGCTCAGCGCCTCGACTGGATCAAGCCTTTCACCACGGTGAAACAGACTTCCTTCGACGATCACCACGTCGACATCAAATGGTTTGCCGACGGCACACTGAACGTTTCCTACAACTGCCTCGACCGTCATCTGGAAGAGCGCGGCGATCAAATCGCGATTATCTGGGAAGGGGATGACCCGTCCGAGAGCCGCAACATCACCTACCGCGAACTGCACGAACAAGTGTGCAAGTTCGCCAACGCCTTGCGCGGCCAGGATGTGCATCGCGGCGACGTGGTGACTATCTATATGCCGATGATTCCCGAAGCCGTGGTCGCCATGCTGGCCTGTACCCGGATCGGCGCGATTCACTCGGTGGTGTTCGGTGGTTTCTCGCCGGAAGCGCTGGCGGGGCGGATTATCGATTGCCGTTCCAAAGTGGTAATTACGGCCGATGAAGGCGTTCGTGCCGGCAAGAAGATACCGCTGAAGACCAATGTCGACGACGCGCTGACCAACCCGGAAACCAGCAGCATTCAGAAAGTCATCGTGTGCAAGCGCACCGGCGGCGACATCAAGTGGAACCAGCATCGCGACATCTGGTACGAAGACCTGATGAAGGTGGCGGGCAGCGTTTGCGCGCCGAAAGAGATGGGCGCCGAAGAAGCGCTGTTCATCCTTTACACCTCCGGTTCCACCGGCAAACCGAAAGGCGTGCAGCACACCACTGGCGGTTACCTGCTGTATGCGGCCATGACCCACGAGCGCGTGTTCGACTACCGCCCGGGTGAAATCTACTGGTGCACCGCCGACGTCGGCTGGGTCACCGGCCACACCTATATCGTCTATGGCCCGCTGGCCAATGGCGCGACTACCGTGCTGTTCGAAGGCGTGCCGAACTATCCGGACATCACCCGGGTGGCGAAGATTGTCGACAAGCACAAGGTCAACATCCTCTACACCGCACCAACGGCAATCCGCGCGATGATGGCGGCGGGTAACGCTGCAGTCGAAGGCGCTGACGGCAGCAGCCTGCGCCTGCTGGGTTCGGTGGGTGAGCCGATCAACCCGGAAGCCTGGGATTGGTACTACAAGAAGGTCGGTCAGTCGCGCTGCCCGATCGTCGACACCTGGTGGCAGACCGAAACCGGCGGCAACATGATGAGCCCGCTGCCGGGTGCCCATGGCTTGAAACCTGGTTCGGCTGCTCGTCCGTTCTTCGGCGTGGTGCCGGCACTGGTGGACAACCTGGGTAATATTCTGGAAGGCGCCGTTGAGGGCAACCTGGTGATTCTGGATTCGTGGCCGGGCCAGGCGCGCACGCTGTATGGCGACCATGACCGTTTTGTCGACACCTACTTCAAGACCTTCCGTGGCATGTATTTCACCGGTGACGGTGCGCGCCGTGACGAGGATGGTTATTACTGGATCACCGGTCGCGTGGATGACGTGCTGAACGTTTCCGGACACCGCATGGGCACGGCCGAAATCGAAAGCGCGATGGTTGCGCACCCGAAAGTCGCCGAGGCGGCGGTGGTTGGCGTGCCGCACGACATCAAGGGGCAGGGCATTTATGTCTACGTCACGTTGATCGGCGGCGAAGAGCCGAGCGAGCAACTGCGTCTGGAACTGAAGAACTGGGTGCGTAAAGAGATTGGCCCGATTGCTTCGCCGGACGTGATTCAGTGGGCGCCGGGGCTGCCGAAAACCCGTTCAGGCAAGATCATGCGGCGGATTCTGCGCAAGATCGCGACCGCCGAATATGACGGCTTGGGCGATATTTCGACCTTGGCGGATCCAGGCGTGGTGCAGCATCTGATTGATACGCATAAGACGATGAACGTCGCGTAAGCAGCTGTTTTGATGTGTTGAAGCCCTGCCAGGTGTTATCTGGTGGGGCTTTTTATTGACTGGGGTTCTTGGGGTGGTTGTGCGGGCCTCATCGCGAGCAAGCCCGCTCCCACCGTTGATCTTCAGCGAACATAAAATCCGTGCCGGGCGCAGATCCCTTGTAGGAGCGAGCTTGCTCGCGATAGCGACCTGTCAGGCACCACATCAACAACGTCCAATAATTATCGGCTTCACTCGTAGGCCATTTCCCACTGTTACCGCCATCGATGAATGTGTCTGAATGTGTAACCGCCCGCACGAATCCGGGGCATTGGGAAACGCACAGCCCCGTTTCAGAGCGTCTAAACCGCGGGTGAAAAATAAGACACCACGCTGTACTTGCCGGATTAGAAGGGTTTGCCAATAATAGGCCCGCAATTTGCAGCATAGATCGGTTTACAATCTTTTGCTCTTGCATGAATTTGCAGGGCTGTCAACGTGTCCAAGTGGCTTTCTCGGTGCATCTGTAATTAGTTGTCGCATTGAAGAAATATCGACTTCGGACCTGTCGTTAGAATGCCGATCACTCGCTCGTCGTCGCTCGCGCTGAATCAGCGTGGGTTTTGCATGACGCAGCAGCGCTTTTCGATTTCACCCATTCGCATATTGGGCTGTTGCTCACTCTGCCGTTTTTGCCCTTTACCGATGGAGTCCCGAGATGAAGAAACTTGTGCTGCTTGGCGCCTTGGCACTGTCCGTGCTGTCCCTCCCAACCTTCGCCGATGAAAAACCCCTGAAGATCGGTATCGAAGCGGCTTACCCTCCGTTCGCCTCCAAGGCACCGGACGGCAGCATCGTTGGTTTCGACTACGACATCGGCAACGCTCTGTGCGAGCAGATGCAGGTCAAGTGTGTGTGGGTCGAGCAAGAGTTCGACGGTCTGATCCCGGCACTCAAAGTGCGCAAGATCGACGCGATCCTGTCGTCCATGTCGATCACTGAAGATCGCAAGAAGTCTGTCGACTTCACCAACAAGTACTACAACACCCCGGCCCGTCTGGTGATGAAGGCTGGTACTCAAGTCAGCGAAGGCCTGGCTGAGCTGAAAGGCAAAAACATCGGCGTGCAACGTGGTTCGATCCACGAACGTTTCGCCCGTGAAGTGCTGGCGCCACTGGGTGCTGAAATCAAACCTTACGGTTCGCAGAACGAAATCTACCTCGACGTCGCTGCCGGTCGCCTCGATGGCACCGTGGCCGACGCCACGCTGCTGGATGACGGCTTCCTGAAAACCGACGCTGGCAAAGGTTTCGCGTTTGTTGGCCCGGCCTTCACCGACGTCAAATACTTCGGCGACGGCGTGGGTATCGCAGTCCGCAAGAACGACGCGCTGAAAGACAAGATCAACACCGCGATCACGGCCATTCGCGAGAACGGCAAGTACAAGCAAATCCAGGACAAATACTTCGCCTTCGATATCTACGGCAAGTAACACGTCCCGGCGACAAGTCCGAAATGGCGCAAGCAACAGGATCTCTGCGGTTTGCGCCATTTTTTCATCCCAACTTTCGAGGACCTGAATCATGTTGAAAGGCTACGGGGCTGTCATCCTCGATGGCGCATGGCTGACGCTTCAGCTCGCCTTGTCGTCCATGGTCCTGGCCATTGTTCTGGGCCTGATCGGCGTTTCGCTGCGTCTGTCCCCGATCCGCTGGCTGGCGTGGCTGGGCGACCTGTATTCCACGGTGATTCGCGGGATTCCCGACCTGGTGCTGATCCTGCTGATTTTCTACGGTGGTCAGGACCTGCTCAACCGCGTCGCGCCGATGCTCGGATTTGACGACTACATCGACCTGAACCCGTTGGCCGCCGGTATCGGCACCCTCGGTTTCATCTTCGGTGCGTACCTGTCGGAAACCTTCCGTGGCGCGTTCATGGCGATTCCCAAGGGCCAGGCCGAAGCCGGCATGGCGTACGGCATGAGCAGTTTTCAGGTGTTTTTCCGGGTGTTGGTGCCGCAGATGATTCGCCTGGCGATTCCGGGTTTTACCAACAACTGGCTGGTCTTGACCAAGGCAACCGCGCTGATTTCGGTGGTCGGGCTGCAAGACATGATGTTCAAGGCAAAGCAGGCGGCCGATGCCACCCGCGAACCTTTCACCTTCTTCCTCGCAGTGGCGGCGATGTACCTGGTCATCACCAGTGTTTCGTTGCTGATATTGCGTCAACTTGAGAAGCGCTACTCGGTAGGCGTAAGGGCGGCTGATCTATGATCTTCGACTACAACGTCATTTATGAGGCCTTGCCGCTGTACTTCGGTGGCTTGCTGACGACGCTCAAACTGCTGGCGATTTCGTTGTTCTTCGGGCTGCTGTGCGCATTGCCGCTGGGCTTGATGCGCGTCTCGAAAAACGCCGCCGTCAACATGACCGCCTGGCTGTACACCTACGTGATTCGCGGCACGCCGATGCTGGTGCAGCTGTTTTTGATCTACTACGGTCTGGCGCAGTTCGAAGCCGTGCGCGAAAGCGTGTTGTGGCCGTGGCTGTCCAGCGCCACGTTCTGTGCGTGCCTGGCGTTCGCGATCAACACCAGCGCCTACACCGCCGAAATCATTGCCGGCAGCTTGCGCGCAACGCCTAACGGCGAGATCGAAGCGGCGCGGGCGATGGGCATGTCGCGCTACAAAATGTACAAGCGCATTCTGCTGCCGTCGGCCCTGCGCCGGGCGCTGCCGCAGTACAGCAACGAAGTGATCATGATGTTGCAGACCACCAGTCTGGCGTCGATCGTGACCTTGATCGACATCACCGGTGCCGCGCGCACGGTCAACGCCCAGTATTACTTGCCGTTCGAGGCGTACATCACCGCCGGCGTGTTCTACCTGTGCCTGACGTTCATTCTGGTCAAGCTGTTCAAACTGGCCGAGCGCCGCTGGCTGGGCTATCTGGCCCCGCGGAAGCACTGATATGGAACGTATCGATCACTCATTGCCGTGGAGCCATTTGGGCAGCGAGCGTCATATTTCGGTATTTCGCTTCGGCAAAGGCGAGCGCAAGGCCTACATTCAGGCCAGCCTGCACGCCGATGAATTGCCGGGCATGCGCACCGCGTGGGAGCTGAAAAAGCGCCTCACCGAACTCGAAGCGCAAGGCTTGCTCAACGGTGTGATCGAGCTGGTGCCGGTGGCCAATCCGCTGGGCCTCGGTCAATTGCTTCAAGGTAACCATCAGGGGCGTTTCGAGGCCGGCAGCGGCAAGAATTTCAACCGTGATTTCGTCGAACTCAGCGCGCCGGTGGCCGCTGCGGTGGACGGGCGTCTGGGCGATGATCCGCACGCCAATATCCGTTTGATCCGCCAAGCCATGAGCGATGCGCTCGCCGCATTGCCGCCGGCAGCGAGTCAGTTGCAAGGCATGCAGCGCGTGTTGCTCAGCCACGCCTGC
The DNA here is from genome assembly GCF_900105155.1 of Pseudomonas prosekii. Classification (NCBI taxonomy): domain Bacteria; kingdom Pseudomonadati; phylum Pseudomonadota; class Gammaproteobacteria; order Pseudomonadales; family Pseudomonadaceae; genus Pseudomonas; species Pseudomonas prosekii. The sequence goes on from NZ_LT629762.1 coordinate 4,554,183, forward strand.
AGCGCTGACGTGGTGCTGGATTTGCACTGCGACGCCGAAGCCGCGCTGCACATGTACGCCTTGCCGCAGCATTGGCCGCAATGGCGTTCGCTGGCTGCGCACCTCGACGTCAAGGTCGGTTTGCTGGCCGAAGATTCCGGCGGCAGTTCGTTTGACGAAGCCTGTTCGCTGCCGTGGCTGCGTTTGTCGCGGCTGTTCCCGGACGCGCAGATTCCGCTGGCGTGTCTGGCGACGACGATTGAATTGGGTGGCCAGGCTGACACCGGTCGCGCCGAGGCTGAGGCTTACGCCGAAGGCATTCTGGCGTTCCTCGCCGAGCAAGGCCTGATCAGCGGCGAATGGCCGAAACCGGCGCACGACGCCTGTGAAGGCATGCCGTTCGAAGGCACGGAATTGCTCTTCGCGCCGCATCCTGGCGTGGTGAGTTTCTTGCGCAAGCCGGGTGAGTGGGTCGAGGCCGGCGACGAGATTTTTGAAGTAATCGATCCTTTATCCGATCGCGTCAGCACGATCTGTGCTGGTACGTCCGGGGTGCTGTTTGCCGTTGAACGGCTACGTTATGCCCAACCCGGTTTCTGGCTGGCCAAGGTGGCGGGGCGCGAAGCGCTGCGTCACGGGCGCTTGCTCAACGACTGACTGACTGTTTTTGTGAGAACCGACCGCATGTACAAACTTGAAGTCCAAGACCTGCATAAACGCTATGGCAGTCACGAAGTGCTCAAGGGTGTGTCCCTGAAAGCGGCGGCTGGCGATGTGATCAGCATCATCGGCTCCAGTGGCTCCGGCAAAAGTACTTTCCTTCGTTGCATCAACCTGCTCGAGCAGCCGCACGCGGGCAAGATTCTGCTTAACAACGAAGAGCTGAAACTGGTGGCCAACAAGGACGGCGCGCTGAAAGCCGCCGACCCGAAGCAGCTGCAACGCATGCGTTCGCGCCTGTCGATGGTGTTCCAGCATTTCAACTTGTGGTCGCACATGACCGCGCTGGAAAACATCATGGAAGCGCCGGTCCACGTGCTCGGCATGTCCAAGGCTGAAGCGCGCGAGAAAGCCGAGCACTACCTGAACAAGGTCGGCGTGGCGCATCGCAAGGACGCTTACCCTGGCCACATGTCCGGCGGCGAGCAGCAGCGCGTGGCGATCGCCCGTGCGTTGGCGATGGAACCTGAGGTGATGCTGTTCGACGAACCGACCTCGGCACTCGACCCGGAACTGGTTGGCGACGTGCTGAAAGTCATGCAGGCACTGGCGCAGGAAGGCCGGACCATGGTTGTGGTCACGCACGAAATGGGCTTCGCCCGTGAAGTGTCGAACCAGTTGGTGTTCCTGCACAAAGGCGTCGTCGAAGAAAGCGGCAACCCGCGTGAAGTGCTGGTCAATCCACAATCCGAACGCTTGCAGCAATTCCTTTCCGGCAGCCTGAAATAATCAAGAGTGCCGTTGCGCACCGGGATAGTGCATGCTTCGCCATTTGGCGGCGGTCCACAATCCCTGTAGGAGCGAGGCTTGCCCGCGAAGAGGCCGTGTCAGTCGACATCATGTGTGAATGACACACCGCCTTCGCGGGCAAGCCTCGCTCCTACAGGGGATCGCTGCCAGTTTCGAGATTTGCGTTCATTTACGGGCTAGCATTGGCCCATGCCTCATCACTGTTTTAGTTTCGGATTGCCCGCCATGACTGCCCATCGAATTGGTTTCCTGATTTGGCCCAGCACTAAAGCTCTGACGCTTGCGCTGGCTGAGGAGGCCTTGCGTGTTGCTCAGCGTGTGCATCCAGACGTTGTCTACGAACTGTCGTTTTTACAGGCCGAACCGCCGACCGAAGGCGCCTGGCAATTGCCCGGTGAGCCATGGGCCGGCAAGCTCGAAAACTTCCAGAAACTGTTTTTGCTCGCCGATGAGCCGCCGACCGCATTGGCCCCGGCGCTCAGCAGTTCGCTCAAACAACTGGTGCGCGCCGGTTGCGTGATTGGCGGGTTGTCCGCCGGTGTTTACCCATTGGCGCAACTCGGTTTGCTCGACGGTTACCGCGCTGCCGTGCACTGGCGCTGGCAGGACGATTTCGCCGAACGCTTCCCCAAAGTCATCGCCACCAGCCACTTGTTCGACTGGGATCGTGATCGCCTTACCGCGTGCGGCGGCATGTCGGTACTCGACCTGCTGCTGGCCGTATTGGCCCGCGACCACGGCGCCGAACTGGCCGGTGCCGTGTCCGAAGAACTGGTGGTCGAGCGCATCCGCGAGGGCGGCGAGCGCCAACGCATTCCGCTGCAAAACCGCCTCGGTTCCAGCCATCCGAAGCTCACCCAAGCGGTGCTGCTGATGGAAGCGAACATCGAAGAACCGCTGACCACCGACGAAATCGCCCAACACGTGTGCGTGTCGCGCCGGCAGTTGGAGCGCATCTTCAAGCAATACCTCAACCGCGTGCCGAGCCAGTACTACCTGGAACTGCGCCTGAACAAGGCCCGGCAAATGTTGATGCAAACCAGCAAGTCGATCATCCAGATCGGCCTGTCGTGTGGCTTCTCTTCGGGGCCGCATTTCTCCAGCGCCTACCGCAACTTCTTCGGCGCCACGCCGCGGGAAGATCGCAACCAGCGGCGCAGCAGCAGCCCGTTCGAGTTGTCTTCAGTACCTTCAGAGCGCGGCTGAAGACTGGTTTGGCGCAGGCGCGAAATCAGTCTTCCATCGTTGAATCCTCTGAGTCGGACACCTCCATTTCCGCGCTGTCGATGATCGCTTCCACGCCAAAATCAATTCTGGTTTTCTTGAAGTAGGCGTGCAGGAGTTGCAGGCTTTCTTCGGAAAACGGGTTGTCGCGCAGGTTGATCGCCGTTCCCGCGTCCCGGGGCAATTCCAGCAGGTCGCTGGGCAAGTCGCGGATTTCGTTGTTGCTCAAGTTCGCTTCGTCGAGCGCTTGTAACTGCAACAAGCCATGCGGCAGCTCGGTGATCAGCGTGTCGTTGAGAATCAGCATCGACAGGTTGGGCATCTGACTGACATCAGGCGCCAGCGTCAGCGGATTGCCGCTAAGGTCGAGGATGTCCATATTTTCCATGCCGGCCAGTTCCGCCACGGTGTTCGGCGTAAGGGTGATATGGCAATCGCTGAGCTCCAGCGTTTGCAAGCGGCCCATGGTGAATACGCTGTCCGGGATCGTGGCGATTCGATAGTCGCGGATGGTCAGCGTTTTGAGTTTGGGGAAACAGCGCAGGAATCCGTCACCCACGGTCGTAAGTCCTTCCTCGCTGCCCAGATACAGATGCGATACGTGGCTGAAGTCGGCGGTCAGCGTCGGCAGGTCACCGATGATGATCATCTCGATATCCAGCTCGTATGAAGGCTCGCTCGGGTCCAAAGGGTTATTGAACTGGTCCAGTTCCAGGTCTTTGCGCCAGGCTTTTTCGATCTCCCGTTTGAAGTTGTCGCGGGTGCTGTGCTCCAGCAGCAATTGCAGCGGCGTGAAGGGCTGCTGGGTCACTGGATGCAGTGCCGGCACATCGGCGGTCCACGCCGCCAGCGTATTAACCATCGTGCTGTATTCGGTTTCGAGCCGCGTGAGTTCGATGCGACCGGTTTCCAGCGTGCCGGGCAATCGGTACACAAAATCACTCGCCTCTTCGCGGCCCTGCAGCGGATAAAGATTCACCGCCCGTTCCAGATCGGCTTGCGGGGCAACCACACCAAAGTCCTGACGGATGCGCTGGAAGTTGGCCTTGATGCGATTGCGGGTCGCATCGGAGAAAGGGTTGTCACCGAAATCGAAACGATTGACCCGTTCCGGCGGCAGATCGAACAGTTCGACAGGCAGTTCACTGATTGCGTTGTCCGAGAGAATGGCCCCACGCAGGACGGTGCGCGTGGCCAGTCCGGCGGGTACGCTGGTCAGTTGGCAGTCATTCAGGTCGAGGTATTCGAGCGCTGGCATGCCTTCCACGCTGAAGCTTAGTTCCAGGGGATTGCGATAGAGATCCAGCGTGCGCATCTTGCTCAGCGCAGCGATGACTGCCTGCGTTTCAGCGCTCAGGCGCAGGCGACAGTTGCTGATGATCAGTTGGGTCATGTCGGGTCGGGTGGCGATCACCTCTGGCAGGTTTGGCAGAGCAATGTCGCGCACTGCCAAGCGGCGCATGCCGGTGAAATGATTCAAGAACGCTTCGCCGCCCAGCGTCATCTCATTGCCTTCCAGAACGACATGGGTGATATGGCTGAAATCGGCCTCGAACGCGGGCAACTCGCCAATGATCGGGTGAATGAAAGAGAACAGATAGTCCGGATCGGGCGCTTGCGCAGTCGCCTCGTCGAGCGCGGTTTGCCGACGCCAGCAGCGTTGCAACTCACTATTGAGCAACTGCCGGTTGTTCCTGTTTGCAGCTATCTGTGCCGGGCTCAAATCGGCGCCGGTCAAGGGGTGCACGTTTACCTCGGCGTTGGCCCAGATGTCGAGGTCGCTACTGAGCCGGATAAATTCCGCGTGCAGGCGCGATAGCTCGACGCGCGCGCCCGAGGGATGTTGTTGCAACCTGTGTGTGAATACCGCGAGTTCTTCTTCAGTGAAGGAGGGGTACAACACGCGAATCCGCTCCTGCAGCGACGGTGCGCCGGGATGCGCGAGTCGGTAGCCATCTGAGCCGCCCGGCAGGCGCATGACATTCGGGTTGTAGGACGGTTTGCGTACGGGCGTGGAGGACAGCAGCGCCTGCAATTCTTCATGGGCGAGCGCGTGCTCCCGGATGCTCTGTTTGAGCAGCGGACCCTGGCCGATGTGCAGGTTGAGATTTTCGCGCTCACTGTCCGGCAATGCACTTAACAGGCTGCTGTAAAAATCGTCGCTGCTCGCCAGTTGTGCACCGGCGTTGTCGTAAGGCTGGTAGCGCCCATCTTCGAGCTGCACCAGCACTTTGCGCGGCGAGGTCAGCGGCCCGGTGCTGTCGATGGTTTCGCCATCGAACGAATAGCGTTTGATCTCGATGCGCACATTGCCCGACCAGCCCGGCAGGCGCGATAACGAATGCACCGCCAAACGCTCGGCATCCGGATTGTCCACCGAATCCAACTCCAGACCTTCGCGGGCGCGCACCGCTCGCACCTGTTGCTGCGTCCAGCGCGCCAACTCCTTGAGGCGCGGGGCGACGACGCCTTGTTCCAGTTGCTGCAACTCGCGTGCGCTTGCGCTCAGCAACAGTTCTTGCGCCGAGCCGGCGGGCAATCCGGGAACTGCGTCGATGAGGTGCTGGGCCAACGGGTCTGCGCTGATTTGCTGAGCCCGGTAACGCGCCTCGAACAGCGTGTTGCGTTGCGACTGCGCAATCTGCGTCAGCCGAGCGCGAAGTTGCCCGGTGCGAACCTCCAGTGCTAACTGCGTATCGCCAAAAGGTTCGTCGAACAAGGCCTTTATTTCCGCCTCGTCCAAGCAGCCGAGCGAAGCCTTGAGGACGTCGCCATTCGGCTCGGCGACGTCATACACGCGTGCGCCGTGATGGCCGCTCAGGTCGCTTTGCCAAGACACTTGGCCATTCCTGTCGAGCAGGCGCAGCGCTTTATGGCTGGGCCATGGCATGTCCTCGGTCAACAGCTGCAATTGCGTCGGCGCGTCGGCGCTGAGATAGAGGTCGGCATGTTCGCTGCCGAGGCGTTCTATAAAAGTGCGCAGATCCTTGTCGATCTTCAAACGCTTGAGCGTATCGGCGAGCAAGGCGGGCAGGGGTTCATGGTCGACGTGGATTCGGCGCAGGGTATTTTCGTGATATCCGCTGATGCTCAGGGCTTGTTCACGCTCGGCGAGGGACAAGCTGTCGGCAACATGACCGAGGCGCATCAGGAGTTTTTCGCGAGTCCAGCTCAGCGGTTGCTCGTGCTCGATCTGCCAGGCGCCATTGCCGTTGTGTTTGAGCCGGGGTTTGTAGGCCTCGGGCCGGGTCGGGTGCTCGATCTCGAACGGTCCTCGGCCATTGGTTTTTGTCACGGAATAGGTGTTGTCCTCGAGTATCAGCAGGTTTTTTTCGTGGTGCTCGCGCAGGCCCAAATCGCCCGGTGACAGCTGCGTCGCAGTCTCTGATCGTTGGTAAGGCTTCATATTGCCATCCCAATAACGGGTCTGGCCGCCAGCGGATTTGACTGGCGTGAAGCGATCAATGAAGTCGATCCAGGTATGCGGCAGTACCTGGCGAAATTCGCCAACAGCGATGCTGCCACCGGCGGCGAACGTGCCGAGTTGTACCAACGTTTCCACCACGCTCATGGTGTGCGCGAAGGCTTGCTGCGTCAGGCCTTCGGCCCAGTCGATGACGCCTTCAAAGGTTTCATCGAGCACCTGATACGCCGTGTAGGCCAGCATCAGTTCGCCGAGAAACGGCACGAACGGCAGCGCCACGAACGCGGCAATCTGCAACACCGCCGAGGCAATTCCGGTGAACGAATCCCAGCGTTCCCAGCGCGCCTGCCGATCGGCATTGGCGGTAGACACTGCGAGCGTTCGCGCGTCATTGAGAATCTTGTCGAGCTTGCGTTGCTGCAGATGATTCCACAGGTTGCCGCGGATGGGCGTTGCGGCAAATTGCAGATTGGTGTGCGCGGCCGGTGTCTCGCGCCAGCTCGGCAGCGGATCCCCTCGCTCGCGTTGGTGCCAGGTGGTTTGGGTCAGGCGATTATTCAAATCCGCGAAGAAATAGCCGCGATCCGCATGCGCGACGAAGCGGCTGAAGAACGCCTGGTAATTTTTTGAGCGCAGGCGCTTGCTCAGGTCGGCCATGAACTCGGCGCTGGACGGGTATTCCTTCAGCGGCTGCTCGGGATCGTCGGGAATGTAGGCGATCACCGAGACGGCGTTGCGGTTGCGCTCCAGGTCCGGGGCGAACAGCAGAATGCCGGTGAGGCGGGCGTTCATCATGGTCAGGTCGTGGCACAGCAGCGGTTGGCCATTGAACATCGGGTTTTGGCCGCCCTCTATCAGCCCGAGCAGCGAGCGGTAGGTCGCCTTGTTCATCGGCTCTCGCGCAATCAGCGCCAGTTCGAGGGCCAGGCGCAACGCAGACTTGTGGCTGTCGCTGATCTGCGGTTGCAACACCGCGCGCACCAGGCCGTTGCTGATGCCGAGATTGTCTTCAAGCCAGGCCTGGTATTGCTTGCCCAAATCCAGCTCGCGACACAGCCGCGCGAAGTCGCCGATGCCGAGACGATGCTTGATGTGTCGGAGCACTTCGAACTGGCCAGTCGCCGAAGGCTCGGTGATGTAGGCCGATTCCGCGGCATAAGCGTCATCCTTCGCTTCGTCGGGCTCGAAGTTGTGCAGCGCCGCGTCCAGCAATGAAACGGTCCAGGTGCGCGCGCCTCCCGACTTGATCGGGAACCACGGTGTGGTGGTCGGGATATACAGGCGCAACCACGTTGTGTTGACGTCCAGGTCCAAGCCGAATTGCTGTTTCAGCGCGGCCCGCAGCAGTGGCGCGCCAAATTCGCGGGCGTTCTGCAGTCGTTGCAAGCGTTGGTCGATGGCGTTCTGGGCGTGCCAGTAAGCGCTGTTCAACTGCTTCAGCGTGCGGTGCTGGGCCGACGTGACATGGCCGAATTGGCTGATCGCGCTGGGTTGCATGTCGGCGAGGGTGGCGCGGCGAGCGGCGCTGGCCTTGAGCAACCATGCCGGCAATGTCGCGGCCAGATGTCCGTAATGCTCATCCGGATGTTGCGGCCAGAGTGGCGCGGGGGTGATGAGTCGAAAGTCCTTTGAAAAATTCACGGTGCTGTCCTTGAGCGTGTCGAGCTCGCTATCAGACCCGCCAATCATTTTTCATGTGCGGTACATATTTACCGCACATCAAACAAAGTCCTCGATTCAAATACACGCGGGTGCCGCTGGTCCGCCGCATCGGTTTAAACTGCGCCATTGCGACGGTATATGTCGCATTGCCGTAAACCCGGCTAAAACCGGGGTTGGCGCTATAAGAAGTTGTCGCTTGGCGGCAAGGCCGGGCTGAAAACTGTCCTTACAATCCCCTCATCGCTCGCCAGTTTCAGGCGGGTGTTCCTCTTCAGGAGACTCCGATGTCCGTTGAGCACGCTGCGGTACAACGCGCCGATTTCGACCAGGTAATGGTTCCCAACTACGCGCCTGCCGCTTTCATCCCTGTGCGTGGTGCCGGTTCCCGCGTTTGGGACCAGTCTGGCCGCGAGCTGATCGACTTCGCCGGCGGGATTGCCGTCAACGTATTGGGCCATGCGCATCCGGCGCTGGTCGGTGCCTTGACCGAACAAGCGAACAAGCTGTGGCACGTGTCCAACGTGTTCACCAATGAGCCGGCCTTGCGCCTGGCGCACAAGCTGATCGACGCCACGTTTGCCGAGCGCGTGTTCTTCTGCAACTCGGGCGCTGAAGCCAATGAGGCCGCTTTCAAGCTGGCCCGTCGCGTCGCGTTCGACCGTTTCGGCAGCGAGAAGTACGAAATCATCGCCGCGCTTAACAGCTTCCACGGCCGCACTCTGTTCACCGTCAACGTCGGTGGCCAGTCGAAATATTCCGACGGTTTCGGTCCGAAAATCACCGGCATCACCCACGTTCCTTACAACGACCTGGCTGCGCTGAAAGCTGCGATTTCGGACAAGACTTGCGCCGTGGTGCTGGAACCGATTCAGGGCGAGGGCGGTGTATTGCCGGCCGAGCTGGCTTACCTGCAAGGCGCCCGCGAACTGTGCGACGCGAACAATGCGTTGCTGGTGTTCGACGAAGTGCAAACCGGCATGGGCCGCAGCGGCAAGTTGTTCGCCTACCAGCATTACGGCGTGACCCCGGACATCCTCACCAGCGCGAAAAGCCTGGGCGGCGGCTTCCCGATCGCGGCCATGCTGACCACTGAAGAGTTGGCCAAGCATTTGGTGGTCGGCACCCACGGCACCACTTACGGCGGCAACCCGCTGGCGTGCGCGGTCGCTGAAGCAGTGATCGACGTGATCAACACCCCTGAAGTGCTCAGCGGCGTCAACGCCAAGCACGACAAGTTCAAGGCTCGCCTGGAGCAGATCGGCGAGAAATACGGCCTGTTCACTCAGGTGCGTGGCTTGGGTCTGTTGATCGGTTGCGTGCTCAATGATGCATGGAAAGGCAAGGCCAAGGACATCTTCAACGCCGCCGAGCGTGAAGGCCTGATGATCCTGCAAGCCGGCCCGGACGTGATTCGTTTCGCCCCGAGCCTGGTGGTGGAAGACGCCGACATCGACGCCGGCCTCGACCGTTTCGAACGCGCTGCGGCGAAACTGGCACAAGCCTGATAGACCTTTCGACGCCTGATGATTCAGGCGTCGATGCAAATTTTTATGCCGGACCCGCTTTTCTGTAGGAGTGAAGCTTGCTCGCGAAGGTGTGTCAGTCACTGTGATGTCGACTGACACACCTTCGCGAGCAAGCTTCGCTCCTACAAGGGGCCGGCTTATTTCCCCACAAGAGTTAGAGAAAGGAGTGACACCATGCTGGTGATGCGCCCCGCGCAAATGGCTGATCTGGGCGAGGTACAGCGTCTGGCTGCGGACAGCCCGATTGGTGTCACTTCCTTGCCGGATGACGTTGAACGCCTGAGCGACAAGATCGCCGCGAGCGAAGCGTCGTTTTCCGCTGAAGTCAGTTTCAACGGTGAAGAGAGCTATTTCTTCGTCCTCGAAGACTCCGCCACCGGCAAACTGGTCGGCTGCTCGGCCATCGTCGCCTCGGCCGGTTATTCCGAGCCGTTCTACAGCTTCCGCAACGAAACCTTCGTTCACGCCTCCCGCGAACTGAAGATCCACAACAAGATCCACGTGCTCTCGCAGTGCCACGACCTGACCGGCAACAGCTTGCTGACCAGCTTCTACGTGCTGCCGGAGCTGGTGGGTTCGCCGTGGTCGGAACTCAACTCGCGTGGGCGCTTGCTGTTCGTCGCCAGCCACCCGGAGCGTTTTGCCGATTCGGTCGTTACCGAAATCGTTGGTTACAGCGATGAAAACGGCGACTCGCCGTTCTGGGACGCAATCGGGCGTAACTTCTTCGACCTCAACTACGCCGCCGCCGAGCGTCTGTGTGGCCTGAAAAGCCGCACGTTCCTCGCCGAACTGATGCCGCATTACCCGATCTACGTGCCGCTGCTGCCGGACACCGCGCAAGAAGCGATGGGCCAGGTGCACCCGCGCGCGCAGATCACGTTCGACATCCTGATGCGCGAAGGTTTTGAAACCGATCATTACATCGACATCTTCGACGGCGGCCCGACCTTGCACGCGCGCGTCTCGGGAATTCGTTCGATCGCCCAGAGCCGAGTGGTCCCGGTGAAAATCGGCGAGCCAGTCAAAGGTGCCGGTCGCCAATACCTGGTAGCCAACGCACAGTTGCAGGATTACCGCGCGGTATTGCTCGAGCTCGATTACGCGCCCGGCAAACCGGTGACCCTGGACCTGGAAGCGGCCGAAGCATTGGGCGTCGGTGAAGGTGCAAGCGTGCGCCTGGTAGCGGTTTGACCGCTGTTTTTTGCTCAACAGAATGCCTGAAAGCAGCGAGTTTCACGGGTGGCGCAAGCGGCCCGTTTGAGGAGATAGCATGATCGTTCGTCCCGTACGCAGCAGCGATTTACCCGCTCTGATCGACCTGGCCCGGAGCACCGGCACCGGCCTGACCACTTTGCCGGCCAACGAAGAACGTCTGGCCCATCGGGTCGGCTGGGCCGAAAAGACCTTCAGCGGCGAAGCCGGGCGCGGTGATGCGGATTACCTGTTCGTGCTCGAAGATGACGACGGCGTCGTGGTCGGCATTTCCGCTATCGCTGGCGCGGTCGGCATGCGTGAGCCTTGGTACAACTTTCGCGTCGGCCTGACGGTCAGCGCCTCGCAGGAATTGAACATCTATCGCGAGATTCCGACGCTGTTCCTCGCCAACGACCTGACCGGCAACTCGGAATTGTGCTCGCTGTTCCTGCACGCCGATCACCGCAATGGCTTCAACGGCCGTTTGCTGGCGAAGGCGCGGATGTTGTTCATCGCCGAATTCCCGCAGTTGTTCGGCAACAAGATCATCGCCGAAATGCGCGGCGTGTCGGATGACGCCGGGCGCTCGCCGTTCTGGGAAAGCCTGGGCCGGCACTTCTTCAAAATGGAATTCAGCCAGGCTGATTACCTGACCGGCGTCGGCAACAAGGCGTTCATCGCCGAACTGATGCCGAAGTTTCCGCTGTACACCTGCTTCCTTTCGCCGGACGCGCGCAACGTGATCGGCAAGGTGCACCCGGACACCGAGCCGGCGCTGTCGATGCTCAAAAGCGAAGGCTTCAGCTATCAGGGTTACGTCGACATTTTCGACGCCGGCCCGTCGGTGGAATGCGAAACCGGCAAAATCCGCGCGGTGCGTGACAGCCAGGCGCTGGTGCTGGCAATCGGCACGCCGGGCGATGACGCTACGCCATTCCTGATTCACAACCGCAAGCGCGAGGACTGCCGCATCACTGCTGCCTCGGCACGCTTCGCCGCCGGTACGTTGGTGGTCGATCCGCTGACCGCCAAACGTCTTCAACTCAACGCCGGCGATCAAGTGCGCGCCGTGCCGTTGTCCGCTGCTCGGGAGTCGAAATAATGAATTCGCTATACATCGCAGGTGAATGGCTGGCCGGCCAGGGTGAGGCGTTTCAATCGCTGAACCCGGTGACCCAGCAAGTGCTGTGGACCGGCGAAGGCGCCACTGCCCCTCAGGTTGAATCGGCCGTGCAAGCCGCGCGTCAGGCGTTTCCGGGCTGGGCTCGGCGCACGCTGGACGAGCGCATCACGGTGCTCGAAGCCTTCGCCGCCGCGCTGAAAAATCACGCTGACGAACTGGCGCGTTGCATCGGCGAAGAGACCGGCAAACCGCTGTGGGAATCGGCGACTGAAGTCACCAGTATGGTCAACAAGATTGCCATCTCGGTGCAGAGCTACCGTGAACGCACGGGCGAGAAGAGCGGCCCATTGGGCGACGCCACCGCCGTGTTGCGCCACAAGCCACACGGCGTGGTTGCGGTGTTCGGCCCTTACAACTTCCCTGGCCACTTGCCGAACGGGCACATCGTGCCGGCGCTGCTGGCCGGTAACAGCGTGCTGTTCAAACCGAGCGAGCTGACGCCGAAAGTTGCCGAACTGACAGTTAAATGCTGGATCGAAGCCGGTCTGCCGGCCGGTGTGTTGAACCTGCTGCAGGGTGCGCGTGAAACCGGCATCGCGTTGGCGGCGAATCCGGGTATCGACGGTCTGTTCTTCACCGGTTCGAGCCGCACCGGCAATCACCTGCATCAACAATTTGCCGGTCGCCCGGACAAGATCCTCGCGCTGGAAATGGGCGGTAACAACCCATTGATCGTTGACGAAGTGGCAGATGTCGATGCCGCTGTTTACACGATTATTCAGTCGGCGTTTATTTCCGCCGGCCAGCGTTGCACCTGTGCACGCCGCTTGCTGGTGCCGCAAGGCGCGTGGGGCGATGCGTTGCTGGCGCGATTGGTAGCGGTCAGCGCGACGATTGACGTTGGCGCGTTCGATCAGCAACCAGCGCCGTTCATGGGTTCGGTAATTTCCCTCGGCGCGGCGAAAGCGTTGATGGATGCCCAGGAACATCTGTTGGCCAATGGCGCCGTGGCGCTGCTGGAAATGACCCAGCCACAGGCGCAAGCCGCGTTGCTGACGCCGGGCATTCTCGATGTGTCGGCGGTCGCGGACCGTCCGGATGAAGAGCTGTTCGGCCCGTTGCTGCAAGTGATCCGCTACGCTGATTTCGAAGCGGCGATCACTGAGGCCAACGACACCGAATACGGCTTGGCGGCAGGTTTGCTGTCGGATTCCGAAGCGCGTTACCAGCAGTTCTGGCTGCAAAGCCGCGCCGGTATCGTCAACTGGAACAAACAGCTGACCGGCGCCGCGAGCAGCGCGCCATTCGGCGGCGTCGGCGCCTCGGGCAACCACCGCGCCAGTGCGTATTACGCGGCGGATTATTGCGCGTACCCGGTCGCGTCGCTGGAAACCCCGAGCCTGGTGATGCCGGCGACGCTGACGCCTGGCGTGAAGATGGCGTAGCGCCCATTCGCGGGCAAGCCTCGCTCCCACAGGTTTTGTGTCGTTCGCATGATTGGCGCACACCACAAATCCTGTAGGAGCAAGGCTTGCCCGCGAAGGCCGCGCCTCGGTCTAAAAGAATGACTACCAGATGCCTACAACAACAGATTCTCGTGGAGCCTCGCTGATGAAATCCTATGAAGTCAATTTTGACGGTCTAGTGGGGCCGACCCATAACTACGGCGGGTTGTCCTACGGCAACGTCGCGTCCCAGAGCAACAGCCAGCAATCCTCGAACCCGAAGGAAGCTGCGCTGCAAGGCCTGGCGAAAATGAAAGCGCTGATGGAAATGGGCTTTCAACAAGGCGTATTGGCACCGCAAGAACGCCCGGACGTCGCCGCATTGCGCCGTTTGGGTTTCGGCGGCAGCGACGCCGAAGTAATCCAGCGCGCCGCCAAAGAAGCGATGCCGTTGCTGGTCGCCAGTTGCTCGGCCTCGAGCATGTGGGTGGCCAACGCCGCCACTGTCAGCCCAAGTGCCGACACCGCCGATGGCCGCGTGCACTTCACCGCCGCCAACCTCAATTGCAAATATCACCGCAGCATCGAGCATCCGACCACCAGCCGCGTGCTCGGCGCGATGTTCGCTGACCAGAAGCACTTCGCCCACCACGCCGCATTGCCGGCGGTGGCGCAGTTCGGCGACGAAGGCGCGGCCAACCACACGCGTTTCTGCCGTGAGTACGGCGAGGCGGGCGTGGAGTTTTTCGTCTTCGGTCGCAGCGCTTTCGACAACCGTTACCCGGCGCCGCAAAAATACCCGGCGCGCCAGACCCTCGAAGCCTCGCAAGCGGTTGCGCGTCTGCACGGTTTGAGCGATGACGGCGTGGTGTACGCGCAGCAGAATCCTTCGGTGATCGATCAGGGCGTGTTCCACAACGACGTAATTGCCGTGGGTAATGGCGAGGTTTTGTTCTATCACGAGGACGCGTTCCTCGACACCGAACAGATGCTCGCCGAACTTGCCGGAAAACTCGCCAAGGTCGGTGGGAAATTTCAGTCTGTTTGCGTACCGCGTTCCGCAGTAACTGTTGAAGACGCGGTTCGGTCCTACCTGTTCAATAGCCAGTTGCTGTCGCGTCCTGACGGCTCGATGCTGTTGATTGTTCCGGAAGAATGCCGGGGCAATGAACGCGTCTGGCAATACCTGCAAGGTTTGACCAGCTCTGGCGGGATCATCAGCGAAGTGAAGGTGTTTGACCTCAAGCAAAGCATGCAGAACGGCGGTGGCCCTGCTTGCCTGAGACTTCGCGTGGCACTCAATGAAACCGAACTGGCGGCGGTCAATCAGGGCGTTATCATGACGGCGCCGTTGTACGGTTCGCTGACCGCATGGGTCGACAAGCACTACCGCGACCGCATGACCGAAAACGATCTGGCGGACCCGCAATTGTTGCTTGAATGCCGGACGGCACTGGATGAATTGACGCAAATCCTTAAACTGGGCGCGGTTTATCCATTCCAGATCAATTGATCAACGGCGCGTCTGCGGTCACGACGGCGCGCTGCTTCATCTCCAACGAGAGCGTAAACACCCATGAGCGATACCCTGCAGCTGATCCTTGAAGACACCGACGGCACGCAACTGGAAACTTCCTGCACCCGCGTCGCGGTCATGTGGCAAGGCAAAGAGCTGTGGATTCAGCAAGACGGCCGCGGTCAATTGCTGATCGGCGTTGACGTCGAAGAAGGCGATGCCGAATACGCCAACCTGCTGCTGCGCCCATTGGCGACTAATCTGGTAAGTCTGCAACTGGAAATGGAACCGGCTGAAGTCGGTGACGACGAAGACCACGTGCACGGCCCGGATTGCGCCCACGACCACTAAGGAATTCGCTCTATGCTCGCCCTCGGCAAACTGCTTGAACTGACCCTCGCCGGCCGCGAACCGGCGGAGAAGACTCAACTGACTGTCGAAGGCGTGCGCATGCGCTGGTTGAGCGAAGGTGCGCTGGAAGTCCGGCCGCCTGAAGCGCGCGACAATGGCTTGGACCTGCTGCTATCGGCGGGGATCCATGGCAACGAAACAGCGCCGATCGAGTTGCTTGATCGTCTGTTGCACGACATCGCTCGCGGCGATCTGAAGCCGCGCGCACGTATTCTGTTTCTGTTCGGCAACCCTGAAGCGATCCGTCGCGGCGAGCGGTACATCGAGCAGGACGTCAACCGGCTGTTCAACGGCCGTCACGAACAAAGCAGCGGTTCCGAAGCCCTGCGCGCCTGTGAACTCGAGCGCCTCGCGGCGAGTTTCTTCAGCCTGCCGGACCGCGAGCGTTTGCACTACGACCTGCACACGGCGATTCGCGGCTCGAAGATCGAGCAATTTGCGTTGTATCCGTGGAAAGAAGGTCGCCAGCATTCACGCCTGCAACTGGCGCGTCTGCGCGCCGCCGGCATGGAAGCGGTGCTGCTGCAGAACAAGCCGTCGATCGTCTTCAGTTCGTACACTTACGACAAGCTGGGCGCCGAGGCCTTTACCCTGGAATTGGGCAAGGCGCGGCCGTTCGGGCAGAACGACGGGGTGAATGTCGATCTGCTGGAAACGCGTCTGAAGCAAATCATCGAAGGCACTGAGCCGCCTGCCACCGAAGCCTCACTCGACGGTTTGCAGCTGTTCAGCGTGGCGCGGGAAATCATCAAGCACAGCGACAACTTCCGGTTGAACCTGCCAGCGGATGTCGAGAACTTTTCGGAATTGGAAGTGGGTTACGTGCTGGCCGAAGACATCGCCCAGACCCGCTGGATCATCGAAGAGCAGGGCGCGCGGATTATCTTCCCCAACCCCAAAGTCAAAAACGGCCTGCGCGCCGGCATCCTGATCGTGCCGACCAGCGACGACAACCTCGCCTGATCCCGATTTCGAAACCGACGTAAAACCAATGTGGGAGCGAGCTTGCTCGCGACTACGGTGCATCAGTCAACATGACCATCGACTGACAATCCGCCATCGCGAGCAAGCTCGCTCCCACATTTTGATTTGGGTGAGGCAGAAGACCTCACCCAGACCAGAGGTTTGTGCTTAAACCGCTACCGCGCGCGGCTCATTACGACGCAACGCACGCATTTTATGCAGCGTATCCGCGCAGGTCTTCGCCGCTTCCTGGCCCTTGTGCACGAAATGCTCGAAGAAGAACTTCTGATGTTCTTCGCCTGCATGGAAGTGATGCGGGGTCAAAACCACCGAGAACACTGGCACTTCGGTTTCCAGCTGAACCTGCATCAGGCCGCTGATCACCGATTGGGCGACGAACTCATGGCGGTAAATCCCGCCGTCGACCACCAGGCCTGCAGCGACGATGCCGGCGTAACGGCCGGACTTGGCCAGCAGCTTGGCGTGCAGTGGAATTTCAAAGGCACCGCCGACTTCGAAGAAATCGATGTCGGATTCCTGATAACCCTGGGCAAGCATTTCGGCGACGAAGCCATGACGGCTCTGATCGACGATTTCCTTGTGCCAGCAGGCTTGGATGAACGCGACGCGCTCGCCCTGATGGTTTTTGCTTTTGCTGTCGATTGCGGTGGGTTGCATGTTCTGGTTCCTGTTTGTGTGAAAAACAGGGCTTATGAATCGAATGGGATTTAAGGGTGCGCGCGCTCGCATAAAAAATGCTCGCGGTCGGCCCTTTGGCGCCAATCCCGTTCTCTCTTCATCCGGACTATGACCGTCGGCCCCGGGATCACACCGGGTCTGCTGACCTTGTCGCCAAACACCGCCGAAGCAGGTCTGGCACCAAGCGCTCGCGGGCTATGCGCATTGCGCGCAATTACCGCCGGTGGGGAGTTGCACCCCGCCCTGAGAACGTTTTGCCGCCCGATTGTCGGGCGGCGGAGCTTTTTTAACACATATTCCCGGGCTGCGCATTCCTGCATTCTGATGATTGATATCGAGTTTTCCGAAGCTGCGAAGGCTCTTTTGCGCGACCAAGGGTTGATTAATCGTCGGCCTGCCCGCAGTAATTCAACCTGCAAAAGTAAATCTCCCCTACATACCGAGGCCGGATTCATGAGCGTTATCGATCTTCGCAGCGACACCGTCACACAACCGTCCCAGGCAATGCTCGAGGCGATGGCCGCTGCGGACACTGGTGACGACGTGTATGGCGAAGATCCGACGGTCAATCGTCTGGAAACCGAACTGGCAAAACGGCTGGGTTTTGCCGCCGCGTTGTTCGTGCCGACGGGCACCATGAGTAATTTGCTCGGGTTGATGGCGCACTGCGAGCGCGGCGAGGAATACATCGTCGGTCAGCAGGCGCACACCTATAAGTACGAAGGTGGCGGGGCGGCGGTGCTCGGTTCGATCCAGCCGCAACCGCTGGAAGTCCAGGAAGACGGGTCGCTGGACCTGGCGCATGTAGCTGCCGCGATCAAACCGGATGACTTCCATTTCGCCCGCACCCGCTTGCTGGCGCTGGAAAACACCATGCAGGGCAAAGTCCTGCCGCTGGAATATCTGGCTCGGGCGCGCAGCTTCACCCGCGAACATGGCTTGGCGTTGCACCTGGACGGCGCGCGGTTGTACAACGCGGCGGTGAAGCTCAACGTTGATGCGCGGCAGATCACACAGCATTTCGATTCGGTTTCGGTGTGCCTGTCCAAAGGGCTTGGCGCGCCGATCGGTTCGGTGTTGTGCGGCTCGGTCGAGTTCATCGCCAAGGCGCGGCGCTTGCGCAAGATGGTCGGCGGCGGCATGCGTCAGGCCGGGATTCTGGCGGCAGCGGGGCTGTATGCGTTGGATCACAACGTCCAGCGCCTGGCCGACGATCACGCCAATGCGCAAGCGCTGGCCGATGGTTTGCGCGAGGCCGGTTACGCCGTCGAGCCGGTGCAGACCAACATGGTTTACGTGGCCATGGGTGAGCGCGCCGACGCGCTCAAGGCCTTCGCCGCCGAGCGCGGGATCAAGCTCAGCGCCGCCGGGCGCCTGCGCATGGTCACGCACATGGACATCAGCCGCGCGCAAATCGAGCAAGTCATCGCGACATTCGTCGAGTTTTCGCGCAACTGACAGGGTTAGCCGTCCAATTGACCGTTTCTATCGTATAAACACGCTGTACCCCGCGCGCAGGGCCGATATAATGCGGCCCTTTGCCGTCGCTTCGTCTGTTGACGTTTTGCACAGGCCTTTGGCCGCAGCCTCCGTGGAAGAACCTAATGAAAAGCGCAGAAATCCGTGAAGCCTTCCTTCGCTTCTTCGAAGAGCAAGGCCACACCCGTGTAGCCTCCAGCTCTTTGATTCCGGGCAACGATCCAACCCTGCTGTTCACTAACGCGGGGATGAACCAGTTCAAGGACTGCTTCCTGGGCCAGGAAAAACGTGCGTACACCCGTGCGACCAGCAGTCAGAAATGCGTGCGCGCCGGTGGCAAGAACAGCGACCTGGAGAACGTCGGTTATACCGCTCGTCACCACACGTTCTTCGAAATGCTCGGTAACTTCAGCTTCGGTGATTACTTCAAGCATGACGCGATCACCTACGCCTGGACCTTCCTGACCGGCGTCCTGAAACTGCCGAAAGACAAACTCTGGGTAACGGTCTACGCCTCGGACGACGAGGCTTACGACATCTGGACCCAGCAGATCGGCGTACCGGTCGAGCGCATGATCCGCATCGGCGACAACAAAGGCGCGCCGTACGCCTCGGACAACTTCTGGACCATGGGCGATACCGGCCCGTGCGGCCCGTGCACCGAGATTTTCTACGATCACGGCGAGCACATCTGGGGCGGCCCACCGGGTTCGCCGGAAGAAGATGGCGACCGTTACATCGAGATCTGGAACAACGTTTTCATGCAGTTCAACCGCACCGCCGACGGCGTGTTGCATCCGTTGCCAGCACCGTCGGTTGACACCGGCATGGGCCTGGAGCGGATCAGTGCGGTGATGCAGCACGTGCATTCCAACTATGAAATCGACCTGTTCAAGAACCTGCTGAGCGCTTCGGCCCAGGCGATTGGTTGCAGCAACGATGATCAGTCGTCGCTCAAAGTGGTTTCCGACCACATCCGTTCGTGCGGTTTCCTGATTGCCGATGGCGTGTTGCCGTCCAACGAAGGTCGCGGCTATGTGCTGCGCCGGATCATCCGTCGGGCCTGCCGTCACGGTAACAAGCTTGGCGCGACCGGCAGCTTCTTCTACAAGATCGTCGCGGCGCTGGTCGCCGAAATGGGCGATGCGTTCCCGGAACTCAAGCAGCAACAGGCCAATATCGAGCGCGTGCTCAAGGCTGAAGAAGAGCAGTTCTCCAAGACGCTGGAGCACGGCTTGAAGATTCTCGAGCAAGATCTGCTGGAACTCAAAGGCACCGTGGTGCCGGGCGACGTGGTGTTCAAGCTGTATGACACTTACGGTTTCCCGATGGACCTGACCGCCGACATCGCTCGCGAGCGCAACTTGACCGTCGATGAAGTCGGCTTCGAACGCGAAATGGAAGCCCAGCGTGTACGCGCGCGGTCGGCCAGTTCGTTTGGCCTCGACTACAACACCCTGGTCAAGGTTGACGTGGCGACCGAGTTCACCGGCTACAAGGCCACCAGCGGTTCGGCGAAGATTGTTGCTATCTATAAAGAAGGGCGCTCGGTTGACGTCTTGAGTGAAGGTGAAGAAGGCGTGGTCGTACTCGACCAGACGCCGTTCTACGCTGAATCGGGCGGCCAGATTGGCGACTGCGGTTACCTGCAAGTCGGCAGCAGCCGTTTTGACGTGCGCGACACCACCAAGACTGGCGGCGCGTTCCTGCACCACGGCGTGCTGGCACTCGGCAGCCTGACGGTCGGCGCCCCGGTTGAAACCCATGTCGATGCCGAAGTGCGTCACGCCACGGCGTTGAACCACTCGGCGACGCACTTGCTGCACGCGGCGTTGCGTCAGGTGTTGGGCGAGCACGTTCAGCAGAAAGGTTCGTTGGTCGACAGTCAGCGCCTGCGCTTTGACTTCAGCCACTTCGAGGCGATCAAGCCTGAGCAGTTGAAAGCCCTGGAAGACATCGTCAACGCCGAGATTCGCAAGAACTCCGCCGTTGAAACCGAAGAAACCGACATCGAGTCCGCCAAGCAAAAAGGCGCCATGGCGCTGTTTGGCGAGAAGTACGGCGACAACGTGCGCGTGCTGAGTATGGGCGGCGCGTTCTCCGTCGAATTGTGTGGCGGCATTCACGCCAGCCGTACCGGCGACATCGGTCTGCTGAAGATCGTCAGCGAAGGTGGTGTGGCTTCCGGCGTGCGTCGTATCGAGGCGATCACTGGCGCTGCGGCGCTGGCGTACCTGAACGCTGCCGAAGAACAACTCAAGGAAGCGGCCAACCTGGTCAAGGGTAGCCGCGACAACCTGATCGACAAGCTGTCGGCTGTGCTTGAGCGCAACCGTCTGCTGGAGAAGCAACTCGAGCAGTTGCAAGCCAAGGCTGCCAGCGCGGCGGGCGACGATCTGTCGGCCTCGGCGCTGGATGTCAAAGGCGTGAAAGTCTTGGCCGTGCGTCTGGACGGTCAGGACGGCAAGGCGCTGCTGGCGCTGGTCGATCAATTGAAAAACAAACTCGGCCGCGCAGTGATCCTGCTCGGCAGTGTCCATGAGGAAAAGGTCGTTCTGGTTGCAGGCGTAACCAAAGACCTGACTGGCCAACTCAAAGCCGGTGATTTGATGAAGCAAGCCGCTGCGGCAGTGGGCGGGAAGGGCGGTGGTCGTCCGGATATGGCGCAGGGCGGTGGTGTAGACGCCGGCGCACTGGACGCGGCACTGGCCCTGACCGTTCCATTTGTAGAGCAGGGTTTATAAGGCGGTTTGCCGGGCGCGCGGTCTAGTAGCGCGCCCGGCAACTGTTTGAGTGATTATTGGGCGCCCTTCATGGGCAGAGGCGGCTTTGAAATGGCTTTGATCGTACAGAAATTTGGAGGCACCTCGGTCGGCACTGTCGAGAGAATCGAGCAGGTCGCCGACAAGGTTAAGAAATTCCGCGATGCCGGCGATGACCTGGTGGTTGTGCTGTCTGCAATGAGCGGCGAGACCAACCGTCTGATCGATCTGGCCAAGCAAATCAGTGGCGACGGGCAACCGGTTCCGCGCGAACTGGACGTGATTGTTTCCACCGGTGAGCAGGTGACGATTGCCCTGTTGGCAATGGCGCTGATCAAGCGTGGCGTGCCAGCGGTGTCCTACACCGGTAATCAGGTCCGAATCCTGACAGACAGCGCGCACAATAAAGCGCGTATCTTGCAGATTGACGATCAGAAGATTCGCGGTGACTTGAAGGCGGGTCGCGTGGTGGTTGTCGCCGGTTTCCAGGGCGTCGACGAGCACGGCAACATCACCACCCTCGGGCGTGGCGGCTCCGACACTACCGGTGTGGCGCTGGCAGCAGCGTTGAAGGCTGACGAATGCCAGATCTACACCGATGTCGATGGCGTCTATACCACCGATCCGCGCGTTGTCTCCGTGGCCCAGCGCCTGGACAAGATCACCTTTGAAGAGATGCTGGAAATGGCCAGCCTCGGTTCCAAGGTGTTGCAGATTCGCGCGGTGGAATTCGCCGGCAAGTACAACGTTCCGCTGCGCGTACTGCACAGCTTCAAGGAGGGTCCGGGCACCCTCATTACTATTGATGAAGAGGAAACCATGGAACAGCCGATCATTTCCGGCATCGCTTTCAACCGCGATGAAGCCAAGCTGACCATCCGTGGCGTGCCAGACACCCCGGGCGTTGCGTTCAAGATCCTTGGACCAATCAGCGGCGCGAACATTGAAGTCGACATGATCGTGCAGAACGTTGCGCACGATAACACCACCGACTTCACCTTCACTGTCCACCGTAACGACTTCCAGGCCGCGCAAACGGTACTGGAAAACACCGCTCGCGAGATCGGTGCCCGTGAAGTGGTCGGTGACATCAAGATCGCCAAGGTCTCGATCGTCGGCGTCGGCATGCGTTCTCACGCAGGCGTGGCGAGCCGCATGTTTGAATCGCTGGCCAAGGAAAGCATCAACATCCAGATGATCTCGACCTCGGAAATCAAGGTTTCGGTAGTGATCGAAGAGAAATACCTGGAACTGGCTGTGCGCGCTCTGCACACGGCTTTCGAACTGGACGCACCGGCCCGTCAAGGCGAGTGATGCGTTTGCCGAAGGGCGCGGTCTGACCGCGCCCTTCGTCTTTTTTGAATGGCGCGGGCCAGGACTCTGTTCTTTTGCTCGCGCTGGTCAATACTCAGGCATGCAGGGCTGCGACCGCTCCGGTTGTAGGTCGAGTGCCTTTTTTTTGCAGACTGTTGTCCCTGAAATGAAATGCGTGAGGAGAAAGGTATGCTGATTCTGACTCGTCGGTGCGCAGAAAGCCTGATTATTGGTGATGGCGAAATCACTGTAACCGTGCTCGGCGTCAAAGGAAATCAAGTGCGTATTGGCGTTAACGCGCCTAAAGAGGTTGCTGTTCACCGCGAGGAAATCTACTTGCGGATCAAGAAAGAGAAGGACGACGAACCAAGCCATTAATTTTTATCGTTTTTTATGTTTGCAAACGGGGAAAAGGTTGGTTAAGATACGCCCCGTGTTGCGGAGAGCTGGCCGAGTGGCCGAAGGCGCTCCCCTGCTAAGGGAGTACACCTCAAAAGGGTGTCGGGGGTTCGAATCCCCCGTTCTCCGCCATTATTTGCGTAGTACGTTGTAATCTAGCTTCTTCGGTAAGTTGTTGAAATTACTAGAAAAAAGCGGTTGACATAGAGATTAGACGGCCTATAATGCGCGGCAACAAATGCACTCGTAGCTCAGCTGGATAGAGTACTCGGCTACGAACCGAGCGGTCACAGGTTCGAATCCTGTCGAGTGCACCATTTAAGAGTTGTTTGCAGTAATGCAGGCAACTTTGCTTCAACCAGTTGTGGTCTGGTTTAAAAACACAAAATGCACTCGTAGCTCAGCTGGATAGAGTACTCGGCTACGAACCGAGCGGTCACAGGTTCGAATCCTGTCGAGTGCACCAAACACCAAAAAGCCTGCGTCTAACGCGGGCTTTTTGCCGTCTGGGATTTGGCTTTTCCTTTCACGCATCCTTTCTCATCGAACTCCACCTGGGCGGTGCGGCCTCGCTTGAGGTCATAGCTGTAGCGCGTGGATGAATTGCGAATATTGATCTTGTGCGGTTTACCGAGCGCGCTTTCGACATCCTGTTGGCTCATGCCGGCAACGACGCGCTGATTGATGATCGCTTCACGCCTTTGCTTGGCGTTGATCAAGTTTCCACATTTATCCTCTGATCGGCCGACAATCGTTGGCTCCCTCCTTCTGGTATTGGATCTTTCCGGCATGATCGCTACGACCGTGCCAGGCATGAATGGGCTCACGGTCTGTACTGAAAGACTTTCCTCAGTCTTGCAGCTCATGGTGGTGAAGGTCACTTGTCCATCGGCTGACTCGCAGCGGTGAATGGTTGCAGCATAAGCTTTGGGTAAAAGGCAGAGCAGGGCGATCAACAGCAGAATCAGCGGCATTTCGACGTCCTCCATGACGTTGTGACTGAAGGGTAGACGCTCCTTTTTGAAGCGCCTGTGTGTTTTCTTTTCAGGATAAGTCGTCGCACCTGTATGGATAAGGACAGCGCTCAGGTTTGTCTTGCAAGCGCTTGTTTCAGCCACGATTTTTTAACGTCTTAAACCGTCAGGCGGTGTATCATTGCGCCCGTCAGCCCCGCCGGGGCTTATGGAATACCTCCATGGACTTACCCAGTAGTTGTTTAGTAACCCGTTTTTCCAATCATGAATTGACTGATTGATTCTTCCGGCGTGCCCCGCTGCTGGGAGTGGAGTTCGCCTATGTCCGAAGTTGAAGTAAAGAAAACGCAAGAAAGCCTGCAAGACCGCCTCGCTCAAGTTGTTGAGCTGTTGCAGCGTCAGCGGGTAGTCGAAGACCTGACTCATCGCCAGGAAGGTCCGCATCACGACCGGGTCGAGAACCTGGTTCACCGGCAGAACCTCGTCGAGCTGCAGCGCAAACTCGACGACCTGCACTCCGCCGACGTCGCTTACATTCTTGAAGCCCTGCCGCTGGACGATCGTCTGACGCTTTGGCAGTTGGTCAAGGCTGATCGTGACGGCGACATTCTGCTCGAAGTATCCGATTCGGTGCGTGAAACGCTGATCGCCGACATGGACGATCACGAACTCCTGGCCGCCGCCAAGGACATGGATGCCGACGAACTCGCTGACCTGGCTTCCGAGCTGCCGCGCGACGTCGTCCATGAGCTGATGGAAACCCTCGATGGCCAGCAGCGTGAGCGCGTGCGCTCCGCGTTGTCCTATGACGAGGAGCAGGTCGGCGCACTGATGGACTTTGAGATGGTGACGATCCGCGAGGATGTCAGTCTCGAAGTGGTTCTGCGTTATCTGCGTCGCCTCAAGGAATTGCCGGGCCACACCGACAAATTGTTTGTCGTCGACTACGACGGCGTGCTCAAGGGCGTGTTGCCGATCAAGCGGTTGCTGGTCAACGATCCGGACAAGAAGGTGGCCGACGTCATGGCCAGCGATCCGGTGAGTTTTCACCCGGACGAGGACGCCTACGACGCTGCGCAGGCGTTCGAGCGTTATGACTTGATCTCCGCGCCGGTAGTCGACAAAAACGGCAAGCTGATCGGTCGTCTGACTATCGATGAGATGGTCGATCTGATCCGTGAAGAGAGCGAAAACGAAGTTCTCAACATGGCCGGTCTGCGCGAAGAAGAAGACATCTTCGCCTCGGTCTGGAAATCCCTGCGTAACCGCTGGTCCTGGCTGGCGGTGAACCTTGTGACAGCGTTTGTCGCGTCGCGGGTTATCGGCCTGTTCGAGGGCTCCATCGAGAAGCTGGTGGCACTTGCGGCACTGATGCCGATCGTTGCGGGCATCGGCGGCAACTCGGGTAACCAGACGATCACCATGATCGTGCGGGCCATGGCGCTGGACCAGGTCAGCACCGGCAACACCTCGCGGCTGATGCGCAAGGAATTGGCGGTCGGTTTGATCAATGGCGTGGTCTGGGGTGGGGTGATCGGGGTTGTCGCCTATCTGCTTTACGGCAGTTGGTCGCTGGGCGTGGTGATGACTGCGGCGATGACACTTAACTTGTTGCTGGCGGCATTGATGGGCGTGTTGATCCCCATGACGCTGGCCCGCTTGGGGCGCGACCCGGCAATGGGCGCCAGTGTGATGATCACGGCCATGACCGACAGCGGTGGGTTCTTCATCTTCCTTGGCTTGGCGACAATTTTCCTGCTCTGATCCGTTACTTCAAGGCCCGCCAGATTGGCGGGTTTTTTTTTGTGCCTCAAATTCAAGGCAAAAAAAAGCCAGCAATTATGCTGGCTTGAATTTTTTGCTATGGATCAGGACGCGTCTGCGGCCATCTCAGCGTCGTGAGCGATCAGCGAAACCAATGCGTTCTGCTGACGGTGGGACAGTTGACGGAAACGTTGCAGCAATTCGCGTTCGTGCAGCGACAGCTCCGGGCTGTCCAGACGCATGCTCAATTCTTCGCCCAGTGCGCCTTCCTGAATAAGACTCTGCTCAAGGCGCGCAATGATTTCGGAGTTCATGCTGCGATGATGATTGCGAGCCACCTCGGCAATGCGTTCACGCATTCCGTCTGGCAGACGTACGACGAACTTGTCAGCCGTACGGCTGGAATAAATTGCCTGTTTCAATGGGCGCATATATTTAACCGGTTAGTTCAGGGGAGCGGTTCTCGGGATTGGCCGCAGGATGTCTGATAGGACAAGCACTCTGGCCAAATGTTCAACCTGAATTGATAGAGGCTCGCATCATGCCTCAAAATTGCCAGATCATTGGCGTCAATTCTGTGACAAATATTGAACTGGATAAAGGCTTTATGCCAGCACCAATTATCAGAAATGCGGACTGGTTTGAAAAACCGCTTTGACCACACCTCTGGCCGCGTCCTCTTGCCTCCCGGTGATGTTCAAAACCGTTTGAAGGCGCATGCTATGCGGATTCGATCAATGTTCCTTACCTTTTGAAGGATAGTGGCAAATGGCCGATTTACTAGTGGCGCTGCGCTGTGCGGGATGATTTCAAGATGGATGGCAGGCTGATTTATCTGATTGGGCCATCCGGGTCGGGCAAGGACAGCTTGATTGAGGCGGCTCGCGAGCCTTTGCTAGCGGCAGGGTGTGAGGTCGCTCGCCGGGTTATTACTCGTTCGGCCGAATCAGTTGGCGAGGATGCGGTTGGCGTTACCCCGGCAGAATTTCAACGCCTGAGGGAGGAGGGGAGTTTTGCGCTGTATTGGAGTGCGAATGGCTTGGATTACGGCATCCCTGCGCGTATTGATCAATGGCTTGAGGATGGTCGGTATGTACTGGTCAACGGATCTCGGGGGCATCTGCCGATTGCGTTGGAGCGTTATCCGGCATTGCTCCCGATTTTGCTGACAGTGGAAACCGACGTGCTACGGAAGCGGCTGTTGCGGCGGGGACGTGAAACTCGCGAGGAAATCGAAGCCAGGCTTCGGCGCAATGAGCTTTTCGTTGCGGATGACTCGAGCGGTGGTCCCGTCATCCATCGGCTTGATAACTCTGGCGACTTGGATATCACAGTTATCCGCCTATTGGATCTGCTCAGCTCTAGCGTAAAACCGGATCGAATTTGATGCGTCGCCCGGCGATCAACGCCAGTAAAAACAGTGCGCCAAATACTGCACACGCGATCAGCGGCAGCGTAGCAGTGGAATTTTCAGCGATAGACAAATGAAAAATGCCGCTCAGCAAAGTCAGGATCAGAAATCCAGTGGCTGATTTGGACATTGCGGTGCTCCTGGTGAAAGTCAAAAAATCAAACGGTCGGAAGAATGCTGGGTCAGTGTGGTTTGCTGGCTGACTTCTTTATTAGCAGAAGCTTGGCGGTCATTCATCACGGCCAATTGCGGCGCTTTCTGCAGTTGAAGGTAGTGCGGCATGCGCCGAGCCACCATTTCAGCGTCATTCTCGGGGGCAAATTGAAAGCCAAGCAGCACCGTCAGGGCTATTGCGTTCGAGATTAAGAGAGCGCTGTTCATGGGGCTATCCTCCATTGTTCTTGGAGTAGATCTAAAGCAGCCACCGTGCCAACAGTCTAATGCGTTATAAATCCTTTAAAAACAACTAGTTATCTTGTGTTCGGGGAGGGGTGCTAGTGCAATTTGCAATGATGGCGTTTTGGAGGGGGTGCATTTTGCACGGCGCGCAAAGGTGCTGATGCTTTTGCCTATACTTAAAAAGGCTGTGGACGACATGACAAACACGGGGCTGCCCGTTACCATGCTCGCCGTCCTTCGTACCGCGGTCCTCGCGGGCGATTCGTGTCTCAGTAGCTCAATTGGATAGAGCATCCCCCTCCTAAGGGGAAGGTTGGCAGTTCGAACCTGCCCTGGGACACCATATTATTCAAGCTCTCCAGCGATTCACGCGAAGAGAGCAAAAGGTTCATGGGGGCAGGGCGGGTGCAAGGCGGGTGCAAGGCTAACATCCGGCTCCAAGAAATCCCCTCTCGGCCCTAGTTCCTTACATCGGGATATCGGGGCATGAGTCGAATTTTGCCTGGACACCAATTCCAGTGACCGTCCCAATCGTCTCGAAAGCCAGAATTCTCACCGTGAGCTGAGGTTGGGGGTGATTGTTCGCAACCAGCTTCACCATTGAGTTACCATGCTCCGTCCTTGCTCCAGCCTCATGAAAACCTCAAAAAAGGCTTTTCATTTGGATCTGTTGAGCTACAGCATGAGTGGAAATGATGATTGTGAAAAAGCTAAAGGTTATATCGCTGTTTTCAGGTGGAATGGGACTTGATCTCGGCCTTAAGGAAACTGATCGGTATGAGCTTCTAGCATGCGTAGAAAAAGTCCCTGCCTATTGCGACACTATTCGTCTAAACAGAGAAGCTGGACACCTTCCCGCTAACCTCAAGATTTATGAGGGGGATATTTCAAATATCGACCCTTACGAAGTACTCGCAGCAACGGGATTAAAGCCCGGCGAGTTAGATGTCTTAGTAGGCGGTCCGCCTTGCCAATCATTCAGCACGGCTGGAAATCGGGGAACTGTCCAAGATCCCCGAGGGACATTACTTTGGCAGTTCTTGAAGTTTGTCGAAGTTATGCAACCAAAATTTTTTATTATGGAGAACGTCCGAGGGCTGATATCCGCAGCTCTTCGTCATCGTCCTATAGCGGATCGCCCACCGAAAGGGCCGGAGCTATCCTTTGAAGAGATGCCTGGGTCTGTCATGAGACTATTTTCCCAAGATCTTCAAAAGCTAGAAAACTCGGAGTACCACCTGGACATATTTGAAGTTAACTCTGTTAACTATGGAGCACCACAAATCCGGGAAAGGGTGCTATTCATTGGCAATAGGTTCGGTGCACAGGTTGCATTTCCTGACCCAACACATGGACCTAGTTCCGACGCATTGGTGGGAGAGGATTTATTTTCCAAGCCCTTACAGCTTAAACGCTGGAAAACCTTGGGGGATGTTATATCCGATTTAGACGAATCAAATCCTGAGATTATGGATTTCAGTCCCAGAAAGAAAGGGTTTCTTTCATTGGTTCCTGAAGGTTCGAATTGGAGAAGTCTTCCGGAGGAGATCCAAAAGGAATCTATGGGCAAAGCATGGCATGCCAAAGGGGGGAGATCCGGCTGGTGGCGGAGACTTACCATGGAGCTACCTTGCCCAACCCTTGTCACTATGCCTAACCATTCCAGTACTTCCCTATGCCACCCTGTCCATACTCGTGCATTATCTGTAAGAGAGTATGCGCGCATACAAGGGTTTCCGGATTATTGGCAATTTTCTGGAAAGACGGTGGACAAGTATGCCCAAATTGGAAATGCGGTTCCTGTGCGACTTGGAGCCGTGGCAGGACATGTTATCGCTGAATGTTTTGATCTTCTGGAGGCTAACGGCTGGAAACCCCTCGAGAAGGCTCCAGATGCATTTAGAATCGTATACATCCAGTCTCACGTGAGAACTCGGCGTTGGTTCAAAAACGGTAAAACTATCGTTTGGGATAAAGAAACTGACGACGCGGACTACGGAAAGTCAAAGACCAAGAGACTGATAAGGTCATTGGCATAATTTCATACGGAGTAAAAAAATGGCGAAGAGGCACCCGGGTCTACCCAAAGCTGAAAGTATCGTTTTTTCGAAAAGCGAATTGCTTGAGCAGCTTATGGCGGTTGACCTTAATATGGCTTCCCGCGCCCGAGCTTTAAGGATGGAAGAGCATTTTAGGCGAAAAATAGACCAGCATGTAGGTTCGCTCATAGATGGTGATGCGAATTTTGCAAAATTCTCTACTAGCCCCTATGTTTTAATGATGCATGCTAGGAAAAATCGTTACACTCGTGTCAGCGAGATAGAGCACGACATTCTCCCAGCGAAACTATTTTCATCGATGGAGACCTCTGCTGGTCGGGCCGTTGAGGTTGTGGCATTACCCATATATGACTGGACGCCAGTTCTAAGTCAGATGCATTCAGCCAATTCGGCTTTAGATGGCCTGCATGTGGCGGAAGACAAAGTACAAGTTGTAACGCTAAAAAGCGGACCTCGTTGTCTCAATGATGAGATGAGCGAAAATTTTGCCGATGCGATCATCAGTAACCTTCAAGCTTGGGCCCACGAACATAGTGTACAAAAAGTTGAGTTTACGTATGGCGTACTCTACGGCACACAGAAGCTATCAAATAAAAAAGACTGGCACATTTTTAAGAATCTCGAATTAAAGCTGGGCTCAGAGTGTTTTACTACATCACCTAAAGGGCGTTGGGATTGTAGTTTTACCTATAACGGAATCGAAGTTGAAGCCGGGATACGAATCGGGAAAGACTGGTGGACCCATCTAGGCGGTAGGCTTGGGTTGGCGGAGTTGGCAGTGGCACTGATTCGAGCATGTATAGCACCTGGTGAAGTCGACTCACCAGATCATCAGTACACGATTCAAGACCTGCATAGCATTGTGTCCTTAGCTTCTGTGCCAGAGGATTATAATCCCGCAGTATTACAACGTAGCCAACTGGCTTGGTATTTCTTCTTCATGAGACATTTTTGCGACACCATGATTGAGGGGCTACCTTACATAGATCTACAATCTATAGTTAAACCAGAAGCCGTCGTGATCTAATTTCTCTATCGAAGCGGTGACAGCCGCGTGACAGTGCTCCGATCAAAAAGGCCCCGCTCTGAATCTCTCAGGCGGGGCCTTTTACGTTTTATTCATCTGAGTGAGCGAGCTGGACGCTTGTTATTGCAGGCTAACACTCACAACGCGTCGCTCTCAGCCTCTTCATCTTTCCCGGCGCCGTTCTTAGCAAACCATTCCAGCGTGTCTGCACGCTCCAAGGTCATACTCAGTTCGCACCCCGCCCCTTCTAGAAGGTCCATCGTGCCTCCGGTGAGGGAATAGTACATGCTGCAATCAGCCTTTCGAAACTTCACCCATAGAGCTTGGCCTTCTTGCAATTTCCTCATCTTCCCGACAGGTAAGACAGTAATCGCCGACTTATAAGCCTTATCCATCCGGGCATTTTGCTTGACTAACTCTGCATAGCTGCAATCGCTAAGCGCGGATGTGTTACCGCCTGACTTATCAGTGCAAGCACTGTATGCAGCAGAATATTCGCTTTTTGCAAATACGGAGGGGGAGCAAAAAGCTACAAGGAGAGCGGTTGCTATAATGTGATGGCGCATGAATACAACTCCAATTTTTGATGTTCAACGCGGGGGGGCTTTGAGGGCAATCCAACCCGGAACACGCTCTATGGTTTATGACGCTCGAATCAGAACGTCACGTATGTTTCTATATAATGACTTGCGCAGACGGTCAGGCAGAATATAGTGCAGGGTCAAGTTCTAAACATTCGGATAGAGACGTAAATTCAGCCCTACGGCAAAGCCATGCGGTAAAGAAAGTATATCCCGCAGACACAGCTACTATCTGAACTTTAGTATTTCTTGACTCTCTGCGTCGTCGGGCCTCTGCCTGCGTTAGAGATTCCCCTTTTCTTCGAGCTCCACCAAAAAATGAAAGTATCAGGAATCCCATGACAACGTAAAACACAGATACAAACGTTAACTTCGCGACAATAGTTAGTAAGATATTTAGACCGCCGCGATTACTTTTGAATGCTGTATATACTGCAAAAAATACCGCCGACAGTACCCCGGTGACTACACACACTTGGTACACTTGATGAGGCAATCCGAGCCAGCCACAGAGAAGGCCTATACCCCAGCCAGTGACTGGCAGCAAATTAGTGATCGTTGCATCTGTATAGTTATTGTAGATAGTGGCTTCCTCTCTGCGGTGCCGCTTAACCGCCCAGCAGGACATTACGACCGCTACTATCAGCGCACACTTCCATAAAACGCTGAATATTTGCTGCCAAAGCGTTTCTTCACGAGTCGCTGCGACTTGAGTTTGCGGTTGCTGGGCTGTCTGATAGGCTGGTGTTTGATAGGTAGATGAAACAGAGGCGGTATTCGACTGAGAATAGACGGTCTGCTGCTGTGCCGCCTGTCGCCGGTGTTGATAAGCCTGCTCTTCTGCTACATATGCCTCGTGTTTGCGTCGAGCTCGATCGGCGTTCTCAGCTTGAGATTTGGCCGCTTGCTGTTGCTGTTCTGATTCCAGTTTTCGCCCTATTTCGGCCCTCGTAAAGTCTTCAATCGCCTTGAATCGAGTGACCATTGCTTTATCGAGACATTTTTGTGTAGTGCACTGGTTTCGAGTAGCAAGCCATTCATGCTGGGACTCGATAAGAGCGTCCTGTCGGTCAGAAGCCTTCAGCAACGCAGCTTTGTAGTTTTGACTGAGGGATGTGTCGAGGCTGGAAAGGTAGCCGTCGCGGCAAATTTCCTTTTCGGCAAAATTGCTCGCTTTAGCACAGTCGAAGCTTGCAGCTATTGAGTTGCTGGTAACCACTGCCAGTAGTAGCGCTATAGTCCGGTGAATAACCATCCTGAAAGATCCCTCCTCTGAAAAAAAACGAGAGTAGGCATAACGGCTTAGCCCCATACCCTCTCCCACATCCCTCAAACAGGCTTAGAAGCTTTAGCTTCTGCCATAAGCATCCAAAAACGCGCGATGTCACGATTAGTGTGTTCACGATTAGATCACATCAGCACACGATATGGGAATGCCTTCTTCCTCCCTACGCCATCGCTTCGGTCATCGAGTACGTGAGCTTCGTCTTGCCACAGGCATGACCCAAGAAGCCTTCGCGGACAGGTGTGGTTTCGCCCGTACCTACATGTCGAGAATCGAGACCGGGGGAGCTAATCCCAGCCTAGATGCAATCAAAACGCTCGCTGACGCGCTGAAAGTCGATCTATCGTCCTTATTTGCAGAGATTTGACTCCTGGGTGTGCTAAGTAGCACTTGAACGGTGTGACAACTATGCTGTGCAAGTTTCCAAGCGCTAGTTCGAATCAATTCTTCCATTGCGCTAGCAGTTCTTACACGACAGAGACGTATAGAGCTATAAAACCGCAGGTTCATGCATAGAAAGTTTATTAGGGTGCTTGCTAACCTGAAAATCACATCGAACCCTGCTTGGACTCTCAAAGTACACGGTGTGTTAAGAAGTTTATAGAAACTACGAAATGTTACGACTCCAATTAAAGGTCGCTAGTCATTTAAAAGTATACGGCTCACTCCTGAAGGCCCTTGTCTGGATGGCGGAAGTGACTTGTAAAAACTGTAAATAATGACGGAGAGCAACTAGATGTAGTGGAGTGAAGGTGAAAGATAAATATTGCGATTACTGTGGAAAGGTTATAAATCGTGGGTCTCCCCAATATTATAGGAAGAAGTACTGTTGTGAGTCTCACAAACAGATGCATAATCGTCGTAAGAAAAATATCGGTACCCGTCAAACTAAGAGATTAAGTAATCTTCCTGTGAATAAAGAATGGCTTTACATTGCGCGAGAATGCAAACGCGCAGGTACAGTTCAGATAATGTCTATGCATACTGTTGATTCATTAAGGGAGCTGATACAACTAATTTGTAGCCATCCAAAAGGAAATATGGAGATAAACCATGTATATCCAGTTAATGGTTACGATAGAATAGGACTTCTTCATCCGCTTAATCTCTTCTATGGTGGGTCTGCCCAAAATAGAAAGTTTGGTAAGAAAAGTTTTGAGGGCGCGGGCTATTCGATAAGCCGTACAGAGCTTAACGACAAATGGTCTATTTCTAAAGAAACTAGCGATAAAAATACTCTAAAACTATTAATGAAATTTCTGGGTGGGGTTTTGCTTGAGTATGTCAAAACCTATCCTGTTAACCAATATGGCAAGATAAAAATTATTGATTCAATAATAAAGCTAGATAAGACTGGAAAGTATACAAGAGAAAATCTAATTAGCATGCCTTCCTTTGGTCTCTCTTCGATCAAAGCTGAATTGCATGGAGTCAAGTTAAACGGATTTTATCTGCCTCCAAGAAAAAACAGATCTAAAGTGCTTATATACTTGGAGGAGTTAAGTCGCATATCACGCGACGCATCGGGCTCTTGGGCGGAAAACTGCGAGTATATGAAAAGTGTATTCTTGGCGGGAGCCGCTGCTTTATTAAACGCCGGTTATCAACCTGAACTATCTGAAATTTATAAAACATACGGGCGCGATGCCATCCGTCACGAAAATAGGTTCATGAGAAAGGCGGGTAAAGCTAAGTACTCGTCCTTTAAAGACTTTTTGTACCTGCAAACGGCTGATTGTTTAGTAGGGAAAAAAATTGATAAGAAAATGCTTTCTAGTGTAGTAGATAAGTACACGGAAACTAGAAAGGGAGATTACACTTTTCGTATCAGCTCTATTGATCTTACAGGCTGTTCCGAATATCACCCCGACGCATTTGAAGAGCATATGATGTACATGTCATAGAAGTTTCGTCGAGAGGATTAAAAACAGTTATCCCTTACCTATACCGCCTTTCGTGATTTTGTGGGGTTCAAGATTAACCTTTTCGCACTACACACGGTGGCTGTAGCGAGGTAAAGTATCAAAAGCGATTAGGTCTTGGTAGGCTGTACTTATGGCGAAAATGCACTATGCTGTCTCTACGCAATCATGACAGGGAGTGCAGAATGTTTATTGAAGTTAAAAATTGCAACAATATCGATTCTGGCGGTATTGAGTTGACACCCAATCAACTAAATATTAAATACGCAACTAATGGAACGGGAAAAAGTACCGTAGCAAAAGCTATTTCGTTCTCGATTGGGGACCGGTCGGACGGTGGTAAGAGATTGAAGGATCTCACGCCATTTAAAGGCTATGGTGCATCGCCATTAGAGCCGACTGTTACAGGTACTGATACTTTTTCGAACCTCCGTGTATTTGATGAAGGCTATATCAACGATTTCGTATTTCAGCCAACAGAGCTCATCAAAGGCAGTTTCGATATTTTTATTCGAGGCGCCGATTATGAGGCGGGAATGCAGGAAATTGCAGTACTCACAAGTGAAACAAAAAACTTACTTACGTCCGACCCGGAAATTTCACAACTAATTTCCGACCTTGGTGAATTGCTGCTGGCGTTTGGAAAGCAAGTTAAGTCTGGACTGCACGCTTCAAGCAATATTGCGAAAGCTTTTAAAGGTGGCAATCGTGTATCCTCAATCCCAACAGGGCTGGAAAAGTACACAAATCTAATTCAATGCGAGCAAAACTACAAATGGATCAAATGGCAGCAGGAAGGAAAAGATTTCTTAGACATATCTTCTGACTGCCCTTATTGTACACATGATGTGGCTGATACTCGTGAGCTAATATTGAAGGTGACCGACGTCTATGATGCTAAATCAGTCGAAAGCCTAAACAAGGCAATCGTCACATTCTCAAAGCTCGATAAATATTTTTCCGACGAAACGCGAAAGAAGATCGCTGAGTTTATAACTAATATCGACGGCTACTCTGACGCTGAAGCTGCGTATATTGTTGAGGTTCGGCGGCAAATCGAGCAATTAGCTGCCGATTTGGGAAAAGCGACGAATCTTGGGTTTTCTTCCTTAAAAAACGTAGATGGCATAATTGAAGAGGTCAAAAAACATAAGATTGACTTAAGTCTATATGTTCACCTTAACTCATCATCCTCAGCTGAGAAAATCGACATTGTGAATCGCGGGGTTGACTGTTTACTTGAGAAAGCAGGAAAGCTACAGGGCGGAATTGCAAAGCAGAAAATTCTAATAGAAAAGCTAGTTAAAAAAAACAGTACTGGCATTAACGACTTCTTGCGTAACGCAGGTTATCATTATTCGGTAAAAATAATTGAAATTGGAGAAACTTATCAACTTCGACTTATACACAATACCGTTGACAGTGAAATCGAAAATGTTAAATCTCACTTGAGCTATGGTGAGCGCAATGCTTTTTCTCTAGTTTTATTTATGTATGACTGCCTGAAAAGTGGTGCAGATCTAGTAGTTCTGGACGATCCAATATCATCTTTTGATAAAAACAAAAAATATGCCATCGTGGACGCTCTTTTTAGGAAAGATAACTCGTTCAAAGACAAAACTGTACTTTTACTGACCCATGATTTTGAACCCGTTGTAGACATGATGCTTCATCACCCTGACCGCTTCAGTAAGCCGACCGTGGCTTTCCTTGAGAATAAAGGAGGGGTGCTGACCGAAGTTCCTATAGCGCGCTCTGATATTAAAACATTTATTGACATAGCGATAGATAATGCGCAGCTGCCGATCCCGGAAATTAATCGACTTGTGTATTTGCGACGTTACTATGAAATAACCAGTAATAAAAGATTTAGCTTTGATATACTTTCTAGCTTGTTCCACAAAAGAAATAATCCGTCGCGTATCGGTCAAAATGGTTTTATTGATTTAACGGAGGATGAGGTGGTGGAGGGCGTAACGCATATTCAAAGATTTATTCCGACATTCGATTATGCAGCAATC
This sequence comes from Pseudomonas prosekii, assembly GCF_900105155.1. Taxonomy (NCBI): domain Bacteria; kingdom Pseudomonadati; phylum Pseudomonadota; class Gammaproteobacteria; order Pseudomonadales; family Pseudomonadaceae; genus Pseudomonas; species Pseudomonas prosekii. The sequence continues at coordinate 4,590,220 of NZ_LT629762.1, forward strand.
CTCGCTTTACTGAATGATGATCAACAAATGAAAGCGCTCTATTTTGCCTCAGAGAACAATTACGAAAAGTTGCATCTATATAGAGTTCTGTTCGACGACAAGCCCTCTGAGATTGAATCAGATGTAATTAGAAAATTTATAAACGAAGCATTTCATATTGAGAATAATTACATCTATCAGCTAAACCCGTCTCAATTTCAGCTTGTCCCGCAATACGTAATTGATGAATGCGACGTGTATGTTGATGGCATATAACTTCGGCATATAGCGTCAATTCGGCTTGAGTCGTTAAATCGAGAGTTCAAAATCAGAAGCCTGCCCAGATTGGCAGGCTTTCCCATCGCTCTGATCCTTGCTACTCCAATCAGACCGCGTTAGCCGCAGCAATTCAGAAGTTGCTCCTTCGGCAATTTCAATTGGTTCGGCCATAGCACATAACAACGCCAGTGGCGGTGGATAACCCTCTAAAAAAAGCTTCAGACCAGCATCGCCGGGATTCTCAATTTGACGCGATAATCACTGTCAAAGAAGTCTACCGTTACGAGAATGATAGAAGCAGAAAGGAAGACTCTCAAATAGATACTAGCGTATCTCTAAATGATAGATTATCATTGCGCTATACATTTGCATGTCTTAATGAGGGTTTTCTTCCATGGTCTCTGCACACCTCTATCTCCGAGCGTCAACACAAGATCAGGATGCGAACCGGGCTCGCGCAGATTTGCTGGCTTTTGCAGCCAGCCGAAACTACGAGGTGGCAGGGATCTATGCCGACAATTTCTCCGGCACCAAATTGCAACGGCCTGAACTCCACAGGCTGTTGACCAGTGCGGAGTCTGGACAAGTCTTGTGTGTTGAGTCGGTGGATCGCCTTTCTCGGCTCAGCCAAACGGATTGGGAAACCCTCAAAGGAACGATCAATTCAAAAGGTTTGAGGCTAGTGGTAGCTGACCTACCTACTAGTTGGGAACATCTGGACAGCCACTCTAGTGGGCGCAGTGATATTGCGGGTTCTGTAATGCACGTGATCAATAACATGCTCATTGATCTGATGGCGACGATGGCCCGCCTTGATCAAGAAAAGCGTGTAGAGCGGATCAGGCAGGGCATCGCCAACAAGAGGGCGGCTGATCCGTCCTGGAAGGCTGTAGGGAAACGGAAGAACACCGAGAAATGGCAGCGGGTAGAAAAGCTTCTCAAAGGTCAAACGGCCTCGAACATGACAATTAAAGAGATTGCCCAAGCTGCAAGTGTCGGCGAAGCCACTGTTTACAGAATCAAAAAAGAGCTTGGCGCGTAACCTTATTATCCTGCTTGTCTCCCTGTTATTCATGTGAAAGGCGATTCTGATCTCAGAATCGCCTTTCACGTCTCCGCCATGATCCTGCCTTTAATCAGATGAGCCTTCAGTAAAGTTAATGGTTACCAACTCAACTCTGTGAACTCCGAGGCGACGAAGGGCTTCCAAATCCGCTAAAAGGACCGTTCCTGGCAATACCAGTATGCCAAGAACGTTTCCTGCGAGATCTACTATACGAAGACTCAACGGCTATTCTCCTGAGCTTGTCGCTTGACGAATGCTTCTAGAGTTTTTACTCGTACCAGCCTTCGTCTCCCCAATTTGAATGTTTGAATTTCCCCCTTTTTGATCATTTCATAGAGCATGGATCTGGCAACGCCAATCAAGCGTGCGGCTTCTTCTATCCCAACCGAGATAGGTGCTAAGAGGTTGGTTTGGTTCATAAGGGGCGGCCTCTGCTGCTTCATGACGCAGCGACTGCTGCATCCGAGGTGCCACAGTAAGTGTGGTGCCACATCGATGTCAACATATCTTCGTTGTGTGTCTGCCGGTGATGTGGCAAGCTTGCTGAAATCCACACACGTCTGGAATCCAGCTATGGTCGTACGAAAAAAAGTAGAAACGATTCACCTGCGCGTTAGCGCAACCTCCAAAGCCTGTCTTGAAGGGCTGGCAAATGTGATGGGGAAAACGTCTACGCGTGTGCTTGAAGAACTGATAGCTGAAGCGGCAGAGAAATGCGTGATCGAAGGGACCGACGCAACAATTGACGTCAATCTCTATTCGGATGGTGAATGGACGTTGCAGAAGGCGTTGCAATTGGCTCATATACCCGAAGAGCCAATTCTCAAAAAGCTTAGGACGTATTTTTTGGCAGACGAAGCGATGAGTCGAAAGGACTGCATTTTTTTAGAGGCAATTTTGTGGTCACCCGATGTCTTCTCCGGCGACACGGATATATTTCTTGAATCGGAGCGTATT